>CAMTON010000051.1 GCA_947074105.1 uncultured Bacteroidales bacterium
GTCTTACCTCTTGCGAAGCGTTGTCCGTTTCTCGATTGCGGATGCAAAGGTAAGCGTTATTTTTAAACTTCCAAATCTTTTCAGAAAAAATTTTTCATTTTATTTTTTGTCTTTCCTTTACTTCAGTATTTCAACTTTCAGCACCCGATCTCTCTCGATTGCGGATGCAAAGGTATAGCAATTTTCTTCCCCTGCAACACCATTGTAGTTTATTTACTATTATCTTTTTCACTCCTTCTTCAAGATGTGTCAGATACACTTCTTTCAATCAACAAGTTACATCAGTGTTTCAAATTGAATTTATTTTCATTTTTTATACACGTTAACACTTTGTCATAATTACTTAACACTACTTATTTGCTAACCCTTAACTATTCAATGTTTATTTATATTTTCCTTAACCCAAAAAACAGTTACAACACTTCATATTTTTCTATTCTGAAGAACTAAACCATTCTTATCAATATGATATTTTCATCTTAATCCGTATGATTTTTGTCTTAACGAGTTCATATTTTCCTTTTTCCATGAAATTTTTCTTTTCAAATAGATGTATTTAATACTATGTATATATTACTCTTAATTTAAAAATCAATCAGAAAAAAATAAAATGCACCTTTATTCTGATCATCATTGTTATGTCAAACCGTAATTTATCACTACACATTTCTCCTTATATATAAGTATTGCCATATTTTATGCATATAAATAAGGAATAAAAAGAGTGACTATTCATAAATTGAAATATCTTTATTGCATTAAATAAGAAATTTTTCGAGATATAATTTAAAATTTAAGGTTATGTTTTCAATAGATACTTATGTTGCAAGACGCGAAAAACTGAAAGAAAGCGTCAAAACAGGTTTGCTTCTTTTTTTAGGAAATGAAGAACAGGGATTAAATTATGAAGATAATGCGTTCCGTTATCGCCAGGATTCTACATTTCTTTATTTCTTCGGAGTTACTAATGCCGGAATAGCAGCAATAATAGATATAGATAATAATAAAGAAATAATCTTTGGTGACGAACTTAGCATAGATGCCATTGTATGGATGGGCAATCAGGAATCATTGCGCGACAAAGCTGCAAGAGCGGGAATCACAGATGTGCGTCCTTATTCCGAACTTAAGAAATATCTGCATGCTGCCCTTGTTAAATCAGAACCTATACATTATCTGCCGACTTACCGTGCAGAACATAAAATAAAACTTCTTCAACTTCTCAATGTAGGCATCGGAGAAGAAACTCCTTCGGTTGATTTTATCAAAGGTGTAGTAAATCTTCGTAATTATAAATCTGCAGAAGAGATTGCTCAAATCCGTCTTGCCTGCGACATTACTGCTGATATGCATATTGAAGCGATCAAGACTCTTCGTCCCGGAATGAGAGAATCTGAGATTGCAGCCATTATTGAATATGTGGCTTTGAAAAATAATGCAAACCTTGCCTTCCCTACTATCGCGACTAAGAACGGACAGACATTACATAACCACTTCCACGGAAATATCGTAAAACAAGGAGATCTGTTCCTTATTGATGCCGGTGCGGAAACTGATATGGGTTATGCAGGCGATATGTCATCAACTTTTCCTGCCGATAAGAAATTTACAGATATCCAGCGCACAATATATACTATTCAGAATAATATGCATAATGCTGCTGTCAACGCATTGCGTCCGGGAGCAAAATTCGAAGACATTTATGATCTTTCTGCAAAAGTGATGGTTGAAGATATGAAATCACTGAATCTTATGAAAGGTGATGCAGAAGAAGCTGTAAAAGCAGGTGCTCACGCAATGTTCTTCCAATGCGGTCTTGGACACATGATGGGTCTTGACGTTCATGATATGGAAAACCTGGGAGAAGTATGGGTAGGATATAACGGAAAACCTAAGAGCACGCAGTTCGGACGTAAGTCTCTTCGTCTTGCACGTGAACTTGAACCGGGATTCGTTCTTACTATTGAACCGGGAGTATATTTCATTCCAGAACTTATTGACAAATGGAAAGCGGAACATCAGTTCGAAGACTTCATCAATTATACCGAACTTGAAAAATATCGCGGTTTCGGAGGTATCAGAAATGAAGAAGATTTCCTTATCACTGAAACAGGATATGAAATGCTTGGTAAAAAGACACCTCTTACTCCTGATGAAGTTGAAGCATTAAGATAAAACTCCTCTCTCCTATATTATATAGGTAAGATATTTCGAACAATAACCGGCATTAATCATTTATTTAATTAATGCCGGTTATGCATATATAAATATAAGTAAAGATGTCGCTATTTAATTCTATAATTTTCGGACCTATAAAAAGCCGTCGTCTTGGCAGCTCTTTAGGAGTAAACCTTATGCCGGATACCGGTAAAGTATGTACATTCGACTGCATTTATTGCGAGTGCGGATATAATAAGGATAATAAAGGAGGTAAGATTCCTTCAAAGGAAATCGTACTTCATGAAATGGAGGAAAAATTCCGTGAATTATCTGAAAAGGGAGAAAAACTTGATGTCATAACTTTTGCAGGAAACGGAGAACCTACTCTTCATCCTGATTTTGCTGAAATAATAGATCAGACAATAAAGTACAGGGACAAATATTTCCCACATGCCAAAATCAGCGTTCTTTCAAACTCTACAAAGATTGATGATCCTTCGGTTTTCGGAGCATTGGAAAAAGTTGACAATAATATCCTTAAGCTTGACTCTGTTTTTCCCGAAACAGTAAGCATAATGGACAAACCGGTTTCAAAAAGCTTTGATATAAAAAAGGTGATTGATGATCTTAAACGCTTTAACGGAAATGTGATTATTCAGACTATGTTTCTTCGCGGAGAACATAACGGACAGAAAGTTGACAATACCACAGAAAAAGAAGTCAACGGTCTTCTTGAAGCCTATAAGGAGATAAAACCAAAACAGGTAATGATTTATTCGCTTGACCGCCCTACTCCGGAAAAAAATTTACAGAAAGTCAGTCGTGAAGAACTTGATATAATTGCCGATAAGATAAGAAATGAAGGTTTCGATGTCGTGGTCGGATAAAAAATAACCGGTCATTTATGCTTCCTCATCGGAATTCATAAATGACCGGTTTTTTATTTATTTCTTTTTAGATGCCACCTCTTTGACATTTGAATTAAGAAGAGTTTCCAGCTCCTTACCAAAGACATTCTTATCAGTAATGATAAGTTTATCATTGGTTATTATATTATATGGTATAGTATTTACCCCCAAACGCTGGATCACATCGAATCCCAGTCCCTTCTCTAAAATAAAGTTTCTTCCCGGAATATTAAGTCTGTCGACATTCTTCTTCCATTTTTCCTGATCTGTATCCAGTGAAACCGTAACAAAACGAAGATTCTTATTTTTAAACTTCTTACTTAAAGCATTAAGTTCTTTCACTCTTTTTACCGATAATGAATCATCATAGCTCCAGAATGTGATCACATTATAATTACCGTTGTTATCAAAAATATTGAAATTCTTTTTCTTGTTATCACCTTCATCTTCTTTACGTTTATATTCGTTCCGGAGATTGAATGAAGATACCTTTGATTTTATTGCAGGAACACGTCCGTTTATCACATAATTAGAAATCTGTCGGCTTACAACGGGATATCTGTCTTCCATAACTTTGTGAAGATTAGAGATTGCAGTCATATCAGTATAATAAGGAAGATTTTCTTTCAATATAATACCTGAAGCATAGTTATTAGGATAAGCGGAAATATATTCCGATATCTTTTTCTGCCATTCGGAAGAAACATTCTTATAATTAGAGTTTAACTGATAATTCTCCAGAGTATCCCGCATGTTTTTAAGCGCTACGCGATAATAGACATTCTTTCTGTAAAACTCCTGCACCTTACTGTTGACAGTGTCTCCCGACAGCCTTATTATATCATTTTTATAATCTACATTAAGAGTATCCCCGGAAGAAAGATACAAGTTGATATCTCTTTTCGGAAATCTGAAAGTTAGTTGCATTACTGAATCCGAAACACCTTTATATATTAAGTTGCCATTGTCCAGCTTCACGGTATCGACATTGAAATAGTCAATTCCGTTAGAGAAGATAACGGGAATCTGTTCATTAATCAGAGTATCGGCAGTAAGAGAAACCACGAAAGGGATTTTAGGTCCCTCAACAATATTCTTCTTACAGGAAACTGCAATCAGTGAAATAAACGCCAACAGTATTATAATATTTTTCATATTCGGATTCTTATTGATTTCTGCAAAGACAAAACAAATCTTCACAAACATAATAAAAAAGAAGCATCGTTGCAGTGATGCAGGATGCTTCTTTGTCTAATCATATATCAAATGAGTATCAATCAGATATTTTTAACAAATAGCAAATATTACTCAAAATAAATTATATGCCGAACGCTTTTTTAACCGCGTCAACATAATCAAGTTTTTCCCATGTAAACAGTTCAACCTCTCTGATGATCGGTTTAGGTATATATTTAGAAGAGAAAGTTTTTGTTACCATCTTCGGCTGACGTCCCATATGTCCGTAAGACGCTGTCTCAAGATATATAGGGTTACGAAGTTTAAGTCTTTCTTCGATTGCTTTAGGACGCATATCAAAAATAGCAGATACTTTCTCTGCAATTTCTGCATCTGTATAATTTACTTTTGATTTCCCGTAAGTATTGATACACAAACTTACAGGTTTAGCAACACCGATAGCGTAAGCTACCTGTACAAGAACCTCATCAGCAACACCTGCCGCAACAAGATTCTTTGCAATATGACGCGCTGCATATGCTGCAGAACGGTCTACTTTACTTGGATCTTTCCCTGAGAATGCCCCACCTCCGTGAGCACCTTTACCACCATAAGTATCAACGATGATTTTTCTTCCCGTAAGACCGGAGTCACCGTGAGGTCCTCCGATAACGAATTTTCCTGTCGGATTTACATGAAGGATTATATCATCATTGAATAATGACTTCACTCTTTCAGGAAGCTTTTGGTATATACGAGGAATAAGAATCTCTTTTACATCCTTACGGATAACTTCAACCATTTCCTTTTCAGCTTTTTCGATTGCTTCAGGAGAATCGTTTTCAGGTGTTATAAATTCATCATGCTGAGTAGAAATCACAATGGTATGGATTCTTACCGGCTGGTTAAGATCATTATACTCGATTGTAACCTGAGATTTTGAATCCGGACGAAGATACTTCATCTCTTTTCCTTCTTTTCTTATTGAAGCAAGTTCTTCAAGAAGATTATGAGAAAGATCAAGAGAAAGCGGCATGTAGTTGTCAGTCTCATCACAGGCATAACCGAACATCATACCCTGGTCGCCGGCACCCTGATCATAAGGGTTTTCTCTTTCGACACCACGATTGATATCAGGTGACTGCTCATGTATTGCTGAAAATACTCCGCAACTGTCGCCATCGAATTTGTATTCGCTTTTTGTATAACCGATGCCGTTGATCACTTTACGCGCAGTTTCAAGCAGGTCAACATAAGCTTCCGATTTTACTTCACCGGCAAGTACAACCTGTCCGGTTGTCACAAGCGTTTCGCAAGCTACTTTAGATGAAGGATCCTGAGCCAGGAATTCATCAAGCAAGGCATCCGAGATCTGATCGGCTACCTTATCCGGGTGTCCTTCTGACACCGATTCTGAGGTGAATAAATAGTTCATATCAATTATTGTTTCCTTTTAAAATATTTAAAAGATATAGTTTTAATAATTATAGAGGCTGAAAACGCATTTCATGCCGCGCAACAAAACATATCAATAAATGCAACATGTCATATTGCTAAAAAACAGGTATCAAAAAAATATGATGAAAGACTGGCAAAATTGCACGGAAGGAGTTGTTTACAGATGATGTTATTCAAAGGAAACTGAATAAAGAGACATCATCTATCGACTGTCTCAATCTTTAGCATTTTTTTCTGTGGTTGCAATCGGCCAAATCTGTCCACCTCTTTATTAATACTTCGCAAAGATACTACAATTTTATTAATTGTATATTTTTCAAATCAAAAGATATGTGATAAACATATAATAAATACATGCCTTATTTAATATTACTTCCTTATCTCAGACAAAGGAATCATTACAAAATCGCGCTCTTCCATCAGAGGATGCGGGACTTTAAGTTGTTCGGTGTCTATCATAAGATCATCAATAATAAGAATATCAATATCTATGATCCTGTCGCAATACCCTGATTTATCACTTTTTACGGTTCTGCCCATATCCGATTCAATCTCTTTAAGAGCAGCAAGAAGAGCAAAAGGCTCAAGTGATGTCTCTATAAGAGCACAGATATTTACAAAATCATTTTCTGAAGTAAATCCCCACGGAGAGGAATAAAAAAAAGAAGAACGGGAAATAACCTTTCCCGCCTTCTTTTCTATTTCCTTAAGAGCATCCGTCAGATTATCTTCCTTATTGCCAAGATTTGTGCCCAGGCTCAGATAAACATTATGCATAACTCTTTTTTTTATTTCTTTAAATAAGGTGTTAATCGATGATAAGCATGGCATCACCGTAGGCACCGAATTTATATCCTTCTTTAAGTGCGATATCATATGCCTGCATGATCAGATCATATCCTCCGAAAGCGGCTGTCATCATAAGCATTGTAGACATCGGAAGATGGAAATTAGTCACCATGGCATTAGCAACAGTAAAATCATACATAGGGAAGATAAACTTATTTGTCCATCCACTGTATGGTTTAAGATGACCGTCAGTACTTACAGTACTTTCCATTGCTCTCATAACGGAAGTTCCTACAGCACAGACATTGCTCTTTCTGTCTTTCGCAGCATTAACGAAATCAACAAGCTCAGGAGTGACAAGCATCTGCTCAGATTCCATCTTATGTTTTGTAAGATCCTCAACATCGATGTCACGGAAATTACCCAGACCTGAGTGAAGAGTCAGGAAGTTAAAGTCGATACCTTTGATCTCCATTCTTTTCAGAAGCTCACGGCTGAAGTGAAGTCCTGCAGCAGGAGCAACCACAGCACCTTCGTTCTTAGCGAAGATAGTCTGATATCTGTCCTCATCATCCGGCTCCGCTTCGCGAAGAGATTTAAGATAAGGAGGAATAGGTGTCTCACCAAGATCAAAAAGAGCCTTTTTAAACTCTTCATGGCTTCCGTCGAAAAGGAATCTCAGTGTACGGCCTCTTGATGTTGTATTATCGATTACTTCGGCAACCATAGAATCATCTTCACCGAAATAAAGCTTATTACCAATACGAATTTTACGCGCAGGATCAACAAGTACATCCCAAAGACGATGTTCCTCATTCAGCTCACGAAGAAGGAAAACCTCGATCTTCGCTCCTGTCTTTTCTTTATTCCCATAAAGACGCGCAGGAAATACCTTTGTATCATTGAAAACGAAGATATCTTTATCATCGAAATAATTGATTATCTCTTTGAATACACGATGCTCAATCTCGCCCGACTTTCTGTGAATCACCATCATGCGTGACTCATCTCTGTTCTTAGCCGGATGAAGAGCTATCTGCTCATCTGGCAACTTAAATTTAAATTGCGATAATTTCATATTATATAATCGTATTAATTGTTTATTCTTTTTATAATTCCGCCGGCCGAACATCAGTCTGTCCGCGGGATATAATAAACGGTCTTTAAAGAGCATTATACCCGAGAATTCCTATTCCGGGAATTATCATCCGACAAAACCCGCAATAAGACAATTTTATTCCGCCACTAAATCCTGCTTTTCAGCGTTATCCGACGGTGCCGGAAAAACTGCATTAAAGAAATCATCGATCTTTTCGGCATCTATACATTTATCAAGAGTGACATCTCCGATTCTCGTACGCACAAGTCCCGTAAGATGAGCTCCGCAATTAAGCGCCTCTCCGATATCTCTTGCCAATGCTCTGATATATGTGCCTTTACTGCAGACCACACGGATCTGAATTTCCGGTAATTCACATTTTATCAGCTCTATCTCATCTATAACAAGTTCCTTTGGCTTAAGTTCTACTTCCTCACCTTTTCGTGCAAACTCATACGCGCGTTTACCGTCAACCTTTACGGCCGAGTAAACCGGAGGCACCTGCCATATGCTGCCAAGAAAGTTTTTGATTTTTTCTTCTACAAGTTCTTTTGTAAGATGAGACGTGTCTCTCACGTTATCGACTTCTGTCTCCATATCGAAAGACGGAGTTGTTTCGCCAAGTTTTAAAGTAGCGATATACTCTTTTGTCTGATATTGAAAAGTCTCAATCTGTTTAGTAGCCTTACCCGTACAGATAATCATCACACCTGAAGCAAGCGGATCAAGAGTCCCGGCATGCCCCACTTTAAATTTCTTCAGTTTCAAACGTCTGCTCAGACGGTTTCTTATCTGTTTTACCAGATAAAAAGATGTCCAGTGAAGAGGTTTGTTGAAATATAATACTTCTCCTTCTACAAAATCCATACTATGCGATTAATGAATATATAAGCGCGAAAGCACCTACGATACCGCAATAAATTGCGAAATATATTAGTTTACTGTTCTTAACGATCTTAAGCATCCAGTTGCAGGCTATTACACCGGAAACGAATGCGGCAAAAAATCCTACCACAAGAGCTGAAGGTTCGATAGTCGTCACATGATCGATTCCACCTTTAAATCCTTTCAAAACGTCAAGGAATGACTCTCCAAGAATAGGAATGATGACCATAAGGAAAGAGAATTTTGCAACTTCCTCTTTCTTATCACCCAGAAGAATACCTGTAGCGATTGTCGAACCGGATCTTGAAAGGCCAGGCAATACGGCTACAGCCTGTGCTATACCGATAATAAATGAATCAAGATAAGTTATATTGGTTTTCTGACGTGGTTTTGCGTAATAAGCAAAAGCCAGAAGCATCGCAGTCACAAGAAGACAGCAACCAACAACGACAAGTCCGTCACCAAAAAGTGCCTCAACTTCTTTCTTAAAGAATACGCCCACGATACCGATCGGAATCATGGACAAAAGGATCTTCGAAACATATTTCGTCTGATCATTCCATTTGAACTGAAAGAAACCTTTGAACAATATCGCCACTTCTTTCCATAAAACGACAATCGTACTAAGCACCGTTGCCGTATGAACCACTACGGAAAATGTAAGATTTTCCTCTCCCTGCACTCCTAATATCGCACTTGCAATCTCTAAATGTCCGCTGCTGCTGATAGGCAGATACTCTGCCAATCCCTGCACAATACCCATTATAAGGGCTTCCCACCAAGTCATTTTCTTTTAATTACCTCTTTTTTATTTAATACCTGATAATAATTTTCAATCCTTCTTCTTTCCCTTAATCATAATGCCGACAATCATAAGTATATATCCGGCGAAACAGATATTAGGAGCCGCTACTATACGTCTGAAACTGAATATTGAAGGATCGTAAACCTCCATTGTCGAACTGCTCCCGGTCATAAGCGCAAAACCGATAACTATAAGAAGAAACGCTATTCCTATCACTATATAATTGGATTTTCCAAGAGCAAAGTTTTTATTTTCCATCTGAATATCTTTTATAATATTTTTATTTTCTGAATTTTATATTTTTCTCATTACATAAGATACATATCATCACTGTTCATTCTGATATATTTATTAGTTGCAAAAAGCGCAGAAATAAATGTTATCACGATTCCCAGAACTATCACTATTGTAAACACCGACATAAGGAGTTCATAAGTGATCAACACGTCGAATCCCTGAAATTCATTGTTTATATAATTTATAAGTCCGTAAAGAAGACCTATAGCTATGAATGAAGAGATTATTCCGTTCACAATATTTGAACGAATGAAAGGCCGGCGTATAAATCCGGGTGTAGCGCCGACAAGACGCATCGTATTTATAATAAAGCGCTGTGAATAAATACCGAGTCTTACAGTATTATTGATAAGTGTAAACGATATAAGAAGCAGGATCACTGCAAGCCCCAGAAGGATTATACCCGCTGTACGCATATTGTCATTTATAAGCTCTATAATGTCTTTGCGGTAGTTGAATTCGGAAACCGAACTGCTCATCGCGCGTACCTTTTTCTCAATAAATGCAATACTGTCGTTATTGGCATAATCGGAATTAAGTTTTACCTCAAAGGAAGCCTGTAATGGATTAAAACCAAGAAATTCCTCCGGATTCTCACCAAGCTCTTTTGTAAGTTCCTTAATTGCATCGTCCTTACTTATATAGGTGACATCTTTAGCATAAGCCGAATTCTCAAGCAGTCGTTTCATTCTGCTCACTTCTTTAGCTTCAATATCATCATTAAGAACCACTGTGAACCCGATATTTTCTTTCAGCAGAGTGGAAAGGTCTGCTGCGAAAACACCCATGAACGCAATGATACCCAAAACAAATAAAACAAGGGAAATACTTATTATAGATGTAAATCTCGCGCTTAATATCTTACGCCTGCTCTGCTTTTTATTATTCATATTAATCGAAACTCTTTATTATTACGGTTAAAAGCCGCTTATATTTTCTTTTTTAGGATATAAATTATTGAGCTCGCGGCATCAGGGCTGCCTGTTATTTTCAACAATCCCTGAAGACCTGTAAACATACCTCTTACAAAAGGAACCGAATTGCCCTTATACTTTTCACTAAGCATTGAGACATAGAAAGTATCAAGAGGCATTGCCGAATATTTGGTTATTATAAATCCATTCTTAACGGCAAGACGGGAAATCGTATCCGGTGTAAAATGCCATAAATGACGCGGCACATCATAAGCAGCCCAGTATTCCCGATATTTATCAGCATCAAAAGAACTGCTGTTAGGCAAAGCCAGAATAAGAGTACCCTCATCCTTCAGCATTTCCCTTATATTCTTCAGAGCACCGTTGACATCATGCAGATGCTCCAGCACATGCCATAAAGTGATAATATCGAATCTCTGCTTATTTGAAACATCGGAAGAAAGAACGGAAATATCGTCTGCCAGTTCGATACCAAAGTTCTTTTCAGCGACTTCCCTGGCATCAGCACTCTTCTCCACACCCTTAACTTTCCAGCCGCGGCTTTTCATTTCATTCAGAAAATATCCTGTTCCGCATCCTATGTCGAGTAAGTTTTTATCCTCTCCGTTTACGTCTGCCCCATTCTCCTTATATATACCTTCCGCAAGACGACCTTTCTGCTTAAGCATTATGCTTCTTGCAAAATGGTATATCTTATTTATCAGCCCTGCCTGAGTATCGGTGTGGGAAACATAATCGTCAGCTTTATAATATCGGCCAATCTCCTCTTCTTCGGGAAAGTTGTCTGTAAACCTGAATCCGCATGCATCACACTGCTTAATCATAAAAGTTTCACCGAGAGCAAAATAATCTTTGCACTCAAAAACCGGTTTATGATTTCCGCATCCGCATACCGGGCAAATATTTACCGTTACGTTTTTCATTTTTTATATTATAGAAGCCGGATTATTTATTTTCTCATCTGCCTTTACAACACCTTCAGAACAGTTTTTTGCACTTAGTTTCCGAAAGGGCTGTAATAGCCTAAATTTGATGCAAAAGAACAAATTTTTTATTGACAATTAAAGAATTTAATAGATTTTAGCAAATAAGACTGTCTTGTTCTAATCTATTATTAAAATTGGTATTTAAACGGAATAAAAAAGCTGCATCTTTCTCTGATTATCATATCAGACAAAGATGCAGCCTTATCATATTTTTATTTTTTGCCCTTAAGCCATCAGAAACTCTTAAGCCATATCGAAAGATTACGTGTCCAGTCATTATAATAAGTGAAACCTTTCAGTGTACCCCATCCGTGATTTCCCACCGGATAGGTATGAAGCTGACATTCGACATTATTTCTGTCAAGTGCCTCTTTATATACAAATGAGTTTGTAGGTGTCACAGCTCCGTCATCAAGACTGTGGAAAAGGATTGCTTTGGGAGTTTCGGGCGTAATATGTTTCTCGTTTGAGAACTCATCTATAAGATCATGATTTCTGAATGATTCTCCCAAAAGATTCATCCGCGTACCGCGATGAGTCAGAGAATCTTCAAAAGAAATCACCGGATAGAACAGAATCTGAAAATCCGGACGTGAATCCTTATCATATTTCGTAGCAAGTGTAGAAGCCAGATGCCCTCCAGCAGAATAACCGCAAACACCTATCTGAGCAGCATCATATCCCCATTTAGAAGAATTGGCTCTTAATATTGTCATCGCTTTCTTCGCATCTTTAAGGGGAATCTCCTTGTTTCCGTTAGGAAGACGGTATTTAAGCACTGCGGCATTCACCCCTTCTTTATTAAGCCATTCAGCCATTGCCCAGCCCTCTTTTCTGATAGCCTGCATACCGTAAGCTCCGCCCGGACAGATAAGAACCATCTTACCGGTATTCTCCTCTCCCTGAACAAGGAATAGATTTATCTCTGCTTCCGATACATTGTATACATCGGAACTATCGTTCTTAAAAAATTCTTCTTTTGTAATACCGTTTGATTCTTCTGCTCCGTTTTCCCATACTTTGACAGTAAAACGTGACTCTACCGGTTTCTGACTTTCACTACAGGAAGCTAAGAAAAGTCCGGCGCAGAAAGAAAGTATCAATGCTGGTTTTTTCATGTCGATTTTATTAATTTATTTCAAAATAATAAAGAAAACTATCGCGTTTATTCTTATATAAACGAAAACAGAAGTGCAATAGTATTCAAAGAAAACAAAAAAATCCTCACTCACTAAGGAGACGAGGATTCTTTTTTAAGCAGATATGATAGCTGTAACTTAGCTCTTAACATAATCTTCCCATTTTGTCTCTCTCATATCTCCTGTTTCATTGAACTGGTTATGAAAGCCAAATGCAGCTCTCAGCGAATGAGGAGTGTGGGCCGCTTTAGTGCAAAGAGAAAGATATTCTCTCAGAAGCGGTTTGTAATCAGGATGTACGCAATTGTCGATTATCGCGTTTGCACGCTGAATAGGCGACTTTCCGCGCAGATCAGCCACGCCCTGCTCTGTGATAATCACGTCAACAGAATGTTCCGAATGATCAAGATGAGAAACAAAAGGAACTATAGCACTGATCTTTCCTCCTTTTGCCACAGAAGGGCATGTAAATATAGAAAGATATGAATTTCTTGTAAAGTCTCCCGAACCTCCGATACCGTTCATCATCTTTGTTCCCACGACATGTGTCGAGTTGACGTTTCCGAAGATATCAGCTTCAAGTGCAGTATTCATTGTGATAAGACCAAGACGGCGGATAACCTCCGGATTATTGCTTATCTCTCCCGGACGAAGCACGATCTTGTCTTTATAATATTCGATGTTATCGAATACCTCTGTCATACATTTATCACTCAATGTAAGTGAACATGTACTTACAAATCGGCATTTACCCGTTTTCATAAGGTCGATTACAGAGTCTTGTACTACTTCAGTATACATTTCAAATGAAGGTATATCAGGATTTTTACCAAGACATGCAAGCACGGCATTTGCCACATTGCCTACACCAGACTGAATAGGAAGGAACTCCTTCGGTATTCTGCCAGCTTTATATTCTTCAACAAGGAAATTCGTTACATTTTCTCCGATTTTCATCGTTGTAGCGTCAACAGGAGAAAATTCGTTGACACCGTCGCTGTAAGATGTCTCTACAACACCTACGATCTTTGAAGGATCGACTGTCAGTGTTGTAGTACCGATTCTGTCGCTCGGTGTATATATAGGTATCTCTTTTCTGTAAGGAGGATCAAGCGGTTCGTATACATCGTGAAGACCGTTGATTCCGGCTGGAATATGACTGTTTAGCTCGATTATAATCTTTTTTGCAAGACGCGCATATGTAGGTATCATTCCGACAGCAGTACCGAGAACGATCTCACCGTTGTTTTCTATATGCTGAGCTTCAATAATAGCGACATCAATATCGCCAAGAAAGCCGTAACGTACATTCTGAGAGATATGCGAAAGATGCATATCGAAATAATTTATATCTCTGTTGTTTATACCGGCGCGACTGTCACCGTTCGACTGATATGGTGTACGGCGGTCAATAGCATTGGCTCTTGCCAGGGCTCCATCGACAAAATCGTTGGTTGACGCACCCGTGAATACGCTTATTTTAAATTCTCTTCCGGCATTGTGTTCTTCCTCTGCCTTTTTTGCGATTGCCTGTGTTACGGCTTTCGGTGTTCCCGCAGCGGTAAATCCGCTGAATCCAATAGTGTCGCCGTTCTTAATATACGAAGCGGCTTCTTCGGGTGTTATAATTTTAAAAGACATACTATGATAGTTTTTTTAATTGTTTCTTTCGAAAACAAATATTACAATATGCTAAAAACCAAACCGTATTATTATGCAAGTTATAAAGAAAGAATATACACTTCTGATAAATAAAGCACAATAGTAATCATTGTATATGTTTTATAACATATTTCTTGTTTTTCACTTTCTCAAAGATAGAAATAATATTGAATTTATGGTTTTAATTATAAATTTTATTATTTCAATAATGTAAATATTTTGAAAGGTTATGCATATAAACTTATACACATAACTCTTTGTGTATATTTATTCAAAACAAGGCGATTTTTGCAATTGTATGTGTTTAATATAAAAAACATGAACGGTTGCAATATGACAACCGTACACTTGTCATATTGCAACCGTACACTTTCCATATTGTCATCGCACAGTTTATTTAATAAGAGTATCACATAATAAAAAAAGGACACCTCAAATGAATGAGATGTCCCTGTATATTCTATAATTAATCGGAATTTAATATTTCGGAGTAAGGATTTCAGAAAGAATCACTGCCTTCTTCAATGATTTCCCATCTTTAAGCATTTCACCAATCATAGAAGAAGATTTTTGCTGATGATGATTTTTTTTGTTATAAATACGCCCCATACGTTCTTTCTCTTCCGCTTCTCTTTCTGATCTCGTCTCACGGTGCGGATTTTCGACAACCATAGATTCGAATTCAGGATCATAATGAAGCACTCTGTTATCAACTATATCATCGAATTCTTCTTCGTTGTCATCTTCTATATTCTCATAATCGACATTATGCCATGGTTCTTCAGCACCCTGTGGAATATTACCGGCAGGAGGTGCCGTCTTTTTCTTAAGGTTTTTCATAAATGCTTCGAATATATATATCAGGATAGGAATAAGAATCCATATCGATTTGGAAAATATCTCTTTGAAGTCCATTGCTTTTAGTTTTATTTTTTTCAAAAATAGTGATTTCCCTCAAGTCCTAATAATTATTGGATAATAATATTTTATTGTCTGATAATGAATGCTGTTTATGTAAAGAAAGATAATCTAACCATTAATAAGATTTCAAAGAGTTTTTATTGATGATAAATTAGTAATTTTGTGGGTCATACATAAACGGGGTAAATTTTAGGTTAAATTTAGATTACGCACTTTTTGATTTTAGGTTAAAATCAAAAAGCGGTAAAATCTGCTGTTTAACATATGGAAATTCATTTTAACAAATCAGAAATGTGTTATATAAGCGACAACCTATATAAAAGCGAAAAGGAGGCAACTTCCCAGTTCCCTCCTTTGCATTTAACCTAAACCTTAACTATGAAAAAATTTTCATTTTTGTTTGCATTACAAAAAAAGTAAATAAAATTTATTTAAACAAACAACATAGCACTTTTTTTGGGAAAAATTTTACAATTTGATTTTTAATAGACTAAATTTTCTATAATCTTTAATTAAAAAATGGAACAAAATCAGACAGGAGCAGACTTTAAATCTGCAACTAAAGAAGAAAAAAAGTTATTTATTGAGACTCACGGATGCCAGATGAATGTGGCCGACAGTGAGGTCGTTGCATCGGTAATGGAAATGGACGGTTATGCTCTTACTGAAAATATAGAGGATGCTGACGCTATTTTTGTTAACACTTGCTCAATAAGAGACAATGCTGAACAGAAGGTATTTTCAAGACTTCAGTATTTCAGATCTCTGAGAAAAAAGAAGAAAGGACTTATTATCGGAGTTCTTGGATGTGTAGCCGAACGAGTTCAGGAAGTATTGATTAAAGAGCACGGAGTTGACCTTGTGGCAGGCCCTGACTCTTATCTTGATCTTCCGAATCTAGTGGGAGCTGTTGAACACGGCGATAAGGCGATTAACGTAAAACTCTCTACAGATGAGACTTACCGTGAAATCATTCCTTCAAGAATAGGCGGAAACAGAATATCAGGCTTTATCTCTATTATGAGAGGATGTAATAATTTCTGTACATACTGTATCGTGCCTTATACAAGAGGTCGTGAAAGAAGCCGTGAACCGCACAGCATCCTGGCAGAACTTGATGATCTTAAGAGCAGAAACTTTAAGGAGATAACACTTCTTGGTCAGAATGTGAATTCATATCTTCATGAAGATGAAAACGGAAAAGTAGATTTCGCAGGGCTTCTTCAGCTTGTGGCTGAGCATGCTCCTGATATCAGAATCCGTTTCAGCACGTCTCACCCTAAGGATATGTCAGACAGAATCCTTGAGACTATGGCAAAATATGATAATATCTGTAAGCATATCCATCTTCCTGTTCAGTCGGGAAGTTCAGCTGTACTGAAAGCGATGAACAGAAAGTATACAAGAGAATGGTATCTTGAAAGAATAGCCGCTATCAGAAGAATCATGCCTGATTGCGGTATTACAACAGATGTGTTCTGCGGTTTCCATAATGAAACACTTGAAGATCATTCACAGACTCTTTCTCTTATGGAAGAAGTTGGATTTGATGCTTCATTTATGTTTAAATATTCTGAGCGTGAGGGAACTTATGCTTCCAAACATCTGCCGGATAATATTTCAGAAGAAGAAAAGATAAGACGTCTTACTGAAATCATCAATCTTCAGAACCGTCTTTCTCTTGAAAGCAATCAGAGAGATACAGGAAAAACTTTCGAAGTTCTTGTAGAAGGTTTCTCAAAGAAATCAAGAGAACATCTTTTCGGACGAACTAGTCAGAATAAGGTTGTCGTATTTCCTAAGGGAGAGCACAGAATAGGACAGAAAGTTATGGTCAGAGTAATAGAAGTTTCTTCAGCTACACTTATAGGAGAACTTGCTTAATTTCTCACCGACATTATACATATTATATAATATAGAAAATATAAAAGAGAGGGATACTCTTATTCAATCATTATGAATATAAATGAATTTGAAATAATGGCGCCTGTAGGCTCTTATGAAGCTTTAAGTGCTGCCATTCAGGGAGGAGCGGATTCCGTATATTTCGGAATAGAAGGTCTTAACATGCGCGCTAAATCGGCTAATAACTTTACTATTACCGATCTTCATAATATAGCCGAGATCTGTGAAGAAAAGAATATTAAGAGCTATCTTACGGTAAATACCGTGATTTATGATGAAGATATCACTCTTATGCATAAGATTATCGAAGCTGCAAAAGAAGCAAATATATCTGCAATCATAGCTTCTGATGTAGCAGCTATGATGTATGCACGTCAGATCGGTGTTGAAGTACATCTTTCAACCCAGCTTAATATCAGTAATACTGAAGCACTTAAGTTTTATGCTCAGTTTGCCGATGTTGTGGTTCTTGCGCGTGAACTTAATCTAGATCAGGTTGCTGCTATATATCATGATATCGTGGATCAGCAGATCAAAGGGCCTAAAGGAGAACTTATCAGAATAGAGATGTTTTCTCACGGAGCGCTTTGTATGGCTGTTTCAGGTAAATGTTATCTTAGTCTTCATGAATATAACAAATCGGCTAACCGTGGTGCCTGCACTCAGGTTTGCCGTCACTCTTATGAAGTGAATGATAAAGAAACAGGTGCGCAGCTTGAAATTGATAATAAGTTTATCATGTCACCTCGTGATCTTAAGACTATTCATTTTATGAATAAGATGATGGAAGCTGGTGTAAGGGTATTCAAACTTGAAGGCCGTGCACGCGGTGCTGAATATGTAAGAACTGTAGTTGAATGTTATAAACAGGCAATAAAGTCTGTAATAGACGGAACTTACGGAGAAGAAAAGATCGCTCAGTGGGACGACAGACTATACAAGGTGTTCAATCGTGGTTTCTGGGACGGTTATTATCTTGGTCAGCGTCTCGGAGAATGGAGCCCTGTCTATGGTTCTGAAGCAAGACAGAAGAAGCTTTACATCGGAAAGGGTATGAAGTATTTCTCTAATATCGGTGTGGCAGAGTTCCTTTGTGAGACTCAGAGCGTTAAGGTTGGTGACGAAGTAGTTATAACTGGTCCTACTACAGGAGCTGTATTCTTAACTATAGAAGAAATTCAGGTAGATTATAAGAGTGTTACTGAAGCAAAGAAAGGTGACAGATTCTCAATTAAGATATCTGAAAAAGTTCGTCCTTCAGATAAGATGTTCGTTCTTGTTGAAGATCTTACTCAGAAGAGATCATTTCAGTAATATTTTACTCCGTTAATCCGGAGATCTTATTTTATTGATAATATAAAGTGTTTTTCTGTTCTGACATAATGACGGAAATTCACTGATCCCTAAGAGGATATATCATAACATTGCTTATGGTATATCCTCTTTATTTTTATAAGTATTTTATAAACAATTTCTCATAAAATATGTTTAGAATATATTAATATACAATTTACGTCTATGATTATTGCAGTTACGGGAGCATCCGGATTTGTAGGTAAAGCTTTGACGAATGTTCTGGAACAGGCCGGACATACGATTATGGCTGTTCCAAGAAAGCTTCTTGCTGATGATTCTGTAAAAGAATTATCGGACTTTATTCGTAATGCAGACGCAGTAATCAATCTTGCAGGCGAACCTATTGTAGGAAGATGGAATAAGGAGAAAAGAGAGAATATTTATAACAGCAGAATAATAAGTACAAGAAACTTAGTCACTGCGATTAATAGTCTGGAGAAAAAACCGGAAGTTCTGATCTCTACATCTGCTTCAGGATTTTATAAAACAGATATCGTTGCTGATGAGGAGTCGGAAAATGACGAGGCCTCTTTTCTTGGAGTGGTCTGCCGTGACTGGGAAGCAGAAGCCCATAAGGTAAATCATGAAGTAAGATTGGTGGTAACACGTTTTTCTATCATACTTGGTAAATCGGGTGGAATGTATCCTAAGATAGCAGATGTAATGAAAAAAGGTATTAAGGTCAGATTTGGCTCGGGAGATCAGATTCTAAGCTGGATACATATTGATGATCTTGCAAATTTATTTGTTCTTTTACTTTCCGGGAAAACAGAGGCTGGTGTTTACAACTGTGTTGCACCGGACCCTGTAATGATGGATAAGTTTATCGATGAAATAGGGAAATACATTCATACAAAGTTTACAGTCAGGATTCCTGAGTTGATTCTGAAAATAATTTTGATTGGCGGCGAACAGCTTTTTACCGGTAGTCTGAATATTGTTTCGCGGAAACTATCTTCATTGGGATTTAAATTTAAATATGAAAATATAGATAAAGCTTTGAAAGAGCTTGCTTCCTCTCAGAAAGAGGTTTAGTATATTGATTTTATGAATGACCTTTATTTTAGTTTAAATATAATAAAGGTTCAACTTTGAACTATGAGTATACCGGAGGTAAAATTTAGAAATAATATATCTCTCGTTTAAACTTCGGGAAAGTCTTTTTGACTAGATCTATTAGGATCTGGAGGTAAAGATAGTCTGGGTTTATTTATAGAGATTGATAGTTTTCTCTTTTGTTTAAGTAATAAGATAGATTTTTAATAAGAAGATGATAACTATAATCCGGGTAATAATATTAAGTTGAAAATTAATGATGATAATAGGATGTATAGAGAATTAACAATATATTATTTTATCTAATTTATTAAATATGAAAAAGTATTTAGCTGAATTGATTGGCACATTCGTACTTGTATTAATGGGTTGCGGTTGTGCTGTATTTACCGGAGGTGCCGGCGGATTAGGACAGCCATTGACTATTGGTCTTTGTTTTGGTTTTCCTTTAGTAGTAATGGCTTATGTATTCGGACGAATATCAGGATGTCATATAAATCCTGCTGTATCATTGGGTATGTATCTTGACAAACGACTTTCTGCAAAAGATTTTATTGGATATATTATTGCTCAGACGATTGGTGGTATCCTTGGCTCTTGTCTGATTTATATTCTTGTATCAGGTTACCCTACTCTTGTTACAACAACTACAACCGGTGCTAACGGTTTCACTTGTTCTACAATGACAGCGTTTATAATGGAAGCTGTATTTACTTGTCTTTTCGTTTGGATAGTTCTGGCTGCTACAGATAAAGACCGCGGCGCAGGAATCCTTGCCGGTTTAATCATTGGTATAGCTTTGGGATTGTTCAATATTGTAGGTATACCTATTACAGGAACATCTATCAATCCTGCAAGATCTATAGGTCCGGCATTGTTCCAGGGAGGTGAAGCTCTTCGTCAGCTTTGGGTATTCATTGCAGCACCTTTCACAGGTGGTTTTTTTGCTGCAATGTTCTGGAAGTTTTTTAAAGATTAAAATATATTATTGAAACATCAATCTATTATATAAAAGAGAAAATCTATATCATATACCGGAATCTCTTATTTAGTCAAATAGGTTTCAAGGTTTAATCTTCATAAATTCTGATAGGTTTAGGAAATTAATGTTTATCCCTAATGTTTCATTTAACCTTCATCGATAATCCAGTGCTGTAATTGAATGTAAAAAATCTTATCTTTTAAAATTGAAGAGATTAATCAATACATAAAATAGTGATTCTCTAAATCTGGAAATTATATTACTATTCGGTACGATTAATTAGATAGTTAGTTATAGGAATAGATTGGAGTAAATTAGATCGGTTAAGTGAGATATGATATGATTAATATTCATAAGGTTCAGTTACGTAGAGTGTAGCTGAACCTTAAATATATAAAACAGTTAATTATCTATTTCTTATTATTCGGTAACTTAAACTGAAAATGCAAATAAACATGTTTTGATAATTAAATTAATCATAGTTTGTCTTCGATTAATTCTTATTTGATTATTTCTGTTCTCTCGAATTATGTGGGAAATTTATTATCCTGTAATTGTAAAAAAAAGAGACATAAAAGAATAAGGATTCCATTTATGTCTATCTATTATCTATATATTGAAACTTATCTCTTCAAATTTTAGTTTCATCAATTATGTAGCACTACTTTCGAGTTCACATTAATGTATGGAGCTGAACCGTCGAGATAAGAAAGTATAATTTTCCCTTCACTCTATAAGAAAACAAAAAAGACCACTTTAAAGGTGGTCTTTTTCATTCGAATATTATTCAGCTGTAGTTTCAGTTGCTGGAGCTTCAGCTGCTGGAGCAGCAGTAGCTTTTTTAGATCTTCTTGTTCTTGTAGATTTTTTAGCAGCTTTTTCTTTAAGCATGTTTTCATTGTAATCTACTAGTTCAATCATTGCCATAGCAGCGTTATCACCTAATCTGAATCCTGTTTTAAGGATACGAGTGTAACCACCTGGACGATCTGCAATTTTTTTAGATACTTCCTGGAAAAGTTCAGTAACAACTGCTTTATCCTGAAGGTAGCTAAATACAACTCTTCTTGAGTTTGTAGAATCTTCTTTAGCTCTGTTGATAAGAGGCTCAACATATATTCTTAGAGCTTTTGCTTTTGCAAGAGTCGTGAAGATTCTTTTGTGGGTAATTAGAGACTTAGCCATGTTTGCTAGTAGAGCATCACGGTGCGCCTTCTTACGACCCAAATGATTAAATTTCTTATTATGTCTCATCGTTTTTACTCTTTGTCTAATTTATACTTAGAAATATCCATGCCGAATGACAGGTTCAAATTAGCAAGAAGCTCATCAAGTTCAGTAAGTGATTTTTTACCGAAGTTACGGAACTTCAATAGATCAGTCTTATTGAATGCAACTAATTCACCAAGAGTTTCAACATCAGCTGATTTAAGACAGTTTAATGCACGAACGGAAAGATCCATATCGACAAGTTTAGTCTTAAGCAATTGTCTCATATGAAGAACTTCTTCATCGAACTCTTCGTTTCCGTCAACATCTGCTGTTTCAAGAGAAATCTTTTCGTCTGAGAACAACATGAAGTGATAGATAAGAATTTTTGCAGCTTCTTTTAAAGCATCTTTCGGATGGATAGAACCATCGGTCGAAATTTCAAGAATTAATTTTTCGTAGTCTGTTTTCTGCTCTACGCGGAAGTTTTCAATAGAATATTTAACGTTACGAATCGGTGTATAAATTGAATCGATAGGAATTACTGACACTTCATCGTTAGCATTTCTATTTTCATCAGCAGGAATATAACCTCTTCCTTTGTTAATTGTAAGTTCAATATTGAAACTTGCGCTTGAATCCATTCGACAAATTACCAGTTCTGGATTTAGAACTTCAAATCCGGTTAGGTATTTTCCAATGTCTCCAGCTTTAAACACTTCCGAACCCGAAACACTAATAGTTACTTTTTCATTTTCAACTTCTTCTACGATCTGCTTGAAACGTACCTGTTTTAGGTTAAGAATGATGTTAGTAACATCTTCTATTACGCCAGGAATTGTAGAGAACTCATGTTCTACGCCATCAATACGCATAGAAGTGATGGCAAAGCCTTCTAATGATGAAAGAAGAATACGTCTAAGAGCATTACCAATGGTAATACCATAGCCAGGTTCAAGTGGACGAAATTCGAATTTTCCAAAGAAATTGTCCGCTTCCAACATTAAGACTTTATCGGGTTTTTGAAATGCTAATATCGCCATGGAATCAATTATTATTTAGAATACAATTCTACGATCAACTGTTCTTTAATATTTTCTGGAATATCTGCTCTTTCCGGCAAGTGAAGGAATTTACCACTCTTAGTTGTTTCATCCCACTCGATCCAAGCATATTTGCTATGGTTGAAACCAGAAAGTGAATCAGCAATTACTTCAAAAGATTTTGATCTTTCACGTACTCCAACAATCTGACCTGGTTTTACAGAGTATGATGGAATGTTTACAACTTTACCATCAACGACGATATGTTTATGAGATACAAGCTGACGAGCAGCTGCTCTTGTAGGTGCGATTCCCATACGGAAAACTACGTTATCCAAACGAGCTTCAAGGAACTGAAGAAGAACTTCACCTTTAATACCTTTTGTACGAGATGCTTTTTCAAATAGGTTACGGAACTGTTTTTCTAAAACGCCGTAAGTATATTTTGCTTTTTGTTTCTCACGTAACTGAACACCGTATTCAGAAGTTTTTCTTCTTTTGTTTACGCCGTGCTGTCCGGGAGGATAATTTTTTTTAGAAAGAACCTTGTCTGGTCCGAAGATAGCTTCGCCAAATTTACGAGCGATTCTTGTTCTAGGTCCGGTATATCTTGCCATTTCTATAGACTTTTAATAAAATAAAATTTAAATAGAACCCGGAATCGTGCAGCCGCGATTACAGAGAGGAGATAGTGCAATCTATTCACAATCCAAGATTCAGTTAAAGAGATTAAGTATTATACACGTCTTCTCTTTGGAGGACGACATCCATTATGTGGTATTGGAGTTACGTCAATGATTTCAGTAACTTCAATTCCTGCACCATGAATAGTACGGATAGCAGACTCACGTCCGTTACCTGGTCCTTTTACATAGGCTTTCACCTTTCTAAGTCCTAGGTCAAATGCAACTTTAGCACAATCCTGTGCTGCCATCTGAGCTGCATAAGGAGTATTCTTTTTAGAACCTCTGAAACCCATCTTACCAGCTGAAGACCAAGATATAATCTGACCTTCTGCATTAGCAAGAGAAACAATAATGTTATTGAACGAAGAATGGATATGTGCCTGTCCAATAGCATCAACTTTTACATTTCTCTTTTTAGCTGCGACTGTTTTTTTTGCCATATCAACTCTTATTATTTAGTAGCTTTTTTCTTGTTAGCAACAGTTTTCTTTTTACCCTTACGAGTACGAGCATTATTTTTAGTGCTCTGTCCTCTTAGAGGAAGACCAATACGGTGACGAACACCACGGTAACAACCGATGTCCATCAGACGTTTGATATTAAGCTGAACTTCTGAACGAAGATCACCTTCAACTTTAAAATCAGCACCGATGATCTCACGAATCTTAGATGCTTGATCATCAGACCAGTCTTTTACTTTGATGTTTTTGTCAACACCGGCCTTTTCTAAAATGGTATTAGCAGCGCTACGACCGATACCATAAATGTAGGTCAATGCAATTTCGCCTCTTTTATTCTGTGGCAGATCGACCCCAACTATTCTTATAGCCATATATTCGAATGATTTATTTTTGCAAAAATAATAAATTATCCTTGACGTTGTTTATACTTAGGATTTTTCTTATTAATTATGTACAAACGGCCTTTTCTTCTTACGATTTTGCATTCCGGTGTACGTTTTTTCAATGATGCTCTTACTTTCATATCTTTGTTTGTTATTTATATCTAAAAGCAATTCTTCCTTTGGTTAAATCATA
>CAMTON010000052.1 GCA_947074105.1 uncultured Bacteroidales bacterium
TTTCCCGGTGCATTAACGACATAACAATTTGCAGTTGTGTATTTTCCATTATGAAGAGACAAATTCTTATCACTAACAAAAGCAGCATTCTTAAGCTGCTCATCCTCTTCATTCGTAGAAGTATAAGGTGCAGCCGTAGCAGTAAGGACTTTATCGATGTTTTCTCCGCCCTGAGAATCACTTATATCTCCGGAAAGCCAGTGGTTACTGTCTTCATAGATAATTTCAGCATCCCATCCGATATTGGTAGATGTCCCTCCCGATTGTTGAAACTGACTTGTAACAGTGAATTTTATTTCTCCACCACCATAACTCAATGATGATTCATCGACTTCAACATCGAAAATATAATCTCCACCCTTCATCTGGTATATATACACTTTTCCGGCTTTCCATTCTGATATGGAAGTTGTCGATAAAGGGATTTCTTTCTCCTGCTGATCTTTGAACTTTACTATAAGACATGACTCTTTCCCTATATGTTGCGGAATAACCATAAGATAGCCGTCGGCACTCATTATTGAAGATGACTTTGTCGCCTCTTCAAGAAGTCCTATTTTATATAATGTATCAGTAACAGATGAAATATTACTCCAGGAAGGAGGATTTCCACCACTATAATCAAGAGAAAGAGTACCTGATGTCGAAATACCTTTGATTCCTACATATTCTATGCCTGAAGAATTACCATTGATATTAAAACCTATTGAGGCAAGAGTATGATGATAAGAAAGATTTACAGTCTCTTTATGAAGATTTTTCTGAGTTTTGGCTACCATAAGATCGGGCTGATCGGCAACGTTAAGAGGCATTGAATAATGAAGACGAGGAGTTCCGGTCTGATTGTCCTCTATACTTATTCCGTATTTATTTTCTCCGGTCACATGAGGGAAATAGCCAAAGAAAGATACTTTTCCTGTCAAAGGCCAGTATTGTGTATAGTCAAGATTCCATGAATTATCCTCAAAACGAAATACTTTTTTATTCGGAAGAAACGATGAATAAGCTTCTTCTGAAAATTCCTCTTTGGTATAATAACCGAAAATACCGAAACTTTTGAAGTCCGGATCATTAGGAGAAGATATAGGTCTTCCTCTTGTAAGTAAAGTGTCATTAATGTCAACTCTCCAGTATAATTTATCATTCGCGTTATTATCAAATAACCGATCTTCACTGCATGAAGTAAATAGTAAGAAGAGAATGAAAAAAGTGATGAATTTAATTTTCAACAACATATATGTAAGCAATAATGATGTTATATTTTATGCAGAGATTCTGTAATTGTTGTCTCGTAAAAGCTCCCGCTTTAGAAATAAATGAATTATGCCCGAAATATAAAAAATCAAATTAACTGCAATTTAACACCAATGTTTTTATAACAATATTAAATATAACGGGATTATGCTTGTGCAAATATATATAAATCGCACTGTAATAACTAAAAATGTGTTATTAGACGGGTTAAAAAGAAAGGTTTTAAATAGGAAGATGAAAAAAAGAAGCGGATAAATGAGTTATTATACTCCTTATCCGCTTCTTTAATTTTATTGTAAGATAGATATGAATTTCTGTTCCGATCTTATAAATCAAAAACAGAGAAGGGCACTTCGCTCTTATATTTATCCGTAGAAGAATTAAGTCCGAGTACTTCTTCAGACCATCTTTCCTTTTCTATTTTCTTTTTATTGTATTCCGTAAGAAACTCATCCGCATCGCTGTCACCTTTGAAAAATCTGTATAGTGTATATTTGCTCTCTTCCATAGATGTATAAATAGTTGAATTCGAAAAAAATATAATACAATTAATAAATAAATTAAAGCGAATTATCTGTTATAATTCACTCATATCGCATTGTGATATCTAATAGTATTATAACTGATATTCCCGAAAATTATTGTAAATGTGATTGATAATTTTCGCGTTAAAGCGGACAAGCCGTTAATTATTTCTCCGGATATGTCAGAGTAGTAAGATCGAAATTCCAGTTTTTAGCAAGTCTTTCAAGTTCTTTATCTGTCACATGTATCACAGCACCGTGTTTAGGCGAATAGAAGTTTGTTGTAGTCATAACGCCTTTATTGAAATGCCCAAGATTAGTAAATGTCTTGAAATCCGAAGTCTCGGTAAATCCGAAATTATGAGGCTGAACACTATAGATATCATACATAAGAACCCATTTATCTTCTCCGATTCTTTTCCAGACATTAGGAGCTTCGCAAGATCCCGGCTCGAAATCATAATAACTGTCATCATATTCGTATCCTCCGTTTATAGATGATGATACTGCCTGTTTTATTCCCGGCACACCATCATGAGGTACATAGAAAAGATGATATTTGTCGCCTACCTTAGTGATATCTCCGTCAATAAAACTTACATTTTTCGGATACTGGAATAAAAGTTCCGGTTTGCTTTCAAAGCCTGTGAAATCCTTATTCATATAAGCATAATAAAGTTTATTCTGCTTATTGCCGAATCGCATAGTGAAATACACCATCACTTTCTTTTCTTTATCATCATAAGTTACTTCCGGAGCCCATGCGCAACCTATATCATTAAACTCAGGGAAGCTCTGATCAACACGAAGAATAGTTCTTTCCCAGCTGATAAGGTCTTTGGATCTCATCAATACAAGAGCGCGGTTATTTCCCCATCCGTATTGAGCACCGTCGCGTTCCCATTCTGTGTGTCTGTAACCTGCCTGCTGAGCATAAATATGCAGGTCAGTCATTGCAAGATAAAACCATCCGTCAGGAGCTCTGAAAACATGTGGATCACGTATTCCTTTTTGTTCGGCAATAGTATCGCCTGCAATAACAGGTTTTGCGTTATTGATATCCGTAAAAGAATATCCGTCACCGCTGACAGCCATATAAAGACCATGAGTATCGTCTTTAAAATAAACCATCAGATAACCTTTCATGTCTTTTTCCTGTGGAATTTTAGTACAGCTTCCGAACGCTGTAACAAGTGCAATAGGTAATGCAGCTAATAATTGTTTTTTCATACGATTAGTTCATTTAATCTAAGGTGTTTTTACATTTAAATCAAAAACCTGTAGATCTTAATAAATATTTATTGTGTTTTGCTGAATCCCGGAAACTATTCCGGGTAATTGTTTTATAATTTCTTTTTGGTAAAAAAATATTATTTCTCTGAAACGTATTGTTCGCCTATAATAAGTCTGTCTCCTGAAAAATCAACTTCAAAGAGATGAGGATGGCGTATATATCTTCCTTTTTCGTCTACTCTGTGACTATGGACAGCCATGACGTCTTTGCCTTCAAAAGTCTTAAACATCATTCCGTGCCCGAAGTTGGGAGGAGTTATCGGATCTGCTTCATGTATCCACGGACCGTCTAGAGTTCCGCTTTCTGAATATACCACTCCCTGTGTATATACATCATATATCCAGCTTGTCCATATCATTCCAAGCCTTCCCGTTCCCGTTTTAAATAAGAACGGTCCGTCAGTAACTTTATTCGGTAAATCATTTCCCTTATCATCCTTTTCACGGCTCCATGGCGAATCACTTGCTTTGAACATAAGAGTGAAATCTCCCACCGATCCGCTAAGATCTTTTTTTAGTTCGATTTTTTCCATTGTCCCGTTCATATTCTGAAGCCATTCGTAACAATAAATCATATAAGGTTTATTGTCTGTATCAATCCAGAAAGTTCCGTCAAGAGTCGGCTTGTCAGCGGGAAGATATGTTTCGTCTTCCATAGGAACATACGGTCCGTCCGGTTTGTCGCTTACAAGCACATGACTGGCACGCCTTTCGATAGGAGTTCCCGATACGGTGTCAATAAAAACCGATTGATTGGTAAAAGTCGCGAAATAATAGAATTTATTATTGTATTTATGAATTTCAGCAGCCCATATCATAGGTTTATTTCCCATCCATGACGAAGGATCTGTTTCCGTCACATCATAAGGCCCGCTCCACATTTCAAGATCTTTACTCTTCCACAACTGGCCGCCTGTCCCTGTCATATAATAAAGACCGGTTTCTTCATCGGCTATAATATAAGGATCACTTAATATGATATTCCGTATGGGAGTATCATAGAGCGCTGTCTTTATTTCTAAAGAGCATCCTGAAGTAAATAAAATATAAATGATTGCTGTAAGGCATGAAAACCTGAAAGAATTGTTTTTCATAATAATTACTTCTCTTTCATCTCCGGTAGTTCCGGTGAAAGAATATTCAATGTGTTAATAATTCGCTTTATTAATATCTGAAATGAAATAATAAAAATCAGAACATATAAAAAGCATGATATGCAAATATATTGAATATAAACCGAATTTAATAGTATCATATCAGACTATTATACATAACATCGGAATAAGAATAAATTTTTTCTTGTAAATTTGCAGTTTCAATTCGAAAAATATTGAACTTATTTTTAAAATAACGTTTAATACTTAATAATCAGCAAAATAAAATCATTACGATATATGAATATAGAAGCAACGCTGACGCAAGCTGTGAAGAAAGCAGTTTCCGAATTATACGGAACAGAAGTATCCGATAACCAGGTACAGCTTTCAAAAACTAAAAAAGAGTTTGAAGGACATCTTACTCTTGTTGTATTTCCTTTCCTTAAGATTTCAAGAAAAAGCCCTGAAGCTACGGCTACAGAGATCGGTGAATGGCTTAAGGCCAACGAACCGGCAATCGCGGCATTCAATGTGATAAAGGGATTTCTTAATCTTACTATTTCCAACAATGTATGGATTGACATGATCAATCATATCAATGCGGATAAGAATTTCGGAATCCGTGAGGTAACCGATAATTCTCCTATGGTAATGATCGAGTATTCTTCTCCGAATACCAACAAACCACTTCACCTTGGCCATGTGCGTAATAACCTTTTAGGTTTCAGTATCTCTGAAATCCTTAAAGCAAACGGTAACAAAGTCGTTAAGACTAACATCGTAAACGACCGTGGTATCCATATCTGTAAATCTATGCTTGCATGGAAGAAATGGGGTGAAAATGCTACACCTCAGAGCACAGGTAAAAAAGGAGACCACCTTATCGGTGATTTCTATGTTCTTTTCGACAAACACTACAAAGCAGAACTTAAGGAACTGACAGCTTCAGGTCTTACTGAAGAAGAGGCTGCTGCCAAATCCGAACTTATGAACGAAGCGCGTGAAATGCTTCGTCTTTGGGAAGCCGGCGATATGGAAGTCCGCTCTATGTGGGAAATGATGAACGGATGGGTTTATGAAGGTTTCGACGAGACATATAAGATGATGGGTGTTGATTTCGATAAGATCTATTACGAATCAGAAACTTATCTTGAAGGAAAAGATAAAGTGCTTGAAGGTCTTGAAAAAGGCATTATGTACAAAAAAGAAGACGGATCGGTTTGGGCGGATCTTACCGCTGAAGGACTTGATCACAAACTTCTTCTTCGTGGCGACGGAACTTCTGTATATATGACTCAGGATATCGGTACTGCGAAACTTCGTTATGATGACTATCCTATCGATAAGATGGTTTATGTAGTAGGAAATGAGCAGAACTATCACTTCCAGGTTCTTGCTATCCTTCTTGACAAACTTGGTTTCAAATGGGGCAAGGATCTTGTGCATTTCTCTTACGGAATGGTTGAACTTCCTGAAGGAAAAATGAAATCACGCGAGGGAACTGTTGTCGATGCCGACGACCTTATGGCTGAAATGATTGAAACAGCACGTGAGACATCTCAGGAACTTGGTAAACTTGACGGATGCACAGAAGAAGAAGCTGCGCAGATCGCTAAAACAGTAGGTCTTGGAGCTCTTAAATATTTCATCCTTAAAGTTGACCCGAGAAAGAACATGACTTTCAATCCTAAGGAATCTATCGATTTCAACGGAAATACAGGTCCTTTCATTCAGTATACTTACGCCCGTATCCGTTCGGTGCTTCGCCGCGCTGCAGATGCCGGAATTGCAATGCCTGAAAACGTAACATTAAATGCAGAACTTGCGGAAAAGGAAATCAACCTTGTACAGATGGTTTCTTTATTCCCTGATGTCGTTAAGGATGCAGCTGAAAACTTCAGCCCTGCCGTTATCGCAAACTACATTTATGATCTTGTGAAAGAATACAATCAGTTCTATCATGATTTCTCTATCCTTAAAGAAGAGAACAATGAGCTTAAAGAATTCCGTCTTGTCCTTTCTAAGAATGTAGCTGACGTTATCAAAAGAGGTATGCTTCTTCTTGGTATTCAGGTACCTGAAAGAATGTAATCACAATATTATATATACTGAAAAGCCTGTTTCTGACATTAAGTCGGAAGCAGGCTTTTTTATTTAAGTTTATTTTACTTAAACGTAACTGAATTATCAATGTTAAAATTTATATAATATTGCCTTGTGCGACATTTCATCTATATTTATGATATTGCTATCAAGAATTATTATAACTATCTCATTTGTTTATGATTAGTAAATAGTGTTAAGCTAAAAAAAAACACATTTTTATTTTTTATTTGTATGAAAGAATACATTATATTTAACTAAATGAAACAATATGACACTTTATAATTTATAATTAAATCAAAATTTTTATGAGATCAAAATTACTTGCGCTTACATTATTTGCTTTTTTAGGCACCGGCTTAATCTTCGCAAACGAAGAAACTAAAAATGAAACTTCTACAGAAGTAAAAAGTGAAGTAACAACAGAAAATGCAGAACAGTCGGAACAGACAGAAGAGAGTGATGACGTTCAGCGTGTAACTACTCCGCTTAAAGTTGTGAACGGAAACGGAGGTCTTAAAGTGATTGCAAAAAGTCAGGCTGTCAATGTTATTATGACAGAAGAAATTCTGGAATTTTCGGAAGCTTCTGTTTACGACCTGAACGGAAGAGTTATAGGAAATGCAGTTCTTCAGTATCCGGAAACAGAAATTACAGTAAATACTACAAGCGAAACATATATTGTTACTGTTATAAAAGACGGACAAAGTGTTTATAATTCGAAAATTATGATGAGCAGATAATTCTGACGAAAAAAAATTGATAGATAGATAAAGGGACTCGAAGGCCGTGAGGTTTTTTAGTCCTTTTTTTATTTCCCGCCAATTCTGATGCCTTGATAATTACTTTATCCGCTTAATTAGTGCTAAACGGGTATCCTACAGGCATATTTGAAATAATTGTATCCTTTAATGAAATATCAGTTACCATCTCTGAACACCTTATATCTTATATTTGCGTCCGTCACAATGCCATTTTCGGAGATTAACATAACAAACATTACGAAGCGGCAACTGAATATTTTATTAAACACATTAGACAAAAATGAAAAAGACTTTATCATTCATTTACGCATTATGTATATTGATCGGTTTTGATCTGAATGCAATGAAATCTGTTTCGGTACTTCCGTCAGAAATCTCTTTCCTTTCAGCAGAGCAACAGTCTTACGAGGGATATGAAGTTACTCCCGAAGGAGCATGGTGCTGGTTTGCTGATCCGCGTGCTCTTCATTATGAAAATGAAGAAGGCACAATCAATTCAACCTATATCGGTTATATCGACGTTCACGGGAATATCAAAGCGATGCAATATGACTTTCTGACAAAACGTAAAAATGAAGTTCTTATAAGATCATATTTCCAGCCTGACGATCACAACAATCCGACATTTGTAGTACTTCCTGACGAACGTGTCATGATCTTCTATTCAAGACATACGGATGAACCATGTTTTTACTACAGAGTTTCTCAGAAACCGGGCGATATTACGACTCTGGGAGAAGAGAAAGTTCTTAAGACAGCCAATAATACCACTTATCCGTCTCCTTTCATTCTTAGCGATGATCCTGACAATATCTATCTGTGCTGGCGCGGTATAAGCTGGCATCCTACTATCGCAAGACTATCTGTGCCTGACAGCGACGGCGACACTGATTTCAACTGGGGACCTTATCAGATCGTACAGTCATCAGGAGCACGTCCTTATGCCAAATATATGTCTAACGGAAAAGATAAGATCTATCTTTCATATACTACCGGACATCCTGATAACGAATACCCGAATTATCTTTATTTCAATTATGTCGACATCAATACTCTTCAACTTAAGGATATCAACGGTAAAAGTCTTTCTACAATTAAAAATGGAGCATTTAATGTAAATAAAAGTGAATCGTATGCAAATTCTTATCCTAACACTATTGTAGATAAGACTTCGACATCACGTAACTGGCTATGGCAGACAGAACAGGATAGTGAGGGAAATCCCGTAATAGCAATGGTTCAGATAAGCAATGATAAATCGTCTCACGATTACTATCATGTAAAATGGACTGGTAACGGATGGCGTAAGAGCTTCCTGACAAATGCAGGCGGACATTTCCATCAGACTCCCGGACTTGAACTTTGTTACAGCGGAGGTATGGCACTTGATGAATCTGATCCGAATATCGTTTACTGCTCTGCTCCTGTTAACGGAGATAACGGAAAAGTATATGAGATTCTTAAATTCACTGTCGATAACGACGGTAAGGTTTCGGAACCGGAACATATAACAAGAAATTCAAAGAAAAACAATGCACGTCCTTATCTTATTCCGGGATCAAAAAACTCACCGTTAAGACTAAGCTGGATGAACGGTGATTACTACGACTGGATTGTCAGCAGCTCTCGTCCTAAAGGCTATCCTACAGCTATCCACTGTGATTATGATTTCCCTAAAGAGGACTCCGGAATTGAAAAAGGACTTGTTTCCAATACTGTGTTCAGTGCTGATGGTTCAAACGGAAATTCTCCTGCGATATTTGCTGATGATACATATGTAATGATAGAAACTCCGGAGTTAAAAGAGTTTTCAGTATCAGTATCTCCGTACATTTTCAACGGTTCATATGCCGGAACTATCTTCTCTTCGGGTAACCTTAGCTGGAATCTTGATGCAGAAACTCTGAAACCATACATTAAGATCGGCGAAAATAAATATTACAGCACAAATCTTCTTGGTAATTCCGATGTATGGCAGACTAAGGGACGCGGTACAGGCGGTGAATGGTATACTCCGACTAAGTTTGAATATTTCAATCTTACAATTACGTATTCTGACGGAGTTCTGAGAACATATATCAACGGACTTGCTGATCAGTATATCGAAACAGGTGCCCTTGAGCTTAAGGATGTTACTCTGGGAGGTTACAAAGGATGGATGGAAGACTGCCGCATTTATGACAGAGCCTTAAATCAGGAAGAGATAAAGCAGCTTACCGAAACATCTTTAAAATATACACTTGACAATAATTTTCTAAATGAACTCGGAAGACTTGAAATAAGTCTTCCGAGTTCTGTATGGAGTGATATAGTTGTTCCTTCCAAAACCGTGACCGGTGAAACAATCACATGGACGACCAGTAATAATGTTTTTCTTTCTAAAGCAGGGATTGTAAGAAACCCGTCAACGGAAACAGTCGTTACTCTTAAAGCCAAAGTCTCAGATTTTGAAAAAGAATTCAATATCACCGTTTATCCACGCGACATAGAAAAAAATAAACTTCTTTCTTATGAGTTTGAAAATGAAGATATACTTATAAAAGACGGAAAAACTATTGTTGAGGATAAAAGCGGAAACGGAAATGATCTTACCGTTTATGGCAGTGCAAAGATTGACGGAACTCTTGATCTTACATCAAATACAGCTTCAGGCTTCTCTTCTAACGGCTATGCCGTTGCTCCTTCCGGTATGCTGGGCGGACTTAGAAGTTATACGGTATTTATGAAAGTGAATCCTAAAAATCTTAATAAAGCTCCTCGCCTCTTCGATTTCGGATCTGCTTCTTCCAACAGTCTTTTCGGTCGTGGCAGAAATCTGACAACAGGAATAAAATATAATGGAACGTCAACACAGATGGTCAACGCTTCTTCTCAGATCACTATTGGAAAAGATTCTTATGTTGCTTATACATTTGACGCAGCGACAAAAACTTCCAGAATATATCTTGACGGAGTGCAGGTAGCCTCGGGTTCGACTTTTACATATGAACCTTATCAGCTTTACGATCTTTCTGCCGACCGCCGTAATTATATAGGACGTACTCAATGGTGGGATACATCGGCGGCTAATGATAATATAGATTATTGCGGGACGATTGATAATTTCAGAATGTATAATATCGCTCTTACTCAGGATGAAATAAAATCCCTTCAGGAATTATATACATCTGTTGAAGATCATAAGAAAGATGACGTAATCGAAATCGAATCATTTATTGTAACCAATGAGATCAAAATCATACTTGATGAGAGATATAAATCTTCCACTGTGCAGCTTTCATCACTTAACGGCCAGATTGTAGCAAAAGCAGAATCAACATCAGCAAAAGTGACATTGCCTATTGATCTTAATCAGGGAATCTATATTCTTAATATCATCAATAACGGAAAAAATATAGCAGCTAAGAAAATTATTGTGCAGTAATATGGAAATATTGTGTTAAAGGAGCATCAATTCAATGAAATGATGCTTTTTTTATCTCAAGTTGTGAAATTTAACAATATAATGACATTAATGTTACAATAAAATATTACTTTTAAGTATGGTAATGTTTTACCAATCATCTAACTAAGAATTTATTTGTTTTTATTTCTGTAAGTAACCGGGGATTCTCCGGTTATTTTTTTTATACCTGCCTTCAACGTTCGCGAAAATAGATTCCTAAGGGTTATTCTTCTAATTAAATATCTGTAATCCAAATTTATTATCTCCAATATAAGAGTTATATCTTCTCAGATAACTTCAAAATAATATCGGAAAATGAGCTTTTAGGACTAAATGTTACAATCCTGAATAGAAGATACGGGCTTGGTTTTAACTTAAAATCGGGCTTTTGAATATGTTGTAAAGCAAGTTAAATTGATGGTCAAAAGAGAAAAATAACTGTGATCAGGAGCAAAATGGCTTAAAACGCAAACGTCAGGCTACTCACGTAGACTGACGTTCTTTAGGTTTATTATTTGTATAGACTTATAATTAGTGTCTCTTTATTTATATCACAAATATAGGTCAATGTTTTTAATTAACAATACTTGTTAGTATTTTTTTATTCAAAAATGTGTATTTTTTTTTCAATAAGTAAAAATAATACATCACAGTGCCATTTTATATACATATATTAAACATAAGTGTGCAGAAAATTATTCTTCATAAAGTTTGAAACCGATCCGGATCTTTCAATCTTAACTCCGAAAAAAATAAATAAAATTTTGTGAAAAGTTTTTGGTGTATACATAAAACAAGGAGTATACTGCATCACGCAGGATACTCCTTTAAGGTTTTATTACTTGTATAGATTTTATAAAAAGAATTTATTTTTTATTGGTTAATAAGGTTTTAAAATATAATCAATTTAGATTCACGAAAGTCAGTTTATTTCTTTGATAGCGTCTAAGATATAAATAATAAAAGCTCAGAATAACATAGTATATATCTAATTATATTTAATTAGAATCCATATATAATTAATAGTTAAACAGTACTTTAGTTTATATAAATCAGATTAATTATATCAATTTTTATGTAATTGGAGATTGGGCGAATAAGAAGAAAAAAATAAGACCGGATCATTATTTTCCATAATAATCCGGTCTTTTTATATTTCAGAAGAAGCAGAAGATCTATTCTTCTTTTTTTGTTTTTGCCTTTGTCTTAGCCGTAGTTTCCTTTTTAGCTTTAGCTGTAGTGGTCTTCTTCGCTTTGGTCGCTGCTTTTTCCTTTGCAGGAGCTGCATCTTCCTTAGTTTTTTTCGCTGATGTTTTCTTTTCTGCTGCCTCAGCTTTTTTAGCCGGAGCTTTTTTCCCTCTTCCCTTTGTCGGAGCAGGAGATTCATCGACTATTTTCTTACACTCTTCAAAAGTCAGAGTATGCGGATCTGTCCCTTTAGGGATCTTATAGTTTGCTTTATCATAACAGATATACGGACCGTATCTTCCGTTCAGAATCTGCATGTTTTCATCTTCAGTGAAACTCTTTATAAGTTTTTCAGCCTCCTGTTTTCTCTTTGCTTCTATAAGAGTTATCGCCTCTTCAAGTGTAACTGTCATCGGCTGAAACTCTTTAGGAAGAGAAACAAATTTATTGTCATGTCGTATATAAGGTCCGAAGCGGCCGATTGCCACAGTAACGGTTTTCCCTTCATATTCTCCGAGCTGACGTGGAAGTTCAAACAGTTTAAGAGCTTCTTCAAGAGTGATATTCATTATAGACTGACCTTTCAGAAGAGATGCGAAAAGAGGCTTTTCCTCCTCTTCTGTCTTTCCGATCTGAACTACGGGACCGAAACGGCTTATCTTAACGGAAACCTGGCGTCCGGTAGCGGGATCCGTACCAAGAATTCTTTCTCCTACCTTATGTTCGGTTTTTGCTTCAGTAGCTTCTTTTACGGAAGGATGAAACAGTTTGTAGAATTCATCAATGATCTTAGTCCACTCTTCTTTTCCTTCTGCTATATTATCGAAATCCTGCTCTACGTTTGCCGTAAAGTTATAATTCATAATATCAGGGAAATTCATCGAAAGAAAATCGTTGACAACTATACCTATATCGGTCGGCATAAGTTTTCCTTTGTCGGCACCTGTAATTTCGGTTTTTTCCTCATCGGTCACTTTGCCGTCTTTAAGAGTTATCACATTAAACTGACGCTCTTTTCCTTCAAGCTCACTCTTCTCAACATATTCACGATTCTGAATTGTCGATATAGTCGGAGCATAAGTTGAAGGACGCCCGATGCCGAGTTCCTCCATTTTCTTAACAAGGCTTGCCTCTGTATAACGGGGAGGGCGCTGGGTGAATCTCTCTGTCGCAGTCGTTTCTTTCATCGGAAGGATCTGACCTACAGAAAGAGGTGGCAACATCTTGCCGCTTTCATCTGCTGAGCTGTCGTCATCATCAGATGAGTCGATATATACTTTAAGGAAACCGTCGAATTTGATTACCTCGCCTGTTGCATGAAATTTATGAGTGCTCTGACTTACAGATATAGTAGCTGTAGTCTTTTCAAGCTGAGCCTCCGCCATCTGCGATGCAATTGTGCGTTTCCAGATAAGTTCATAAAGCTTCTTTTCCTGCGCGCTTCCTTCAATCGTATGATTGCTTATATATGTAGGGCGGATAGCCTCATGAGCTTCCTGAGCACCTTTAGATTTTGTGCTGAACTGACGAGTGTGAAGATATTCCTCTCCCATTGTCGTAAGGATCTCCTGTTTTGCGGTTCCTATGGCAAGAGAAGAAAGGTTGACAGAGTCGGTTCTCATATAAGTGATAAATCCGGACTCATAAAGACCCTGCGCAACGCGCATAGTCTGAGACACGGAATAACCGAGCTTTCTTGCCGCTTCCTGTTGAAGAGTAGACGTAGTGAAAGGTGCCGAAGGTGATTTCTTCAGCGGTTTAGTCACTATATCTTCTATTTTAAACTCAGAGCCGTTGCATTTTCCGATAAAATCGGCTGCTTCTTCTTTTGTTTTAAATCGTGTGTCAAGCTCCGATTTAAGCTCGATATCCTTTCCGTTTTTCGATTTTACATTGAAAACCGCAACAACACGGTAAGACGCTTCCGGAACAAATGCGTTGATCTCTTTTTCCCTTTCAACGATAAGACGTACGGCCACCGACTGTACACGTCCTGCAGAAAGAGCCGGTTTCACCTTTTTCCATAATACCGGAGAAAGTTCGAAACCTACGATTCTGTCGAGAATACGGCGTGCCTGCTGTGCATCGACAAGATGAGTATCAATATTTCGCGGATTCTCTATCGCTTTAAGGATAGCATCCTTTGTTATCTCGTGGAATACGATTCTTCGTGTATTTTCAGGTTTCAATCCAAGCACCTCATAAAGATGCCAGGAGATAGCCTCTCCTTCACGGTCTTCATCGGAAGCCAGCCATACGATATCAGCTTTCTTTGCTTCCGCTTTCAATTCTTTCACCAAATCCTGTTTATCGGCCGGAATCTCATATATTGGAGAGTAATCATGCTCTATATCTATACTAAAGTCTTTCTTCTTCAAATCACGTATGTGGCCATAGCTTGATTTGACTACGAAATCCTTTCCGAGAAACTTTTCAATAGTTTTTGCTTTGGCAGGTGATTCTACAATTACTAAGTTTTTAGACATTTTCTATACTTTAACTATTAACAAGGTCGGGCAAAAATAAAAAAATATTCCTTGCTTATTTATTTATTACTATTTAAAACATAAATTTTTTAATATGGTTTGTCTAAAAAAGCGTTTTACACCTTTTTGCAATTCTATTTTAATTTTAAAAAGAGGCTGTTTTGAAAAAAATCGTGCACTTTTCATATTGCCACCGTACGGTTGCGATATTGTCACTGTACAGTTATAATATTGTCATCGTACGTGTTTTTTAAAAGAGAGGATGAAGTTCTGCAAAAAGTTATTTTGCAGTGCTTCATCCTTCTTTTTAAATATGTATACAGAGATTATAATGCTGTCTTTATCTCTTTTCCACCGTAGTTTATAGTTTTAGTCTGTGCAACACCATTCTCATTAATAAAAGAGACATTGAAAACTCTCTTTTCCTGCATTCCTTTATATTTACCGTTGCGGCGACCTATGGTCAGTGTTTTTGCTCCTTCATCCCACAGGAACGGTATTTCCGAATAATCGCCTTTTTCATAATTATAATTGTCGAATTCATCTTCATAAAGAGTGAACGAACCGTCGGCGCCGGTATATACCCTTACATCAAGATTATCCCACTTTTTCTCAGTCGAATACTGCACTTTAGGTCCGAAAGGAATTACAGATCCCGCTTTTACGTAAACCGGAATTATATCTTTCGGTACATCGCGGCTGATATAGCGACCTCCCTCCGATTTTTCGTTTGTCCAGAAGTCATACCACTGAGTATTTTCAGGAAGATAGACATCCCATTTATCGACGTCGTATTTAAAGACAGGAGCTACGAGAAGGTTTCGCCCGAACATATACTGATGTCCAAGATCATGAGTCGTCTTATCGTCGGCGAAATCCATTATCATAGGTCGCATGAAAGTTCCGGCATTGCTGGTAATATCCCATGATGTGGAGTATATGTAAGGGAGAAGGGAATATCGCAGATTGATATATTTCTCGATACCATCGAAACACCATGAACCTCTTTCTCCGAATTGCCATATTTCACGAGGAAGATCGGCTCCGTGAGAGCGCATCATAGGACAAAAAGCTCCGAACTGCATCCAGCGCAGATAAAGTTCCTGATATTCCGGGCTCTGATTACCTCCTTTATCCCGCCAGCGCCATGCAAAGAAACCGCCTATATCCGAATTCCAGTGAGATATTCCCATAAGAGTGAAGTTAAGGGCTGCCGGAATCTGTTTCTCAAGCATATCCCATGAAGAAACGACATCTCCGCTCCATGTATTTGAGCCGTAACGTTGCTGACCTACAAAACCGGAGCGTGTAAGTATGACAACGCGTTTGTCTTTATTTTCTTTTTTCTGATTTGTCGATATACCGTGATTATGCATTATCGAATATGCATTCTTCACACTTCGGTAAGATCCGAGATATGTCTGCTGATCGTAATCGGTATCCTTACGGTCGATATGATCGGGCTCGGTTGAGTCAAGCCACCAGCCGTCATTGCATATATAGCTGAATAAACCGTTGTTCAGCGATTCCCAGTACATTTGTCTTGCTTCAGGATTGAAGACGTCATACGGACGTGCTCCGCTGTTAGGTGGCCATGTACTGAAATCATAAAGCATGCCTTTGCTTTTAAAGCTATTGTATTGCGGGCTGAGCGGAGCAAACCCGGGCCATGCCACAATAAGAAGTTTTGCGTTAAGGTCATGAATTTCATCAATCCATTTCTTTGGTTCAGGAAAGCGGTTTGTGTCAAAACAATGGGCATTCCAGATACTGTCATTATGATATTCCGGCCAGTAACGCCAATCCTGAATCAGTACGTCGAAGGGAACTTCAAGCTCGCGGTATTTCTTTACAATATTAAGGCCTTCATCCTGTGTTACATATCTTTCCTTACTCTGGAAATAACCGTACGACCACAGAGGAAGCATAGGTGAATCACCGGTAAGTTCGCGTGTTCTTGCTATCACGCCGTCAGCATTGCCGTCGCCGTAAAGAAAGTAATAGTCGGAACAGTCGGCTATACACTCATAGGAAGCTGTATTGTCTTTTTCCTCAAATTCTGAAATTGAATAATTGTCGAAATAAACGGCATAACCTTTTATAGAATGAAAATATGGAGAAACGGTAAACATATTTTCGTTCTGAAGCCAATGTCGGCTGTCGCGGCGGCTCATCTTATTGTCCATTATCTGTCCTACTCCGTAGATTGTCTCGTCAGGCTCAAGAACAAATGACTCCTTTACTTTATATGTCGGTTTTCCGGCATCCGTAATAGGATTGAAAGAAGTGCTTTCACTTTTTTCTCTTGTAAGAATATTTCCGTTATTATCGTAGAAAGATATATCTCCGGTCAGCCGATTGACAGAGACCGTGATCTTATCACTTTTAAGATTTATTATTCCGTTGTCTTCGGAGTGTTTAATCTTTGTTTTTTCTGGAGACATCGTCACGATAAGCGATTCCTTATCATATGTCTTCCCGTCAGGAGTTTTGAATACACGAACGATACCGGAAGAATAGAATCTTACTTCAATCTCCTGTCCCGGACAACTGACTTTTATTCCCTGCGATGTTTTAATATAATCTGAAGTAGTGGCACAACCGGCAGTCATGACGATAGCCGATGCCATTAATGACGATCTTAATAAGCTTGATATTTCCATTTCTTTATTATTTAAAGTTATGTTGCAAATATCATATTTACATGTTTCAGAGAGTAGCAGATTTGTTGATTCCGATGGTAATTATGTTGAAATATGAAATATGACGGTTTCTGGTCAGGATTTTATCTTAGATCTATATTCTGAGGGACGACAGCCGAATTCTTCATTAAAGCATTTTCCCATATAACTCAGACTGCTGAAACCTACGGCATCGGAGATTTCACTTAGAGTCATTTCATTTTCAAGAATAAGTTGAGATGCTTTATGAAGCCTTATGCTGCGAATAAAATAAGAAGGAGTGCGATCGAGAGCGGTAGTGAGTTTTTTGTAAAGACCGGTGCGGTCCATGCAAAGGTCCTTACTCAGTTGTTCCACATTGTATGACGGATTATTGATATTCTTCTCTACAAGTTCTACCGCTTTTGATATGAATTTATGTTGTTCTTCATTAAGTTCCTCATTTGATTCTGTATCATTTTCTTTTGGAGAGTTAACTATGTCAATAGTTTCGGCTATGGTAAGCCGACGTCGGTATCCGTCACATTCGTCAAGAAGACTTCTTATTCTTAAAAGAAGAAGTTCCTCATTATGTATTCTCTGGAGTTTTGATTTTGCGTATCTCGTATATGAGAATAATGAAAATATAGTCAGTGTTATAAGAGAGATAATATAAGAAGCAATGGCAACCCGGGTTTTCCACCACGGAGATTTTATAGTAATCGTAAGTTCTCTTTCCGGGCTCCATTCGCCGTTTCTGTATGACGAGGAGATTCTGAACCTGTAGTTACCATGCGGGACAGAGGTATATGTAGTGCTGAACAGAAGAGATATATTATTCTGTATACCGGAAGATGAGACATATCTCCATTCATCATCCAGTCCTTCCATCATATAGCGATAGGCAGTATGTGCAATATTCTTATAATTTGGCGAAATGAATTCAAGGGTAATGAAATTCTGATTATGATTAAGAGTGATACTGTCGGTATATGCAGCTACAGTTTCAAGGACGGAGTTATCACCGTAGAATTCACCCTCTACAATGTTCTGTCCGTGAATCTTAAGGGTTTTGAAAACCGGAGTTGCGGATGTCTCATTTCTTTTATTTTCAGGTGTAAAAATGTTGAAGCCGTTAATGCCGCCGAAATATAAATCGCCGGTAATGTCGCGGTATATTGACCCTTCTATATATTCTTCGGGAAGTGCACCGTCAAACCTGTTATAGTTTTCCGTAACGAATATGTCTTCTGCTGAGTCATAGGTGATACATGATATGCCATGGCTCGTTGTAACCCAGATATTATCATCTTTATCCTGAAGTATGGATTTTATATTATTGTTTATAATTCCGTTTTCGGTATGGAATGTCTTCTCTGAGTCCTGACTTCCGCCTTTAAAACGCAGGCCGTCGCTGGTCCCCGTCCAGACATTTCCTTTATTGTCGGTAAAAGAGGCAGGGAAAGAGATTCTCTGATGATAATCGGAAATAGATCTTCGGTCAAGCTCTGCCATTACATCTTCAAAGCCTGATAGATTGTTTTCTTTTTTTATTATGCCATCTTCTTTTGAATATGAGAATAATCCGTTACTTGTTTTAATAAGGATATGATTATCCTTACGAGTGAATCCGAAAACATATATGTCCTCATCACCCGAACCGAAATAATGATTACTGAAATATTTGAGTCTGAACCTGTCGGGATGGTGATAAAGTATTCCGCGGTTAAGAGTGCCAAGCCAGAAACCCCCGTCATCATCAATAAGCATAGTGCTGATCTCTCCTTTTATATTTCTTCCGTCTGTCATCTTAAGGGAGGAGATAAAGGTGTATTTCTCTTTTTCGGAATCGATATGCCATAAGCCATATCGGCAGCAGATATAGAGATTGTCTGATTTATCTATGGAAAGTGTGTTAAGCCAGTAATCGGTCTGAAGCAGTGTCTCAGATTTGCCTGAATTAAAATCATAATAAAGCAAAATGCCCGACATTCCGTTTTTAATCTGATAAAAACCATTTTCAGTCTGACATATATTTGATGTTGAACCGTATTGATGATTTGAAGACGAGTAAATTAAAGAGACTTTTTTTATCAGTCGGTCATGAGATATACTTTTTGTTATCATCTTGCTGTCGGAATAAAGAAGCATCATATTGTCTTCTTTAACGATAATGTCCTGCAATACAGACTCCGGCTCTTCTGGAAGAGTGACCTGTCTGTTGTCGGAGGAAATAAGAATATTATCTTTTATTACCCATTTCACACCATAAAAATCAATAAAAAAGTCGGTTATATCCTCATAGCCGAATCTTTCGGTAATCTCTGAAGAGCGGATATATTCTTCCTGTCTGAGGTTAAGGCAGATAAGTTTTCCGTAATCTTTTATCCACATCAGAGAATCATTGTCATTATATATACGGTAATAACCACGATATCCGTCAATAGAGATTATGTCGGAGTCATTTCTGTGAATGTAACGGAATGTTTCGCCGTCATAAATATTAAGATTGCCTTCTGTGGTGATGATCATTCTACCGTCAGAGAGTTTCGTTATATTCCTTACCTGATTATCACTAAGGCCTTTTGATGAATTTATAGAAGTAAAAATGAATGAATCTGAATTTCCGGAAAATGATGAGGTTGCGGGAAATAAGATTATTATTATGTAAATCAGTATTTTTCGGATCATTGGTAAAGATTTGCTAAAGATTGAGATCTGCAAATATGAATAATTAAATCTTAATTTCACATTACCCGTAATTAATTTATTAAGAATAGGGAAACAAAAAAAATCATGACCTCCGGAATTTATATTGTTATGCATCAATATAAATTCCTCGGGTCATGATTCCATCCAATTATTTCAATTCTGTATTACTACGTTTTATTTAACCGCAATCTTGTAAGTTCTGCCGTTAGCGACTACGATATAAATACCTGTCTGAAGTTTTGCATTGCTGTTTACAGCCTGTCCGCCGATAGTATAGACTTTAAAGCTGTCGGCACCGATAACTTTGATTTCACCGTTATGAGAATAAACGATTACGTCATCAGCGATATCCTTAGTCGATTCTATAGAAGCAGGAATACCTTTATAATGAAGTTCGAAATCATCGAATCTCAAATAGTTACAGTTTGTATTTTCTGTGTAAACTCCTACAGAAAGTTTTCCGTTAAGAGCGTCGATTTCAAGACTGTATCTCAGTTCTGCCGGAGAAATAAGGATCTTTTCACCATATTCGTCAAGTTCAGGTTCTCCGTCTTCAGTCATTGCATATTCAGCCGGTTTGATATATTGACCGTTGATATTTACTTTAACTGCATTATCTGTATTCCAGTCACCTGCACATGCCGCTAAATATGCACCTTCGATTTCAGGATCGTCATATTGTGTTGCAGATGCATTTACGGAAACCACATAAGAGCCCGGAGGAACAATAATTGTCTGATAGATATATGCATCATCAAGGTTGCCTGAGCCTACCCATTTTTCACAATAAGCAGTTCCTGTCTTTTCTTCAAATGCACTGTTTGTCTGACGTTGCATTCCGTTGTTAACCCATCCGTTAAGAGAGTTTTCAAATCCAGGATTTACAATCCATGAAGAAAGATCTTTATCTTCCGCAAGTTTTGTATTTCTAAGGTTAAGCTGAGCATAATACAGGTCACTTTCAGCTTTAGGAAGATTCTCAAGATTTGCCGGCATCAGTGTTTCAATGATTCTTTCAAGCTCATTATAGAAAGTTTCCACATTTTCGATGCTGTAGTCTTCATCATCAATTTCGTTAAGAGCATTTTCATATTTTCCGCAGAATTCAACAAAATTAAGAAGAGTAGCTGATAGTTCTTCAAGTTCAGAAAGCAGCAGATTGTCGCTTTCAAGAAGTTCTTCTGTATTTAGTTTTACGTTATCTGTTAGGATACCAAGAGCAGTGTCATAAGGATCAATGCCATAAACTTTCTCCATAACATCTACTTTGAATGAAGCAAGAGTTTTGATACTTTCCTTCGCATTTTCAATGTTGACGGTAAGATCGGAAATAGTCTCTCTGATCTGGTCGATATTATCTCTTGAAGATGATATTGCTGCGTTAAGAGCTTCATTCAGAATCTGTGCGTCAGTTTTAAGAATGTCATCAGAAAGAAGTTCCTGAGCCTGAACGATAAGGTTGCTCAGAGCTTCGTCATAGTTTTGAAGAGCGTTTTCATTTCCGTAATATACAAGCTGGAAATCAGTACAGCAGAACCATCCGTGAATCCAGTTGCCTCCTTCGGAACGCATACCTATACGAAGTTTTCCGTCAGGACCAACAAGTACCTGTGATGTTTCTATTCTTTCCCAGATTGCATTTTCTTTGAACGAACCGGTTGTTGTTTTATTGTCAGCAGAAGGTGGATTTGAAACAGCCGTATTTACCGATGACATGGCATAAGCGTGCTGATTGGTAACATCGCCGTCAGTAGCAGTCAGACAAGACAAGCTGTAAAGTCCTTCAGGAAGATTTTCAAGATCCTGATATATTGACATATAAGTAAAGTCTCCCGACCATGAGTTCCAGCAGTTCAGACTTGTGTTTGTGGCAAGTTTGTAGTCTCCGCCGTTAGAAATTATTTCTGTTTCCCAGCGGCCCATTGATCTTTCGCTTTCGTCAGAAGTGCTTTCATAATTGTTTGTAAAGAAAGGAGCTGAAATTCTCCATGTATAGTCAAGAGGTTTTTCGCTTGTAGCTACAGCATTTGAACGATAGTCGAAAAGAGCAACTTCAAGAATATCTGCAGCAAGTTCAAAATCATTTTTAAGAGCCTCGAAAGAGTCAAAGACAGCTAAGGCTTCATCCAGTTTTGCAGAAAACTCATCCGCTCCGTTATATCCCTGAGCAAGTTCTGATTTAGCAGCTTCTATAGCACCGTTAAGACGTTTCCATGATTTATGGCTGTCTTCAAGAACCACTATCATCGCATTGATTTCATCAATCATAGCAAGGACTTCGTTTTCATCTTCTGAATTTGCGATAAGTCTTTGGGCTTTTATTACAAGGAAACCGGCCTCTTCTTCATAGCCAAGAGGGAAAAGATCATAGTTCATTCCCTGAAGATTTCCGATCACATCTCTTAATGTAGCTTTATGGAAAACTATTTTTTCATCTTCACTGTAGGAATGCATTTTAAAGTTGTCTATTTTAAACCATCCTACACCACCCCAGGAGTTTTCAGTAAATTCATATCCTGCACTCGCTGTTCCGTTAGTTCTGAAACCGATTTTAAGATCACCGCCGGGAAATTCAAGAATTACGGTTGTAGTCTGCAATGCACTGGCATCACCCATAGTTTCTTTATTACCGGCAAAGGAATAAGATTCATCTTTTGAAAGATTCACGGCAGCGTAGTCTCCTTTAGCTCCGAAATATTGTGACTTATATCCTATTTCGTCATTTCCGGCAAATACTCGCTGTGTTGAAAGTCTTGATCCGTTATCATTAGCGGCAACCATTATATCACATGATATTGAGTAAATGCCCGGTTCAAGATCAGGAATCACCTGATAAAGTTCGAAATCATTGATTTTGTTTCCCCATATACCGAAAATATAATTTCCGTTTTTCGTTGCCGGGTCACCGTCAGTGTTTACACCGCACCATCCGTAATTATTGTCCGTATGATTCCATCCTGTAGGTCTGTCAGGATTATAGACATCACCGTCAACTTCAAAACTCGGATTGGTAAGATATAGCTCAGTAACATCGGTCTGAGCTGTAAGTGCCTGTGAAAGTAAGGCTCCGGATAAGAGTAATCCGGATTTGAGTAATCCTTTTTTCATGTTATTATCGATTTAAATGTGTGTTTTCAGATTAATGGTAATTGTGCTTTTCAAAACTTCTGCAATGTAGGGTTCCGGAACCTCATGATGTTAGAAAAATTGTTGATTTTATTAGAAATTTTGTTGAAACGGATAAAAAACATTCGTCATGGTTGTTTGAAATATATCTGATTATCAAGGTTTTGTATTGAGCTTGTTTTGTAATTAAATTCTTATTAAAAAGAAAAGGCGATCCGAATTACGAATCGCCTTTTAAGCTGTATTTTATGAAATAAATATTATATTTTATCAAGAGCCTGCTGAATATCTGCAATGATATCATCTGCACTTTCAATACCGACTGAGAAACGGATAAGGTCCGGTGCAACACCTGACGCAAGAAGCTGTTCGTCGGAAAGCTGACGGTGCGTATGTGAAGCCGGATGAAGAACAGAAGTTCTTGCATCTGCAACATGAGTTACGATTGCCGCAAGTTTAAGGGAATCGATAAATTTAAGGGATTTGTCACGACCTCCTTTTATTCCGAAAGAAAGAACTCCGCAGCTTCCGTTTGGCATCTCTTTTTTCGAAAGTTCATAATATTTATTGTCTTTAAGTCCCGGATATTTAACCCATGCGATCTTAGGATTTGATTCAAGATATTCTGCAACTTTCTGAGCATTTTCACAATGACGCGCCATACGAAGATGAAGAGTTTCAAGACCTATATTAAGAAGGAAAGAATTCATTGGAGCCGGAGTGGAACCTAGATCTCTCATAAGCTGAACGGTAGCTTTTGTAATATAAGCGCCTTTTCCGAAAGCCTCAGTATAAATAAGACCGTGATATGAAGGATCAGGAGTTGTAAGTCCGCTGAATTTATCACCATAAGCATCCCAGTCGAAATTTCCGCTGTCAACGATTGCGCCTCCTACACTTGTGGCATGACCGTCCATATATTTTGAAGTGGAATGAGTTACTATATCTGCTCCGAAATCAAAGGGACGACAGTTGATAGGCGTAGCGAATGTATTGTCAACAATCAAAGGCACTCCGTGTTTATGTGCAAGATTTGCGAATTTTTCTATATCAAGAACTGAAATAGAAGGATTACTTATCGTTTCACCGAATAAAGCCTTAGTATTTGGACGGAAAGCTTTGGCAATCTCTTCCGCAGGATCGTCCTGATTGATAAAAGTGAAATCAATACCCATCTTACGCATAGTAACGTTAAACAGATTGAATGTTCCTCCATAGATTTCAGAAGCACAAACTATATGATCTCCTGCATTACATATATTAAGGATAGCATAGAAGTTTGCTGCCTGACCTGATGAAGTAAGCATTCCTGCTACTCCTCCTTCAAGAGCGGTAATCTTTGCAGCTACCGCTTCAGATGTCGGATTCTGAAGACGTGTATAGAAAAAGCCCGCTTCTTCAAGATCGAAAAGCTTGCCCATCTGTTCGCTCGTATCATATTTAAATGTCGTACTCTGATAAATCGGTAAAACTCTTGGCTCACCTTTTTGCGGATCCCATCCGCCCTGAAGACAAATAGTGTCTCTTGAATATTTCTTTTCCATATTATTGGGTTAAACTTGAATACTTATTATAATGAAAGATTACAATTGCTAAATCAATA
>CAMTON010000053.1 GCA_947074105.1 uncultured Bacteroidales bacterium
AGCGCATCTGGTTTGGGACCAGAGGGTCCCAGGTTCGAATCCTGGTACCCCGACAGAAAAGAAAAAATATTATTTAATCTCCCTAAGAATAAATAATATCAGGGTCTTGAAAGATCCTTACGACTAATGCTATCATTGATCAGAAAACGTTTCGGGGTGTAGCGCAGTCCGGTTAGCGCATCTGGTTTGGGACCAGAGGGTCCCAGGTTCGAATCCTGGTACCCCGACAAACGATTATGAGAAGACTCAAGACTGACTACCTTGAGTCTTTTTTTTATTTTATAGGGTTTAAGTAGTTGATTTATATATTCACGAAATCACGTCTCGTCTTATCCGATAAATCCGGATCAACGGATAAATCCTAGGAGTAGAACTAAAAATATTATGAGTTAAGCTGAGATTTAATCGGCTCAAAACAAAACATGACAGGATACTAATAAATACCGTTTTCCCAATTTATCCATAATCTTAGATTAAAATGAAAAATGAATGTAAAATCCTGTGCTGATATACTTATTCTATGATAGACATCCTAGATTAAAATGAAAAATGAATATAAAATCCTGTGCTGATATGCTTATTCTATGATTGACATCTTAGATCAAAACGAAAAATGAATGTTGTTTGACTTTCATAAAATTAAGAGATCCACGAATAATCCCCGTTCTTGAGATTTATTTTTTAATCATCAGGAAAAAATCATGATTGTTATCTGAACATTGAAAAAATTCATAATAACCCAAAGACATCTCTCTTAATAATCCAAAGGCATTTCTCTTAATATGCCGGATTTATATCATCATTAAATTCAATTAAGGTCAGGCATCCGTTCTTTATCTATACCTTCCTCAAAAAGACTCCCTTCAAAATTCTTGTAATTTTTTATTATCCGGATAACCTCTTTGTTTTTGCATTTATATAATAAGTCATTTTATATTTTACAGATTTCAGATCTGACAGAAAATTATATAACAAACGATGAAAATAATATAACACATAATAAGCGTATAAGTAATTTCTTTGCATGTATTAAAATTACATATGTTTAAGAACGTGCTCAAAATATTATTATTTGTCGTAATGTTGATTGTTTCAATATTACCAAACTTATATATGCACACCTGTTCCGGCAATATATGTTCTGACAGAAACAAAGAAATAAGCTTACACATATTCAGTTCTGACAGTTGTTGCCATGATAACTCATTCTCTGAAAACGAAACATCACATAATAATTTAAATAAAAAATGCTGCAAAACTTCACTTGTAATAAATGACGCCAATTTTCTCAGAAAAGAAAATAACATAGTTTTTTCCGGTCCTGAATTCTTTGTCTTTTATTTTAATGTAGCATATCTTTTATATACCATTTCTGAAACTCATTCAGAAAGTATTTCATCATACGGATTCAGGCAACATCTGCATGCCTGCCAGAGTGGGAGAATCTTATTATCCCTAATCTGCATCCTGACCATTTAATTTTTATAATCAACATTAAGCCATTTTGCCGGAAGTTGCCATAAAGCTCCGGTATAGAAAATTCAGTCCGTAATATCTTTTATGGACAAGGTCATTGCATTATTAAAATTAAATATAAATGGATATAAGAAAGAATATAATTCTGTCTGTATTTATGCTTGTTTCAGCTTTTTCGTATGCAGAAAACAAACTGGAAAGACTTACTCTTCAGCAGGCATTACAGACAGGTCTGGCTAATTATGAAACTATAAAATCTAAAAACTATTTAGCAGAATCCGCAAAAGAAAATATCACCAACAGTAAAACCGCACTTTTGCCTGATCTTAAGTTTTCTGCTCAGCAGGTATACGGAACAGCCAATTCCCTTATCGGACCACAATACGGATTCGGAGAGGGTATGACATCAACCGGCATGCCACAGGAATCTCAGAACCGGGATGCGGCATTCGGTGCTCTCTATCTGCTGAATTTCAACTGGAATATATTTTCCTTCGGTCAGATAAGCAACAACATAAATCTGGCCAAATCAGAATACAAATTACGTCAGTCAGAACTCAATCAGGAAATATTTAACTATCAGATAAAAGTTGCGGGAGCATATTTTAATCTTTTAGCTGTTCAGCAGGTAGTAGAAGTACAGAAAAAGAATGTGGAAAGAGCAGAGATACTTCTTAAAACAGTATCGGCTCTTACGGGAAGCGGATTAAAACCTGCAGTAGAACTGTCGATGTCTGAAGCAGAGTTGGCAAAAGCCAGAATTTCTTTACTCAGAGCAAAAGATAAAGAAAAGGAGTTGTCAAGTAACCTGAACGTTCTAATAGGTACCGATAACAGCACCTTTTATCTGGATAATAAATTTACCGTAGAAATACCTGATAATAGCCAAATCTTCGAAAATTCTCAGGATGTTCATCCCTCTCTGCTTCAAAAACAGAATCTTATAGATTTAAGCATACGCAAAACAAAAGTATCTAATACAGAAGGATTGCCAAAAGTAAATATAATAGGATCACTGGCAGGAAGAGGTTCCGGTTTCGGATACAACTATATGAGTGATAACAATGCAATTTCGCAAAATTATCATGACGGGATTAAAATTTCAAGAAGTAATTATCTTGTAGGTATAGGCATCAACTGGAATTTTACATCATTTATCCGCAACAGATCGAAAGTTGCATCTCAAAGATCGGTGACAAAGGCTATCGAAATGGAGAAACAATTATTAAACAATGAATTGAACTCACTTTCGATGTATGCTGATGAGAAAATAACACTTACGGAAAATCAACATACAGAATCATTAAAACAGCTGGAAGCTGCAATTGAATCATATAATCAATATCTGACTATGTATAAAAGCGGCCTTGCCGATATTTCAGATGTTGCAGGGGCAATGTATGCTCTTGCATCTGCCGAATCAGAAGAGAAAGTGATATCAATAAATATATGGCAGTCATATCTTCTTAAAATTGCAGGAAACGGTGATGTCGAATCTTTCCTGTCACTCATTAATAAATAAAAAAGAAATCAGAACAATGAATATAATACGTACTGCCTTGCGTAATCCGATATCGGTACTTGTGCTTGTCTTCGGACTACTGTTTTTCGGCATAAGATCGGTAAGAGATGTACGCGTCGATATATTACCGGAAATGAATCTCCCGGTTGTTTACATCGCTCATTCCTTCAACGGTTATACGCCGGAACAAATGGAAGGATATTTTACAAAGATGTATACCAACATGATGCTGTTTACCAACGGCATAAAAAGTATAGATACCAAAAATTCTCAGGGCCTGACACTTATGAAAGTGACTTTCTACCCTGATACAGATATGGGGCAGGCTATTGCCGAAATAAGTGCCCTGTCAAACAGGTCGCAGATCTTTCTTCCTCCGGGAACTCCTGATCCTTTTATCATACGTTTCGATGCCTCTTCACAGCCTGTGGGTCAGGTCGTATTCAGAAGCCCGACGAAAACAAATAATCAGCTTCAGGATATTGCTAATTTTACTGCCCGCCCTTTCCTTATCTCAGTTCCCGGACTCACTACGGCTCCGCCATTCGGCGGCAGCCCGAGAACGATAGAGATAAATATAGACCCGCAGGCTATAAGAGTGCATGGCCTGACTCCCGATAATATTGTCGAGGCAATAACAAGAAATAACATTACAGCTCCGTCAGGTAATTTATTTATTGATGATATAAACTATATAATGCCGACAAATAATAATCTGACGGATATCAGTGAATTTGAAAAGATTCCGCTTATAAAAGGAGATGTTAAGACACTGTTTCTCGGAGATGTAGCTACAGTTTCTGACGGAGCTGATATCGCTACAGGTTATGCATTGATAAACGGTAAACGTTCAGTGTATATAAATGTTGCCAAATCAGGGAAAGCATCTACATGGGATGTTGTGAAAAACCTTAAAAAACAGCTTCCTGTAATACAGAACAATTTACCTGATGATGTGACGGTCTCTTTTGAGTTTGACCAATCGGTATATGTGATTAACGCTGTAAAAAACCTGATGCTTGAAGGTTTAATCGGTATTATTCTTACCGGACTGATGGTTATGCTGTTTCTGCGTGACACTCGTTCTGCTCTTATCGTTATTCTGACTATTCCGGTTTCTTTAATTACGGGTGTTCTTTTTCTTGATTTCTTCGGAGAGACAATAAATATAATGTCCCTTTCCGGACTTGCTCTTTCTGTCGGAATTCTTGTTGATGAAAGTACGGTCACCATAGAGAATATACACAGACATCTGGAAATGGGAAAGAGTAAATCAAAAGCAATATGGGAGGCATGTAATGAAATTGCTTTCCCGAAACTTCTGATTTTGTTATGTATTCTTGCCGCTTTTGTTCCTGCCTTTCTTATGACCGGCATACCGGGAGCGATGTTCAGACCTTTAGCTCTTGCGATTGGTTTTACGATGATCACATCATTCATATTATCGCAGACATTTGTTCCGGTAATGGCATCCTGGTTTATAAAGAAAAAAGAAATAGTTCATAACACCACACAAAAAGAAAATTCTGTTGACCTGTTATTAAGAAGAGGTATATCCGGACTTTTACCAAAGAGAAAGATTATAACAGTAGTATATCTTATATTGGTTCCATTTGCGGCATTTTTATTATTCAGATATACCGGAAAAGATGTGCTTCCGCAAAGTAATTCCACTCAGTTTCAGATACGTCTTATAGCTGAAGACGGTACAAGAATAGAAAATACAGAGGAGAAAGTAAGAGATCTTATTTCTCAACTTGAAACGATAACAGGTAAAGAAAATATAAGAATCACATCAGCTTTTATCGGTCAGCATTCGTCAACTTTTGCTGTCAGCCCTGTTTATTTATATAATGCCGGTCCACATGAGGCGACAGTTCAGGTAGCTCTTAAGAATAAAACAAATGATATAAATATTCTGAAAGAGCAGTTAAGAGAAAAGGTAAAAACTAATATTCCGGATGTAAGAATCGTTTTTGAACCTCTGGAACTTACCGAAAAAGTTCTTAGCCAGGGAGCGGAGACTCCTATAGAAGTGCGCGTTTCGGGAATGATGAAAAAGAGAAATGAAATGTATGCGCAAAAGCTTCTGAAAGAGCTCCGGAAGATAGATTATCTGCGTGATGTATATATGCCGCAGTCTGTAAAATATCCGGCATTAAATATCGAAGTTGACAGAATAAGGGCGGCACAACTAGGGCTGGATATGGCAGATGTCTCTGCATCTCTTATCCCTGCTACTTCTTCATCCCGTTTTACAAAAAAGAATTTCTGGGTCGGTGGTATGATGAATATGGCATACAATGTTCAGGTTCAGGTCCCCCTGAATAAAATGACATCAAAGGAAGAGCTTGGAAATCTACCTGTTTCCGGATCTTCATCACGACTTGTTCTTGGCGATATTGCGGAAATAAAAGAAAGCAAGGTTTACGGAGAAACTTTTAACAAGGGTTCAATGTCATATACCAAAGTCATAGCCAACATTAATGATAAAGACCTGGGTACGGCACTGACAGATGTGAAGAAGGCGATAAGTTCACTTGGCGAGTTACCGAAAGGTCTTAATATAGAGATTGCAGGATTAGGTCCTGTCCTGGAGGAGACTCAAACCGGACTTCGTGAAGGGCTTATTATAGCAGTTATAATAATCTTTCTTCTTTTAGCAGCAAATTTCCAGTCATTCAGACTGGCTTCTGTCGTACTTACCGGTATTCCGGCCGTGATTGCCGGTTCTCTTTCGATGTTATTGATTACAGGTTCTACTCTTAATCTGCAATCATATATGGGAATGATCATGGCTGTCGGAATATCAATATCAAATGCCCTGCTACTTGTAACAGCTGCGGAGAAAATCAGAAAGGTGTCCGGAAACAGTGAAGATGCCGCTTTATCGGCTTCTGTGTTAAGGCTAAGGCCTATTCTGATGACAAGTATTGCGACCGTTGTCGGTATGCTTCCTATGGCAATCGGATTCGGTGAAGGCGGTGAGCAGACAGCACCGCTGGGAAGAGCCGTAATAGGAGGAATACTGGCGTCGACAACAATAGGTCTTATAGTAATACCGCTTGTGTTCGCATGGATTCAGAATGACAGTTCTGTAAAATCGGTATCTCTTTATCCTGAAGATTCTGAAACAGCACAATAAGAAATTTAAAAAAGACATAAAATGAAAAAGAAATTATTATATAATAAGATTTTAATCCTTACAGTTTTTTTCGCTTTGTCTGTCATAACCGGATGTAATGACAGAGAAAAAAAGGAAAATCAGACAGACGTAGTTGAAAGTGTAACTCCTGAAATTTTTAATCTGAAGATAAATGAGGATTATGCTGTTGTAAATCTACCGGCAGAGATTGTTTCTGACAGGCAGTTTGATATTAATGCTAAGATATTAAGCTATGTGAAAGCAATTAATTTTGATATTGGGGCGGAAGTGAAAAAAGGAGATATTATAATTGAATTTGAAGCCCCGGAGATAAAATCTCAGCTATCGTCGCTTAAGTCAAAAATAAGTTCTCAGGAAGCCGTTGCAGGATTTTCTGAAGTTAATTACCGGAGACTGCTTGATGCATCAGAAACAGAGGGGATAATATCTGATGATGCACTTGATAAACTTAAGTCAAAAAAAGATTCTGATATTGCAATACTGGAGTCCTTGAAGGCAGACTATGAGGAGAAGTCTGCAATAGCCGGATATCTGAATGTAAAGGCTCCGTTTTCAGGAATAGTGACCGAAAGGAATATTGATATCGGTGCTTTGGTCGGTCCTTCGGGAATGAGCAAACCGTTAATGGTATTACAGGATAATAAAAATCTCAGATTACGCTTCTCTGCTGCCGAACGTTATACTCCTTATATCAAAACGGGAGATTCTTTATCCTTTTCTGTACGTTCGATTCCTGAATATAATTATCAGACTGTTATTTCCAGAAAATCAGGAGCATTGGATTCAGATCTGCGTTCACAGCTTATAGAATGTGATATGAAGAATGCGGATCAGAAATTCCTGCCCGGAATGATTGCTGATGTAAAGTTGAAAATGAATTCCGATGAACCGTCATACAAAATTCCGAAATCAGCTTTGGCGGATACTAATAAAGGGATCTATGTTATGGCGGTTATAGACGGCAAAACAAAAAAGATAATGGTAAGAAAGAAGCAGGAGACAGGAATGATGGTAGAAATAGCAGGTAATCTTTATAATATATCTGCTATATTGAAAAGTATAACAGAAGATATAAAAGAAGGAGTTGAGATTAATCTGCTATAATTGTTATAAAATCTGTTGCCTCGCACTATATTGAAAAAATACGCCCGATGATAATATTGTCACTGTACAGTTGCAATATTGTCATCGGGCGGTTTTCATATTAACAGTGTACGTGTTTTCTGAAAAGTATTGGTCAAAAAAAATACCGTCTTCTCCGGACGGTATTTTTTATATTATCAGTTTTCCTTTTTTCCCTTTTTTCGGAATTCTGAACACTGGTAGATTGCGGAATCGCTATTAATGTAATACAGACAGTATCCGGCATTTTTATTTATATTCCGGTTTATATAACATATCGCTTATCCATGAACGCAAATCTTCCGGCTGTTTAACCTGTGCCAGACCTGCTGCAAAAGCAGTTTCAGCGACCCTGACGCCTATGTTGAAAGAAATATCTAAAATGTCGTTTTGAGGAGGTAATACCATTCCTTTGTTCTTTTCATCATCGGTAAGCATTTCAGCCAAAGCCTTGCATGCTTCAATCCACATTTGATCTGTTACAAGTTTTGGTTGTGTCGCATAAATTCCAAGGCTTACTCCAGGGAAACAATAATAATTATTAGCCTGTGACGGGCAGTATGTATTACCGTTATATGTAACCGGATCAAAAGGTATCCCGGCTGCAAAGATCACTTTTCCGTCGCTCCATGTATATGCGTCCTGAGCGGAACATTCTGCGTGATCGGTAGGGTTGGAGAGAGCAAATATTACAGGGCGTTCATTTATACGCGACATAGTCTTCACAATTGTCTCTGTGAATGCTTTGCCTACCGTACTTACACCGATAAGAATTGAAGGTTTGAAATCGGAAATCACTTCGTTCAGATCTTTAGAAGATGAAACGTCGTGCGCAAATACCTTTTGATATTCATTCAGATCAGTTCTTGATTTTACGATCAAACCGTTTATATCAAATAATGATATTTGTGAAACCGCTTCATTCTCCGTTTTGCCTTCAGCCTGTATTGCCGCAGAAAGCATATCTGCGATTCCTATACCGGCAGAACCTGCCCCGAAAATAAGAATTCGCTGGTCTTTAAGATTTCCGCCTTTTATTTTCAGTGCGCCCATTATTCCGGCAAGAACAACAGCTGAAGTTCCCTGGATATCATCGTTATAACAACATATTTTATTCTTGTATTTTTTCAGAATCCGGAGTGCATCTGCACCTTTCCAGTCTTCAAAATGAATGCAGCATTGTGGAAAGACAGATTTTACAGATTCGGTAAATTCCTCAACAAGTTCATCAATAACATCGGTGGAAGGACGGTGCTGACGAAGTCCGATATAAAATGGATCATTAAGAAGAGTTTCATTATCTGTTCCAAAGTCAAAGAGTACAGGCAGCAGGCCGTATGGCGGAATTGCCGCGCAGGCAGTGTAAAGCTGAAGTTTACCAAGAGGAATTCCCATACCATTAGCTCCGAGATCTCCTAAGCCAAGAATTCGGCCTCCGCTACTGACACAGATAAACCTGATATCTTTCTCCGGCCAGTTTTTTAGTACATCAGACATTTTTCCCTTATTGTTGGAAGTAACATACATTCCGGATTTATCCCTGTAGATTTCACTGAATTTCAGGCATGCTTCACCTACGGTAGGATCATACATAATAGGAACAAAGCGTTTGGGATCGCTCATAAGTGTTTTAAAAAAGAGCGTTTCATTTCTGTCAAGAAGATTTGTGAGCAAAATGTATCTTTCAAGGTCATTTTTCTTATTGTCCAGCTGAAATAATACTCTTTTAAGCTGCTTGTCTATATCTTCTATTACAGGAGGAAGAAGTCCTTCAATATTTAATTCCTGGCGTTCACTTTCTGTAAATGCTGTGCCTTTATTATATCGTTCATCTCTGAGAAGCTCATTACCGTGTTGAATATCCGGTTTATTGTTGTCAGTCATATTCATATTTTTAATTATGCATGAATAAAACATATTCTCAGACAGAATAGTTGATTCTGTTATTACAAAAAAATATTCTTAAACTTAAAGCAGGCAGGCTGAGAGGAGGGTATTATTTATAAGATATTCTATTTTTATCGGAGTCGGTATATAACAAAAAAGCCCGCGAAAATTTCGCAGGCTTCATTTGCGGAAGGTAGGAGATTCGAACTCCTGGTACCCTTACGAGTACGTCAGTTTAGCAAACTGGTGGTTTCAGCCACTCACCCAACCTTCCTTTACATAAGGGTTATTTCCCTATTGCGATGCAAAGGTATGAAAAAATATTTATAGACCAAATTTTAGATAATTTTTTTCTAATAAAATGAAGGAAATCTTATCAAATAACCAATATTCAGGCCAAAACTCCATCCGAGCTTCTTATTTGAAGAGTAATTTGCAAAGAGACCTATTGTTGTAATGGGTAGAGAGTAAACAAAAGTAAGTTCGGATAAAACAGAGCAACTTGAAAAGAAATCCTTTTCTCTTATAATACCATTATCGTTATAAATATTCTTTATCGGGAAAAAACAATAAGTTTCATTTTTGATGTATAAGGAATTATTAAATCTGAATATCGGCATTGCCCCGACTGTTATATATCTTGGTGCATGAAATTCAGAATTAAAAACCGTTTTACTGTGTGGGGTAGGAGTAAAGCCCGGCGCAAGGATAAGAGATGTCAGATAATTCACTTCATTAGGTCTGGTAGAAATTGATCCCTGTAAGCGAGTCCCGAATCTCAGTCTTTTATTTATGATAAAATATTCTTCCCAGTCTACAAGCATCTGAATCCAGTTTGCATAGTTTGTCCTTGAACTGTAATGTGCATTTACAGGGAAATTCTTCCAGTGATTCTTTCCTGTAAGAAAAGCTCCTTTGAAATATATCCTGCTTCCGTTGATTGGATATATCGCATGATCAAGCGTATTGCGGTCAAAAATGAAAGCACACTGCATTAACTTACTCCAATGCCTTTCCTTGCCTGAATCTTCATGATTATAATCAAAAGAGCTGAAATATTTATTATTAGTATAACCATAGCCAACGGAGATAAGTCCCTTGCTTTTATAAAGCATGGGAAAACCGACGTTCAGTTTCACATAAGAATCACCCTGATCTATAAAGCTCGGATGTTCTCCTGAGTAAATATAAGACTCATAGTCATAGAACTTACTCAACTGAAGGACGTAAAGCAACTGAAGATATAGCGGAAAATTAGAAGGTGTATAAAATTTAGCATTAGCTTTTATTCCGTTATATGTTCTGCCGAGTTCACCGTCAAGCGAAAATTCACATGAATAATTTCCTAACTGTCGGTATCTCGCGCCAAGATATATCTGATTGGCATTCATAGATGTAATAAATCCTCCTATTGAAATTTTGAGGTTTTTCTCCATGAGAGCTTTTACATTAAGAGAAAATTTCTCTCTTTCCGGTGAGTAATCCGCTCTTAATGTAAGCTCCTGAATATTGTTGTCTGATACAATCTTGAAAAAATCCTCTTTTAGCATTTCATATGTTACTCCCTTCTGCTCGGGCGTACGAAACATTTTACTGATATGTAGATTCTGACTTACCGTACCGCCTGAAACATTGTAGCTGTCGAACACAAGTTCCGGTTTAGCCGATTTATACTGTTCTCGTTTAAGTTCAACAGCTTCCTGAGATATACGTCTGTCTATTCTTTTAGCCAGAGAATCGGCAAATATCTTTCCTTTCTCATATCCCTTCTTATATATATAATCGATATTTGAAAAATCGAATAAAGAGACATCCCGAAGGTTTATATTAAGCATAGCCCCCTTTTCATATTCAATAAAGTAATTGGTTTTCTGTACGATTATACTTTCAAGCTGATTGTAAACGCTCATGTTTTCATCCCTCTTGGGCATTCTGGCAACACTGCTTCCTATAATAAAATCAGGAGCAAAATCCTCTTCTACTATATCTACCGGAAAATTATTATAAATACCTCCATCGAGAACAAGTTTTCCGTCTATCTCGATGGGTTTAAATACAAAAGGGAATGTCATGGATGCTCTTACCGCATCTGCCAGATCTCCGGATTTATATGCGATAGCCTTCTTGCCGAAAACATCTGTGGCAATACAGCGGAAAGGGACAAAAAGCTTATTGAAATCACGACCGCTGTTGACCATATCCGCGCTATAGCATTTCATAAAAAGAAGATTCATAGGATTGGGGTCAATAATGCTTTGCGGAAGGAAATTCTTCATAAGATTCGTTGTTGAATCTTTTAAAGAAATCTTTATGTTAATGAGTTCCGGAGTAGTTTCATGTTTTTTGAAATAATATGAATAAGTATCGGGAGACTTAGTGGAAACAACGTTAAGAAACTCTTCGCTTTTAACAAATTCATACATTTCCTGAGGAGAATATCCGATAGCATACAGAGATCCTATTATAGCTCCCATTGATGTTCCCGCTATATAATCAATAGGGATGCCTTTTTCTTCAAGTGCTTGAATTACACCTATATGTGCAATACCTCTTACGGCTCCGCCACTCAGGACAAGTCCGACACGCTGAGAAAAAAGATTCTGAGGTATTAGGGTTAATATATGTATAAGTATATATATTATTACAACTCTGAATCTGATAGGATTAATTATATATTTTTCAAAATTTATTTTCAAGGTTTATTTACTTTATAAAGAGAACAATGAGGGACTTAATTGGTTTTGCTTATAGTAGATGATTTAAAAAAATGATGATAAAAAACTTTTTCAGATATCTGATAAAAGCGGTTAAGTGGGGATTTTTAAGTATCATAATTATAGTCGTTTTAGCATTTTCTCTGATTTTATATCTTAATGAAAGATGGCTGTTAACAGGGTATGTTAAAGAATTTATGAATCACCACATTGAGGGAACAATGGATTTTGATTCTCTTAAATTCGATTTTGATGAATTTCCTACCATTCGGGTGCAGTTGAATGACGGTTTACTAATAGGAGAGACTGAACTTTTTCCGAATGACACATTATGTTCGGTTGGTTTCCTTAATGTAAAAATCAATCCATTAAAAATTTTAAAAGAAAATCTTATATATATACCTTATGTCTATCTTGAATCTCCCAAGGCGACTGTTCGTGTAAATAAAGACGGAAGACCGGCCTGGGCTATCTGGCGTTTTAAAAAGCCTCTTACAGAAGAAGAAAAAGAGGAAGAAAAATTGAAAAAGAAAAAAAAGACCAAGCCTATTCAGCTTTATATAAAAGAGGCAGATATAAGAGATAATCCCGTGTTTTATTATAATAATGAAAAGAACCGAAATTCTATGTCCGGAAAGGCGGAACAGATTTTTATTATCGGAAGAATAGCGATAGATTATAAGAATCTTACTGCCGATACATTATGTTTGACAGGAATAGATTATAAAGTCGATTTTAAGAAGTCGGGACTTGCCGTTGATGTTTCAAATGCAGATATTCTTGTTTCCAAAAAAGACTCCGCTAACTGGATGAAAACTTATGTCGATATATCTGCATATCTGAAGAAAATGGCGATAAAAAATAAAACATGGTTTGTTGAAAGTGATGTGACTCTTCTTGGTAATCTTGATTTTTCTGATAACTTCAAAAGCTTCATTTTTAAGAAATTCAATGTCGATCTGAATAACGATTTTCTGAGTCTTAATGGAATTATAAAGCCTGATGCTCAAGAGCTGTTTACAAGTCTGGAGTTACATTTCAATACGGTTGATCTTAGAGGTTTCTTTTCTAAGTTCCCGATGATTAACAATAAATTCTTAAGAACCATAAGATATGATCTGCCATTGAATGTTGACCTGAGTATAGCAGGAGCCTATTCAAAGGCAAATGATGTTCTGCCAAACATTTCATCCGAGATTCATATATCAAATGCGATGGTTAAATATGACAGTCTGCCTTCGATAAACGATATATGTTTTGACGGATATGTCAAGTATATTCCGGATAAAAAAATTATAGATGCTGAAATTGATACTCTGCATTTCAACACACTTAATTCGAGACTTCAGGTCAAAGCTGAAGTTGACGGGCCGTTGAAGGATCCTTCTTTCAGAATTGCCACAAAAGGAAACGTTGATCTTCAGGATATAAAATATTTTGCACCGAAATTACCGTGGCTTATTTCAGGTTCTATGGATTTCGATCTCAATGTTAAGACCAATGATTTGAAATTTACCACACATTCATTTTATAATGATATAATACAGGGCAAAGTTTCATTAAATGACCTACTTATTGATAACAGGAAAGATAACATGATAATTGCAAGCAAAGCTTGTGATATCAATATAAAGAATGAACTAAGAAAGGAAAATGTTGATGCCGAAATATATCTTCATAATACAGAATTATTGATGGATTCGATACAGATAGCTATTGATACCATCGATGCTTCGATTTCTATGCCTACAATAACAGATTCTATTGCTTTATTTAATCTTGACACTAGAAGTAATTTCATAGTATATAAAAAAGATACGTTAAAGGTCAATAATATATTTACTGATGTGATAGCATCTTTCAGTAACAATGACTTTAATTCGCTTGATTCCGTTAATGTCCTGATGGTTTTAAACAGATTCGCGCTGGATGCTGATTCGCTCAAGTTTGCATGCGACAATACTGCTTTGTCACTTGAAGCCATAACAAAGAATAATTACGGAAAGATAAATTCAATGAATGATATTCTTTTCAAAAGCAGCTTTAACGGAGGTCTTATCATAAATAATGCTCAGGTACTTACTCCAAATCCGTTTGTAAACGGAACATTGAATAATGCGACTGTTTTATTTGATCAGGATTTGCTGAATATAAAGGATATAGATCTCAGGACTCCTTATACAAAACTTGAGTTAGACGGACAGATAAAGAACTGGAGAAACTATATTTATAAGAAAGATACTATTTCAGCTGATCTGTCATTGATAACCGACTCTCTTAACTTTAACACCGTAATGTCTTATATTAAGGAGCTTGGTAGAAAGAAAAAAGATACGCTTATATTAAAACCTCCTGCAACGGTACCAAAAGATATTATTCCTCCTAATATAAATCTGAAGCTTTCTTTAGATATGAATGATATCATTTATAACGGCCTTGGAGGTAATGACCTGACCGGTATGTTTCTTGTGACAGAAAGCAGCCTCTTCCTTCATCATCTGAATCTTCGTTCTCCGATGGCACAGATGAATATGGATATTTCTCTTCATACAGTAGAAAATTATTATGAAGGTAATTTGGATCTTCTTATTTCAAATTTCGATGTACAGAAAGTCATAGCTAGTAATCCGAAAATAATCGAAGTGGTACCTCTTGCAAAAACACTTACAGGAGAACTTGGAGTTTCGGTTGCATTGAAGAGTTTATTTGACAGAAGATTCAACCCTATTGATCAGTCGATTTATGGGAATGCTTATTTTCAGGGTAACAATCTTTCCGTAGAGAAAGATAAAGTCCTTCCGAAATGGGTAGGTTCGCTGCTTCTTGGTAAAAAGAAATATATAATGATCGATTCGCTTAAAGTTTATCTCTCTGTTGATGAAGACGTAATAAGTATTTATCCGTTTGAGACAGATATCAACAGATACAGATTCTATGTAAGCGGCATGCAGAGTTTTGATGATTCGTTTTTCTATCATCTGACTTTGCTTAAATGGTTTTTACCATTCAAACTGGGATTTAATATTTATGGTAAACCTGATAAACTTCATATTAAACTTTCCTGCCCGAAACTTCATAATCTGAAACTTCCTTCAAAAGTTCTTAATACTCAAATGCGGTTTTTCCTTCCGCATAATAGGATTAATCAAAATTTAGAGGACGCTTCAACTTCTATAAATCAAAATTATTATAATTTTATGCAAAAATATAATGCAATATTAGGTAATGATGATCTCAAAAAGTATAAAAACGAAAGAACGAGAATCGTCAATCAGTTAGACGATCTTATTGAAGACAAAAAAATAGGGCAATAAATTTTAATTTTGTTGTTTATAGTATGTTTTCAGGAGAAACAATTATTCCCATAATTTGCATTTGAGATTTAAGAGATTTAAAAGTTTATGGAGTCAAAGAAATATAAATTAGGGCTGGCCTTAAGTGGTGGAGGTGCAAAAGGCTTTGCTCACTGTGGAGCTCTAAAGGCATTGGAGGAATTCGGCTTAAAGCCGGATATTATATCGGGGACAAGTGCGGGTGCGATTGTAGGTGCTTTATATGCTGCCGGCAATGATCCTGTAGACATAAGCAGAATGTTTATGGGAAAAGAGTTTTCCAATTTTGTAAAAATGCTTATACCTAAAAGTGGATTTTTTGATCACTCTCCCTTCATGGAGTTTTTAAATCAATATCTTCAGGTTCAATCATTTGAGGATCTTAATATACCTTTATATATAATTGCCAGCGATTTAGATAATGGTAAGAGTGTAGTTTTCAATTCTGGGGAACTGGCCCCTTCTATTTTAGCATCATGCTGTCTTCCTGTAATTTTTAATCCCGTAGAGATTAACGGTGTAAATTATGTTGACGGCGGTATCTTCCGTAACTTTCCGGTAGTACCTATAAGGGATATATGCGAAGAAGTAATCGGAATAAATGTCAGTCCGATAATCGGAGAGACGTATAAAAAAAATATGGTAAGTATTGCTCTTCGTGCGTATAACTTTATGTTCAGAGCAAATACATTTGAGGATAAACGTCTTTGTGATTATCTTATAGAAGTAGAGGAGGCAAGACAATATTCTACTTTTGACCTGGAAAACATCGATAAAATAGTATCTATTGGCTATGAGGATACAGTAAAAATCCTGGAGAATAAATATAAGCTTAAAAGAGTAAAAGAACATACTCCTTTTGATCTGGCTCCCGCAAAAGCTAAGAAAAAGAAATGGGATATACAGCAGATAAAGAGAGAGATTAAAATAAGAATAATAAACGATCAGACAAATAAGGATGACGATATATGAGAGAAAAATCTATGAAATTTATCATTATTGTCGGTAAGAGCGGTGTTTTTGTAATTAAAGTAAACTAAATTGTATATATAATAAAGTGCAGAAAAGATTTATATCAAAGGGATTATAAATCTTTTCTGCACTTTATTTAAAAGATAAATTAATTATATATTATATAGACCGGATCAGAACATTCATGATTATATCAGAAAGCTTCTTCAATACTGAAGACTACATTTGTCTGGCCAATTCCTCTGCCGATATCCATTCGCAGATTAATTCTATTTTTGAACTCCCATCTGTATCCTACTCCAAAACAGGGTAATGTATGTGACATTTTAAATTTTGAATAATCCCAGAATACATTTCCTGCACCCAACCATAAAACTATACCGTTTCTTTTGAATATTTTTTGTCTTAGTTCTACCTGAACTTCTGCAATATTTCTGTCTCTGTAACGACCTTCATAATAACCCCTCATTCTGAAAGATCCTCCCATATAGGGGAGCACTGTCCATGGGGTATCTCCATAAACTGAAACTAAATGAAATTCCGAAGCTATTACGGTTCCTTCTGTTTTCTTGTAATAATAGCGATAAAAGAACTCGGATCTCTGGAAAAGTCCGCTGTTACTGAATACAGAAGGTGAAACCAATTGCTCGAAACTCATAAACTGACCACTCTGAGCATTAGGTGCAAAATCTCTGCTGTCATAAACTATTGAAGCTCCCAAGCCCAAATTAAAGTTATATTTAGGCTCTCCGTTAATATATGAAATATTCGAAAAATATAAAGCGTTAAGATAGCTGAACTTAAGACTTGGACCGATATAAAATCTATCATAGAAATTATACATAAAATCCACTTTAGCAACCCCGTTTACCCGTTTAAATTTTGATTTTGGAGCATATCTTCCCATCTCGTAACCTATACCCCAAAAGTCACTTGTCTGAGAATAAAAATAGAAATCATGATTTATTCTCATTTTATCATCTTTTAATCTTACTACACCATTTAATCCTGTATAAATATATCCGTTTGTAGAGAAGTCTCCACTAAGCGAAATTGTTGATTTTGGAGAGTAATTTTTATTGTTTTTTACACTGTATAATGCCGATGCCACAACAACAACCGCAAATTCTATATCACTTGCATAATGAGGAGCTCCAACAATGGAAAAATCAAATTTTTTAGGGATTTCAGGTTCTTTATTTGAGTTTAGTAAATAGTTGTAGAACTTCTTGAAAATATTATCCTTCTTTATTTTAATCTCTGAAGTATCCATATCTATATTATGGATCTCATTTATTTTAAAACCTGTAAGAGAAACATATTTTTCATTTATGATATTTTCTGAATAACAACTACCCGTAGAGGAAAAATAAATAAATATTGATATTAAGATAGATCTTAATAGCCTGCCAAATATTAAATTCTTTTTTAAATACATATTGGAGACTGTAGGTAAAAGAATTAATTAAATTAATAATATTAATAATATCAGTAATTCTATAATTATCTAACACAAATTTTAAAAATACAGTTCTTAAATCTGGCTCAAATTATATTTTATAATTATAATTTATATTTAAATATTATTGAATACACAACAAAAGCAATCTGATAAAAAATGTTGCATTAACAATATAAAATTGTTCATTTCTTTTGATATAGAAGCTAAACAAAAAAAGAGATTTATAGAAAACTATAAATCTCTTATAGAGGGAGGTCGTACTCTAGGACGTGATGAAACTCCTGAAAACAGGATTTGAGGGCCCTTTGCCTTTGTAATCCACTGCACATAAAGTATCTTCCGAAGGAAGTGTGGCCCGCCATTAGCAAAGAAAGCATATCTCGGTAAAGATATTACTATTGATGAGTTTCCCGATCAACAAGGAGTACGACCATTTCTTTGTCTTATCTTCATTACAAATATAATAATTATTCAGTACCGTAATCTCAATTATACGTTAAATAATATATATATAAGTATCAAAAATTTTAAGATAAATTTGAATCTTAGATAACTCGCAAATTATCAGAAAGATAAGTATATTATCTTATTTTGAAGAAATTTTGGTTGGAACGAATTTATTTTTTTCTGATACTTTTTCAAGTGTTATTACCAGTATTATACCGAAAATCATCAGTAAAAAACCCTGCCACACAAACTGATTAGGAAGGATATTCTTTTCAACCAACGGTTTTACTATTCCGTGACGGTCTACAAAAGTTTCAATTGTTTCTTTCCATGGCCATATCTTATTAAGAGAGCCGAACATAAATCCCGCCAATGTAGCAATTGTCATGTCATGATATTTATTAAGCAGATAAGATAACACATTTGAGAATGCTATTATTCCTATACCGGCACCAACTGCGAAAATTGCTATTACTGGGATATTAATTTCTTTTATGGCAGACATTATAAACATATACTTGCCTAACAGGACAAGAATGAAACTCCCTGATATTCCCGGCAGAATCATTGCGCATATTGCTATTGCACCACATATAAATATAAACCATAACGAATCCGGCGTACTTGCCGGAGTGGCATCTGTGATGAAAAATGCCAGAGCAGCTCCAAAGATGAATATCGCCCATCGTGAAATTGAAAGTTTCTTTATCCTTTTACTTACCGACCATGTAGAAGCCAAAACCAGTCCGAAAAAGAAAGACCATACAAGCACAGGATGAGTTTCAAGAAGCCATGTAATAACTTTAGCCAGAGAAAGGACACTTATCATAATCCCTATAAAAACGCTTAAAAGGAAATTCGCGTTTATGGCCTTCCAGAAATCCGCGATTTTAAATCTTAAAAGAAGTTTTATTGATTCCAGGTTTATACTCTTGATTGAGTTTATAAGTTCTTCATATATTCCCACAATGAAAGCTATTGTTCCTCCGGATACACCCGGAACAACATCTGCTGCTCCCATACCCATTCCTTTTAATGTGATTACAAGGTAGTCTTTAAATGTTCTTTTCATATAATTATTTTATTCCTTTATGATTCTGTTTAAAAAAGGAGAAAGCCGAAGTTGTTAATATGACGGCCCAGATGATCAGTATGTTCTTATATTATAATTCTGTTCCGAGAAGTTCTGAGAGAACTTTCTTTATATCTGAAATCATCTTATTTGTTTCATCCAGATTTATTTTTTCTTCATCGGAGAGAAGATCTCTCTGATTCTGCATCTGAATCATTGTATTGTCTATATTCTGAGAAACTGTAATTGCTTTTTCAGGCTCGTTAACAGAATAATAAGCCAGAACTAGTCTGAACATTATTTTTATTTCAGTTGGTCGAAGAATGAGAGCTTCATTATAATAATCTATTGCCAGATTTATGTCATTCAATTTTTCAGCACAATCACCCATCTGGGCAAAAATATCATATGAAGGTTCTTTTTCCGATACTTTTTTGAAGTAAAGCAACGAACTCTCATAATTGTCTTCCTGTCTGAAGATATCAGCCATCAGTCTGAAGTAATCCATATTGTCGGGATTGATACCGATACACTGTTCCAGTACTTCCCTTGCTTTTGGAGTATTTCCGAGATCCTGATAATAAAAGGCAAGATGAAATAAAAAATGAGGATTTTCCGGATCTTTTACAAGTGACGATTCAATATATTCTATTGCCTTCGGAGCCATGTCCAGTTTTGAATAACAATCGGCTATATAATCGAATAACGAGTTATCGCATACCGGAAGTGATTCATATTCTTTAAAGACCTCTAATGCTTCTGTATATTTTTCGTTGTCATAAAGACAGAATCCCTTAAATCCCAGGATTTCCTTATTATCTTCAGAAATCGCTAGTGCAAAATCACAACAGTCAACAGCCTTGTCAAAATTTCTTATCTGAGCATAAGTCTTTGCCTGCTCAAACCAGACATTATGAAGAAAAGGTTCTACGTCAAGGATCTGATTGTAAAGATCCAGTGCCATATCTTCCAGGTTGTTATCTTTATATATTGTAGCAAGTTCAAGTTTAAGTTCAAGACTTGCAGGATGTCTTTTTATAGCGCTTTTGATAAATTCGATGATCTTGTCAAAAGATGCATAGCCCCAAAGTATGTTGACAGCATCCATGCAAAATTCCCAGGATATATCACGTTTTTCCAGTTGACCGGCAAGTATGGAAAATCCTGCTTCCGGATTTCCGATAGCAAACTGATATTCAATTTTTACAAGCATCGTTTCTTCCGATTCATCAGTAATTGAATTGATGATCATCCCGGCTTCATCTGTATAATCCAGGAATAAAAGATACTTTGCTTTTAACAATATAAGCATAGAGTTACCGCCGTACATAGAAAGTCCGAAATTAACAACTTTCAATGCCTCGGTAAAATCATCTTTGCTTTCATAAAAATAAGCTATTTCCTCAATTTGATCGGCGTCAAAGAACACAGATATATTCTGCGCCGACATTTCTTCGTATTTCTTAACGAGTGTGCTGAGGTTATGATGCATATGAAATTAATTAAAAAATAACCACAAAGTCTTGATATAATTAGGCTTTGTGGTTATAAGAATTATAATCGACAAATTATTTTGAGTCTTTCAGAGATACTGTTCTGTTAAATACAGGTTTTTCAGGAGTTGAATCATCATCAATGCAAAAATAACCGATTCTCTGGAACTGGAATTTTTTGCCTTTTTCAGCTACCTGATTAACATATGGCTCAACCTTAGCATGTGAAATAACAACTTCGGATTCCGGATTCAGTAATGATCTGAAATCAACATCCACAGCTCCCGAAGGATCTTCAACTGTAAACAATCTGTTGTATAGTCTTACTTCTGCATCAATACTGTCTTTTACGGAAACCCAGTGAAGAGTACCTTTCACTTTTCTTGCCGCTCCAGACATTCCGCTTTTAGATTCCGGATCGTATTCGCAATAAATTTCCTGAATAACACCGTTATCATCCTTCTTGATGCCGGTACATTTTACAATATATGCTCCTTTCAGACGCACTTCCTTATCGATTGTAAGACGGAAGAATTTTTTAGATGCTTCTTCCATGAAATCTTCACGCTCGATATATATTTCTTTAGAGAAAGGTATTTCGTGTGTACCTTCTTCCGGATTTTCAGGATTATTCTCAACAGTCATCATCTCAACTTTATCGTCAGGATAATTTGTGATAATCACTTTGACAGGATCAAGTACTGCTGAAATTCTTGTTGCTTTTTTATTAAGATCCTCTCTAACGCTATGTTCAAGAAGAGCAACATTTATCATTCCGTCATATTTAGTATAACCTATTCTGTCAATAAAGTTTCTGATAGATTCAGGTGTATAGCCGCGACGACGTAAACCGCATATAGTAGGCATACGAGGATCATCCCAACCTCTTACAAGACCTTCCTGGACTAACTGAAGAAGTTTTCTTTTACTCATCATCGTATATGTCATATTGAGTCTGTTAAACTCAATCTGTCTTGGCTTGTAATCTCCTCCGTTTGCAAGTTCATTTGCAAACCAGTCGTAAAGCGGTCTGTGAACTTCAAACTCAAGAGTACATATAGAGTGTGTGATGCCTTCGAAATAGTCGCTCTGACCGTGAGCGAAATCATACATAGGATAAGCATTCCATTTATTTCCCGTACGGTGATGAGGATGCTTGATTATACGATATATAATAGGGTCTCTGAAGTGCATGTTAGGAGATGACATATCGATTTTTGCTCTCAAAACCATGCTGCCTTCTTCAAAAGCACCTTCATTCATTTTACGGAACAGAGAAATACTTTCTTCAACAGGTCTGTCTCTGTAAGGGCTTGGAGTCCCCGCAGTAGTAGGAGTACCTTTCTGTTTAGCAATTTCTTCCGCACTTTGTTCATCAACATAAGCATGGCCTCTTTTTATCATTTCTTCCGCAAAATCCCATAGCTGCTGAAAATAATCTGAAGCATAGAACAATCTGTCTTCCCAGTCAAAACCTAACCAGTGTATATCTTCCATGATAGCATCGACATACTCGGTATCTTCTTTAACAGGGTTGGTATCATCAAATCTTAAATTACATTTTCCGTTGTATTTTAGAGCTGCTCCGAAGTCCATGCAAATAGCTTTTGCATGTCCGATGTGCAGGTATCCGTTTGGTTCAGGTGGAAATCTCGTATGTACTCTTCCCTGATTCTTACCGGCTCTCAGATCCTCTTCTATAGCTTCTTCTATGAAATTCGAGCTTTTCTTTTCTATTTCGTTGTTATTTTCAATAGTTGTCATAATCTCAACATTACTTTTATAAATGTCTTTGCTGTTTAATTAAAACTTTAGCACGCAAATTTAAGAATAAATATGCTAAAACTGTATATGTTATTATAAAACCTATAATATTTTAGACGATAAAATAGGTTTTTAAATCTTATTTTGAATTATCCTGCACTTCAGATACGCACATTAAATTCAAAGTTCTTTAAACTTAATCTTCCTGCTCATTATTATTAATTATGACATTTACTCAGACTCCCGGCCGTCATACGAAGGAATTCCGCCCCGAAAACAACAGGATTTCAGGCGGAAGCCACACTGTCGCTTTCCGGTAATCAGTAAGACATGAGGCGCAGATCGTGAATCTGAAAAGTCTAAATCAGATTCCGTGTTGAAAAAAACAACAAAACGGATATGAATATTTAATCAGACGTTAAATATTCATACCCGTTTCTATAACTACAGAATTGTTATAAAAATTATTTTTCAAAAATGATCATTTTTCAGGATTTCTCTGTTTAATCTTTTTGCGCCGCTCAAGATGCTCATTATAAAGATTTGTCATATTGATCGGATCAAAATAATATTTGCCTAACGGATAATTTGCGGTAAGAGAAGCAATAAAACCTCTTGCGTACTCTATACAGCGACCGAGAGCTATATAATTGATATAATAATCTTTTTCCTGCTCCTTAACAGAAGAATCAGTGGTAATTGTAAAGTCAGCCATGGCTTCCATATAAATAGAATATCCCGGTCGTACATTTTCACGGTTTATTTTAATGTCTATAAGAATACTGAAACTTTTGCTCTGTTCGTGAGATTTAACCGAATAATCTATTTTAACGGGATAATCGATAAATGCCGAATCCCTGTCAAGTTCCTCCTTAGGGACAATCAAATCACAACAACTCTTAATGATATAAAAGTTGTTAGTTTTTAACTTATCATGATTTTCAACCATATTCTTAATTACTTAGTTTACAAAAAACTATCACTGCCATCCATATTCATAAATGGCACATTAATAAAAATGAAGATGTATAAGTAATATCATTCAATAGTATTGAAAAGTTAATTATTTGTGGAGTATGTCTTCGTCTATTTTCTTGATAAGATACTCTCTTTCTGCTTCTGATTTTATTACAAACGGAGTATCATATCCGAAATAAATTTCGTAACAGCCATTTAATTTTTTTCTCAAACACCAAAGTGTCATAATACTTTCTTTTCTTAAAGTGTGCATTAGATCGCGAATGTCATCTCGTGAAAAATCGTAATCTGTAAGATAGTTTTTAAATCTGATATAAAGGTCCATAATTATTTGTATTTGAGGGATATATAAATAATTAAAATAAAAGCATTTCAGGCTGTTTTCCTTTTGTGCCTTTCTTGATTTATAACATATCGCGATTATTTTAGTTTGAAAAAAAACTTCATTATTTATTAATAAAATCAATAAATTTTTATTTTATCATTCGTAAGTAGGATATTCCTGTATGGAAAAATAACTAAAAGAGACTATCTTTGTTCTTATTTTAATAAATAGATTAGACTATCTATATAATATTTAAATTATTATATAATTAATGCAGAAATTATTTAAGGTCATTGCTATATTTTTTGGCACAATCTTTTTACTGGTTTATATTGTACTTTTTCTCATATATACTCCCTTTGTTCATACAAAAGCGATTGTTATTTGAATTGAATATCTGCAG
>CAMTON010000054.1 GCA_947074105.1 uncultured Bacteroidales bacterium
GAAGCGTATTTCTGGCATATCGTCTCACTTAAAGAGAAACTTATTACGGTAGAACTGCTGGAAAAACAGCTCGACAATATATATAAGGATGTAAAAACGGCTATAGATGCCGGAGTGTCGATGCCTAATGATCTTCTGAGAGTCGATCTTCATAAGCAGGAGCTGAAGAGTACAGCGTTAAAACTTGAAAACGGAGTTAATGTGGTATCTTTATTATTGGCTCAATATATAGGAATGCCTGATTCTGTAATAGATATAACTTATAACGGGTTTATAGAACCTGTTGATCCGGATCATGTCTATTTTTCAGCTTATGAAGCTTCACGACAAAGAAACGAATATAAACTGATGCAGAAAGCAGTGGATTCCGGTCAGCTTAAATCTAAAATTGAAATGGGGAAAAATCTTCCGTCTGTTGGTGTCGGCGCAGGTTATGTTTATCATGATTTTACAGGACGCGATAATAATTTCGGAATGCTTTATGCCTCAGTCTCGATCCCGGTTTCAGAATGGTGGGGCGGATCTCATGCGGTAAAAAGAGAAAAACTTAAAACAAAGCAGGCGGTTATTGAAAAAGATAATGCACGTGAATTATTGGAAGTGCAGATTATAAAGACATGGAATGACCTGAATGAAGCTTATAAACAGATTGATCTTGCACAGACGTCTATTAAGTCGGCAGAGGAAAATATGCGAATCAATACCGATTATTATAATGTGGGATTGTCAACGATGACAGATTTGCTTGATGCACAGACTTTGCTGCGTCAGAGTTATGACCGCTTAACGGATTCATATACAGATTATCAGCTTAAAATGACACAGTATCTTATTGCTACAAATCAATCTGAAATTGAATAAAATGCACAATATCTGTAGTTTGATTGTTTTATGTAAGTTATTAATTTAATATTATAAAACCGTATCATTATTAATATGAGCGTATTCCGGTACGCTGTTAATCGTAATTTTATGTAGCTTTGCAAAAAAAACAGAACCTGAATGAAAGATAAATTAATAGGGAAAACCCTTAATGAAATAAAGGAGATTACGGCAAAATACGGAATGCCGGGATTTACGGCGAAACAGATAGCTCAGTGGCTTTATGAAAAAAGAGTGAGCTCTGTTGATGAAATGACGAATCTTTCAAAAAAACACCGTGATATGTTATCCGGTGATTATGAAGTCGGACGTACGGCGCCTTCTCACGAAGCTGTTTCGGCAGACGGAACCAAGAAATATCTTTTTAATGCGGCCGGTGATAAATATATCGAGTCGGTATATATCCCCGATAAAGAAAGAGCTACTCTTTGTGTAAGTTCACAGGTAGGCTGTAAGATGAACTGTGTTTTCTGTATGACAGGAAAACAGGGATTTAACGGTGATCTGACATCGGCGGAAATCATTAATCAGATAATGTCAATCCCGGATAGCGAAAAATTGACTAATCTTGTATTTATGGGTATGGGAGAGCCGATGGATAATTATGAAGAGCTTATAAAATCTCTTGATATTCTTACCGCTGACTGGGGATTTGCATGGAGTCCTAAAAGAATAACTGTCTCTACTATCGGAGTGGAGAAAAATGTGCGTCGCTTTCTTGATGAGAGTAAATGTCATCTTGCGGTGAGCCTTCACGCTTCTTTTCCCGATAAAAGACAGGAACTGATGCCTGTTGAGAAAGCATGGAAAATGTATGACATCATATCTCTTTTAAAAGAATATGATTTTTCGAAACAACGTCGTCTTTCTTTCGAATATATAATGTTTCACGGATTTAATGATTCCATAGAAGACGCCAAAGAACTTGCTTTATTATTAAAAGGCATGGATTGCCGCGTCAATCTTATCCGATTTCATGCAATACCGAACGTAGATCTTAAGAGCTCTGATGAAGATGCTATGGTCAGATTCAGAGATTATCTGAATGATCATGGAATAATCTGCACGATAAGGTCGTCAAGAGGTGAAGATATCTTTGCTGCATGCGGAATGTTGTCAACCAAAGAAGGTGATAAAAAGTAATGATTTGGTTAAAGAATTTAGAGTTAATTTGATTAATTCCTAAAAACTTGTAAATATTGAGATATTATTATTTCATAATATGTTTATATTTGTGGATAAACATCTTTTAGAAATTCCTGAAATGAGAAAAAAAATAAATTATCTGCTGATTTTAGTAATGTCGCTGACTTTGTTTGTCGGATGTAAGGACGGAAAAACAAGAACACTGACAAAAGCTACCGGAACGCCATATGAAGTATTACTGGTAGCAACAAATCCTGTGTTGAAAAGTCCTGCCGGAAGAGAGCTTAAAAGTGTTCTTGAAAGTGCTGTTCCCGCTTTACCACAGGCTGAAGCTCAGTTCAGGGTTTCTGCAATACCGACTCCTCAGTTTGACAACATCGTAAAACCGGTAAGAAATATAATGATAGTTGAAGTTGACAGTACGATGTATACTCAGCCAAGATTTACTTTTGCTAAAAATGTATGGAGTGACGGTCAGATGGTATTATATCTTAAAGCTCCGACTCTCAAAAGTCTTGAGTCCTTCATTCCGGAAAATTCAGAAGTTATAATAAATTTCTTTGTAAATGCGGAATTAAACCGTGTGGTAAAAGTATTGCAGAAAAATTATAATCAGAAAGCGGCAGAAGAGCTGTATGATCTTTTAGGAGTGGAAATGAATATTGCCGGAGAGATCAATGTGTCAAAAAAAGGAGAGAATTTCTACTGGATATCTAATAATTCAAATATCGAAAGAACAGATATAGTTGTCTATTCTGTGCCTTATAATGATATTAACGCCTTCCAGCTTGAAAATATCATTGCAAGACGTGATTCTGTAATGAAAGAAAATATTCCCGGGGCTTATCCTAATTCATATATGAAGACATCATCTGCTTTTCCTCCTGAATACAGAACAATGAATCTGGGGGGTAAATTCGTAGCTGAAGTTCGAGGATTATGGGAAATGGAGGGAGATGCTATGGGTGGTCCTTTTGTTTCGCTTACACGTCTTGATGAGGTGAATCACAGAATAATCACTGCTGAGGTTTTTATTTTTGCTCCTGAAAAGAATAAAAGAAATGCACTGAGAAGAACCGAAGCATCACTGTATACTTTGAAACTTCCTAAAGAAAATACTCTACCGGAAGTACCTATCACCGTAGAGCAGAATAATTAAGAAAATTAAGAATAACATATTATAAGGGTATTTTCAGATATAACGGTAATCTCCGGTATATGAAAATACCCTGTTCTGGAAATTAAATATTAATGGATCAATCTTATAAAATTAAAGTTGCTATCACTCAGGGTGATATCAATGGAATCGGCTATGAAGTAATATTGAAAACACTTTCAGACCCGAGAATCACTGAATTATGTACTCCTATTGTTTACGGAATTACAAAAGTAGCAGCTTATCATCGTAAGGCTCTTGAACTTGCTCCGCTGACATTTAACATAATCAATTCAGCTGCTGATGCGGAAGACGGAAAACTAAACTTCGTCAATTGCTCGGAGGAGGATGTGAAAGTGGAATTCGGCCAATCAACTGAAATTGCCGGTTTTTCAGCTTTTCAGGCTCTTGTAAAGGCTACTGACGAGTTTAATGAAGGTCTTGTCGATACAATTCTTACTGCTCCTATTAACAAGCATAATATTCAGTCAGAGGAATTTAAATTTCCGGGTCATACTGAATATCTTGAGAATAAATGCGGTAACGGTCAGAAGTCTCTTATGATACTGATGCAGGATGTGTTGAGAGTCGCTTTGGTAACAGCTCACATTCCGCTAAGCAAAGTGCCATCTCAGATAACTATAGACAATATTATGGAGAAACTGGAAGTCTTTAACAAGACTTTGCAGCAGGATTTCAATATACAGAAACCACGTATCGCAGTATTGTCACTCAATCCGCACAACGGTGAGGAGGGATTGCTCGGGACAGAAGAGATAGAGATTATTCGTCCGGCAATACGTCAGGCAATGATGAACGATATCCTTTGTTTCGGTCCTTATGCATCTGACGGATTTTTCGGTTCACTTAAATATAAGGAATTCGACGGAGTACTGGCAATGTATCATGATCAGGGACTTACTCCTTTTAAAACTATTGCTATGGAAGACGGTGTAAACTTTACTGCAGGACTTCCGTTAATAAGAACTTCGCCGGATCATGGAACAGCATACGATATAGCAGGTAAAGGAATTGCCTCTGAAGAATCGTTCAGACAGGCTCTTTATACAGCGCTTGATACGTTCAGAAACAGAAAAGCTTATTTTGAAATGAGAAAAAATCCGCTTAGAAAACAGTATTTTGACAGAAGCGGAGATAATGAAAAGCTGGATCTAACGTCGGAACCTCAAAATGACTAACGGAATTAATTATGCTATAATAGCTGCCGGCGACGGATCTCGTCTTGTAGCGGAGGGTATTAAAACACCAAAACCTCTTATTGAGGTAAACGGAGAAAGCCTTCTTCAGAGGCTTATAAGGATTTTTACCACAAATAAAGCCCAAAGCATAAGTATAATAATAAATGATTATATGACGGAAGTTGAGGACTATCTGCGTAGTTCTCAACATTCTGTACCCGTAAACGTTATTGTTAAAAGCACTCCGAGTTCCATGCATAGTTTCTTTGAACTTTCAAAGATACTTGGAGAAGGAAAATTCTGTCTTACGACGGTCGATACGATCTTTCCTGAAGATGAATTTTCCGGCTATATAAACAATTTTATAGAAAATGATTCCTTAAGCGGCAGTTTTGCCATAACGGACTTTATAGAAGACGAATCCCCTCTTTATGTCGGCGTTGACGATAATATGGAAATAACAGGATTCTTCGATAAAGCACCTCAGAATGCAAAATTTGTTTCCGGAGGAATCTATTGTCTGGATAACAGTTGTTTTGAATTACTAACAGAATCTGTCAACTCGGGAAAAGCGAGAATGAGAAACTTCCAACGTGCTTTGATAGAGAATAATTATAAGATAAAGGGATATCCCTTTTCAAAAATTGTAGATGTAGATCATGCAAGCGATATAGAATCCGCAGACCGGTTTCTGAAATCATGCATGAAATAAAAGTCTTTATCTATGGAAGATAATAGAATTTTAGGAATTTCAAGGGCTAATATTTATTCTCCCAATCATATAGGGAATGATGCTGCCATTTTTAATCTTACATGCCAGGCACTTACAGAAATAGGTATGGATGTTAAGATAGTCGATGAAGAGGAGTTTTTGAAAATGAATGTGCAGGTGAAGAATATATTCTCAATGGCACGTTCACAGGAGATAATCAACAAACTTAAAAATCTTGAAAATCAAGGTTGTAGAGTTGTAAATTCCGGTTATGGAAATGAGAACTGTTGTCGTGAGAGAATGACAACTCTGTTGATAGAAAATAAAATACCGCATCCCAAAAGCCTGATTCTCGATACAGATGAAGATTTGAGATCTTATGTCGATAATGAAGAGTTTATGCCTTGCTGGATAAAGCGCGGAGACTTTCATGCTATTCACAGAGAAGATGTTTCTTATGTCAGAAATGTAGAAGAAGCAAATTCTATTATCTATGAATACAAAATGCGTGGTATAAAAAGAGCGGTGATCAATGAACATCTTGTTGGCGATCTTGTGAAATTTTATGGCGTGGCAGATACGGAATTTTTCTACTGGTTTTATCCTTTTGACATGAATCACAGTAAATTCGGTCTTGAAAAAATAAACGGTGAATCAAAAGGCATTCCTTTTGAAGTGTCTCATATGCAGGAAATCTGTAACAGGGCGGCTTCTGTTCTTGATGTCAAGATTTTCGGAGGAGACTGTATCGTTGCACCTGACGGGACAATAAGAATAATTGATTTCAATGACTGGCCGAGTTTTGCGCCCTGCAGAGATGCAGCGGCAAATTTTATCGCCAAAACCATAGTCACAAATACTGTAGGGGCATCGGCTCTTAAGCGAAGTCTTAAGACGACAGACCGCTAGTGTGACATTTTACTATTACATTATCTGTTTTAAAGAATTGCTGTCCGCCTGCAACGGATAGCATTATCTGTTATTTATTATATGTGTGCAAATAAAAAATTCAATTATGAGCAAACGCTAAAATCTATGGATACGGAAGAATTTCTGGATCTTAAGTTTTATCGTCCCTTAGGTTACTGTTGGGCTCTTTTTTTTGAAAAGCTAAAGGTGACACCCAACATCGTTTCTGTCTTATCTATAATACTTGGCGTAGGAGCCGGTGTAATGTTTTATTTCACTGACCTGTGGCTGAATGTGATTGGTATGTTTCTTCTTATATGGGCTAACACGTATGACAGTGCAGACGGTCAGCTGGCACGAATGACAGGCCAGTTTTCATATATAGGAAGAATACTTGACGGAGCATGCGGCGATATATGGTTTATCACCATATATGCTTCTTTATGTCTGCGTCTTACACCGGAATGGGGATTATGGATATGGGTTCTTGCAGCTGTAGCCGGGTTCTGCCACTCTAAGCAGGCCTCGGTGGCCGATTATTATAGAAATTTTCATTTGTTTTTCCTTAAAGGTAAAAAAGGAAGTGAGCTTGATGATTCTGATAAGGTAAGACTTGAATTTGAAGGACTTAAATTTAAAAAAGATCCTCTTTTCAAGGTTTTTATGTGGTTTTATTATAATTATACCAAAAAACAGGAAGCACTTACACCGCAAATGCAGGAGTTCCGGAAAACACTAAAAGAGAAATACGGAGACAGTGATATTCCGGAATCATTAAGAAAAGAATTCAGAATAAAAAGCCTGCCGTTAATGAAATATACCAATATGCTATCGTTCAACACAAGAGTGATAGCTTTATTCATAAGCTTGTTTTTATCATTGCCATGGCTTTATTTCATTTTTGAATTGACAGTTCTCAATGGAATGCTTATTTATATGATGCTTACTCACGAAAAAATCTGTAAAGAATTTAATGAACAAATTAGTAAGTAAACTAAAGAGAATTTTTGCCTGGAGAAATATTGCATTTCTTGCCGGTTTGTCTATACTGGGCTATATGATCGGAAAAATAGGCGTTGATAATATATTTGAAAATCTCAGACAGACAGGTTTATGGTTTTTTGCTATAATAGGAGTGTGGGGCATCGGATATATATTAAATGCTACTGCCTGGTATAAGATAATAAATGATGACCCTGCATACAGAGTATCATTTGCAGAGGTGCTTCGCCTGACAATCTCAGGTTATGCGCTTAACTATATCACTCCGCTGGGTCTGGCGGGAGGAGAGCCATACAGGATTTTTGAATTAAAAAAGCATGTTTCTACTGAAAAAGCTACATCATCTGTCATATTATATGCAATGATGCATGTGTGTTCTCATTTCTTTTTCTGGCTTACAACGATAGTACTTATAGCATGGTGCATACCGGTATCTATATCTGTTTCTATAGTTATGAGTATAATAGTTGTTGTCTGTCTTGTATTGATATTTCTGTTTTTCAGAGGCTATAAAAAAGGACTTGTAGTCACTATTACCAGAATATTTGGTAAGGTTCCCTTTCTAGGAAAGAAAATCAGAAATCTTAAACCTGCCACTATCGAGCGACTTGATATAATAGATACTCAGATAAAGGGCCTTAAAGGAAAACGTGTAAAAACATTTTATTTCGCCCTTACTCTGGAGTTTATGGCAAGGCTGGTAAATGCCATAGAGATTCTTCTTATCATATATGCACTGGGAGTAGCGATAGATTATATAGATGCTTTAATAATTGTAGGTCTCTCTTCTCTTTTTGCTAATATTCTGTTCTTCTCACCTATGCAGCTTGGTACACGAGAAGGAGGGCTTATGCTTGCATTCAGGACTCTTGGTCTTGTGCCGGGAATGAGTATTTCGGTAAGTATGATTACAAGAATACGTGAATTGTTTTGGATAGGAATAGGAATCCTTCTAATGAGAATTAAATTTAAAAATGTAATTACTCAGCGTAAATAAGAATAGATTAATCTCAGCTTGTGTAAGGCGGACAATTTAATTATGAATTTATATGGATGTATTTAATAAGGACAATATCAGATCTGTAATTTTTGATTACGGAGGTACAATAGATTCAAGAGGTAATCACTGGTCAGAAATAATTTATGACGGATTCCTGAATTCCGGACTGAATATACTGAAAGATATTTTCAGAGAGGCTTATGTGTATGCTGAAAGAAAACTTGCAAAAGAAAGATACATTATGCCTGAGCATAACTTTCTTGACCTGATGAGGATTAAGATCGGGCTGGAACTGTTGTATCTTTCTGAAAAGAATCTTCTGCCTGAAATAGTATCTGACGACATAACGGATTATGCTGAAATTGAGATGCAGAATGTGAAATCAAACATATTGTTGCCCGGCATACTGATACCTTTTCAGAAGAATATATCGGATTACTGCTATAATTATGCTAAGGAATGTGTAACAGGAGCAAAACCTGTCTTAACCGATCTTTCAGAAAAATATCCGCTGATACTTGTTTCTAATTTTTATGGGAATATAGATTCTGTATTATCTGATTTCGGAATAAAGGATTTTTTCAGAAATATCGTTGAGTCTGCAGTTGTGGGAGTGAGAAAACCGGATCCTGCTATATTTATGCTGGGTGTAAAAGAGACCGGTTTTAACCCTGAAGAGGTGGTAGTGATAGGTGACTCCTACTCTAAAGATATCGTGCCTGCTCAGACTCTGGGTTGCCCGACTGTATGGATTAAAGGTATAGGCTGGGATGAGAGTGAAGACGCTGTAGCTCATCCTGTTGTTATTAAGGATTTAATAGAATTGAGAAATATATTGCTGTAAGCAGAATTGTATTATCAGGTAATAAAATTATGAATTTAGTATATCTTTTCTTTCGATTTAACATAAATGCTGCAATTTTACTTATAGATTTTATGATTAATCTTGTAAGAATAAAAAAAATCAAAGATAAAATATAAGTTTCCTCTTTCTCTTTCAGAGATTATTTTGATAAAAACATACCATAATATCAAAAAAATTAAGAACCATTTACCAATTTAAATTGTTTAATATTAGTCATTGTTAATTATATCGAAAATATAATTAATTTATCAAAGATATTGTGACAAAAAAAGAATGTTAAATAAAACATCAATGGAAATGGATAATAATCAATTAAAAAAGCCTGAAGGGAAACTGGGCGTTTTGGTTGTCGGTTTGGGTGGAGCTGTTTCAACCACATTTGTAGCCGGAACTTTGTGTGTAAGAAAAGGAGAGGGAGAACCTATCGGATCAATCACACAGTTAGCCACGATACGATTAGGTAAAAGAGAAGAAAACAGATTTCCGAGAATAAAAGATGTGGTACCTTTAGCTGATCTCAAAGATCTTGTTTTCGGCGGATGGGATATTTTTGAAGACAATGCTTATGAAGGAGCAGTTCATGCGGAAGTTCTTAAAAAAGAAGATCTTGATAAAGTTAAGGATGAGCTTCAGGCAATAAAGCCAATGAAAGCCGTGTTTGATCAGGACTTTGTAAAACGACTTCACGGGACATGGGTAAAAGAAGAAAAGACCAGATGGGATCTGATGGAAGCTGTCAGAGAAGATATCAGAACATTTAAAAAAGCAAACAATTGCGATAGAGTTGTAGTAATATGGTGTGCCAGCACTGAAATCTATCTGCCTATGAGTGATGCACACAGAGATCTTGGCAGATTAGAAGCAGCAATGAAAGCTAACAGCAAAGAAATTTCCCCAAGTATGTGTTATGCCTATGCGGCAATTGCAGAGGGAGTTCCATTTATTATGGGTGCTCCTAATCTTTGTGTGGATACACCGGCAATGTGGGAGTTTTCGGCAAAAATGAATGTGCCTATCTGTGGAAAAGATTTTAAAACAGGTCAGACAATGATGAAAACCGTACTTGCACCTGCATTCAAAACAAGAATGCTTGGTTTGAACGGATGGTTCTCTACAAATATATTAGGCAACAGGGACGGAGAAGTCCTTGATGATCCGGACTCATTTAAAACCAAAGAGGTCAGCAAACTTTCGGTTATCGACACTATTCTTCAGCCGGACCTTTATCCTATGTTATACGGAAATATATATCACAAAGTAAGAATCAATTATTATCCTCCAAGAAAAGATGATAAAGAAGGATGGGATAATATTGATATTTTCGGATGGCTTCATTATCCGATGCAGCTAAAAGTTGACTTCTTGTGTAAAGACTCTATTCTTGCGGCTCCTCTGTGTCTGGATCTTGTTTTATTCTCAGATCTTTCGAAAAGATGCGGTTTCTCAGGAATTCAGTATTGGCTTTCATTTTATTTTAAAAGTCCAATGCATGATGAATCAACAATACCTGAACATGACTTGTTTATACAATATATAAAACTTAAAAATACTCTTAGGAAAATCATAGGAGAGCAGACTATCGATTTTCTGGAATAAAAATGTTTGAAAGAATTATGAAGCAATTTGTAATTGATGATAACGATGTAAAAACAATGGTTCCCCTTTTTTCTACAAAAATGGGGAGTCGCTTAGTAAAACCGATACTTTCGTTTCTTTCTATTGATAAAGTCAATGCCTTATACTCAAGGTGTTGCCATAAAAGGGGGGCTGAATTTGCCTCCCTTTTAATTAAGGACCTGGGCATTGATTTAAAAGTTAGAAACGGGGAGATATTGGAAAATCTTCCGGAAGGAGCATTCATAACAGTTTCAAATCATCCTTTCGGAGCCATTGACGGAATCTCTCTGATTTCGTTATTAGGAAGTTTAAGGCCTGATTTTAAGGTAATGGTAAATAGTATTCTGACGTATATAGAAGCTATGTCTCCGAGCTTCATCTCTGTTGCGCCTTATGAATCTTCAAAGGGCTCTACAACAAATATAAAAGGCGTTAAGGAAACACTAAAACATATTAAAGACGGACACCCTATAGGGTTTTTCCCGGCAGGAGGAGTATCCGGTTTTTCTCCGAATTTCAGAATAGAAGACGGAGACTGGGCCGATAGTATAATCCGTCTTATAAAGCAAAGTAAGGTGAATGTGGTTCCTATATATTATCACGGACGCAATTCCCTGTTCTTTTATTCTCTGGGATTCATAAACTGGAAACTCAGATCTCTCAGACTCCCTACCGAAGTGTTCAGAAAGCAGGATAAATCAATAAAAATAACTATAGGTGATATCATATCGGCTGAAGAAATAGCTAAATATGAAGATATGGGACAGTTGGGCCGGTTTCTGAAAGAGAAAACATATATGCTTAAAAACTGAGATCTCAGATAAGCATATAATAATCTTAAGTATGCGGCTATTACTCTGATATGGCGGATATTGACCTTTTACTTATAATAATTACATTTTATATGTGTTAAGAATTCATCATTTCAGACTTGCGATTATTTTGTTTATTTTTGTGTAATATATTAATGAGGAAATAGATGTCGAGAACGGAGATACAACAAATAAAACAAAGATTTGGAATCATAGGAAATAATGAATCACTTTATCGGGCGATAGATATCGCATTACAGGTGGCACCTACTGATCTCTCTGTATTGATTACCGGGGAAAGTGGCGTTGGAAAAGAATCATTTCCTAAAATAATTCATCAGAACAGTTTAAGAAAACACGAAAAATATATAGCCGTTAACTGTGGAGCCATTCCGGAAGGAACCATAGATTCGGAGCTTTTCGGTCATGAAAAAGGCTCTTTTACCGGAGCAACAGGGGAAAGAAAAGGTTATTTCGAAGAAGCTTCAGGAGGAACTATCTTCCTTGACGAAGTGGGAGAACTGCCTTTATCAACTCAGGCAAGACTTCTTAGAGTACTGGAAAGTGGTGAGTTTATTAAAGTAGGATCTTCAAAAGTCCTGAAAACCAATGTTAGAATCGTAGCAGCGACAAATGTGAATATGATCTCTGCGATAAATTCAGGAAAATTCAGAGAGGATCTCTATTACAGATTAAATACTGTGCCAATTCAGATTCCCGCATTGAGAGAAAGACGTGAGGATATATCACTCCTTTTCAGAAAATTTGCCGGGGATTTCGCTGAGAAATACAGAATGCCAGCTGTTCAGCTTAATGAAGAGGCTAAATTTCTTATTTCGGAATATCACTGGCCCGGAAATATTCGTCAGCTTAAGAATATAGCCGAACAGATATCTATCATAGAGACAAGGCGTGATATAGATGCCGATATAATTAAATATTATCTTCCTAAGATTGATATGGAAAAACTTCCGGCACTGAGCGTTAATGCTTCGGAAGGCGCAATTCTGGGAAATGAAAGAGAAATTCTATATCAGGTAATTTTTGAAATGAGAAAGGAACTTGATGAACTTAAGAAAATAGTATATGAAAATATACAGACATCAATGCCAACTTCTACAAGTGTTGCATTACGTTCATATTCTCCGATAAAAGATATAGTAAACGAGAATATTACAGCAATTACTCCAATTCAGAATTATCATCCTGCAGATGTCGAACCATCTATATCAATAGATGATTATTCAACTCGTAATATTCCGGTAACTCATGAATATATAGAAGAAACGGTATCACTTGAGGATATGGAAAAGGAGCTTATCAAACAAGCTCTTATCCGTAATAACGGAAAACGGAAAAAAGCGGCTGATGAATTGAAAATTTCAGAAAGAACACTTTACAGGAAAATAAAAGAGTATGATCTTGAATGATTGTTTATCGTGGGTAGTAATATGTCATGCAGATAGTTATACCCTGAGTAATCATATTTATAAAATTTCATCTCAATCAAAGGAATAAAAAATGCGACAATTATTATGCTTATTTGCGTTGGTTTTAACACTGACTTCATGTACTATTTCATATAAATTCAATGGTGCATCCGTAGATTATACTAAAACCAAAACAATTTCTATCACAGAATTTCCAATCAGAGCTCAACTTGTATACGCTCCGCTGGGAGTTGCTTTTAATGAAGAACTGAAAGATATTTATACAAGACAGACTAAACTTTCTTTTGTAAATAATAACGGAGATATTTCTCTTGAGGGAGAAATTACTAACTATGATCTTACTCCACAGGCGGTAAAACAGGATGCTTATGCTTCTGAAACCCGACTTACTATTTCTGTGAAAGTAAGATATACTAATCAGGCAAGCCCGGATCAGGATTTCGAACGTTCGTTCTCGGCTTACAGAGATTTCTCTTCCACTGAGCTTCTTACGAATGTTCAGGATCAGCTGATTGAGGAAATCGTTACGGAACTGGCGGAGTCAATCTTTAATGCCACACTTGCTAACTGGTAAAAAAAGAATTAATAGTATCAGATGAATTTATTTTAATTTTTATATTTTTGATTTTTCATCGAATAATAGTATTTTGTCATACTTAATACAGTGAGATTTAAGACGAAAGGTTTTAGTCGGATATAAAAATTTAATAAAATGAATTCACAAACGCTTATTTCTTTTATAGATAATCAGGATAAACTTGATGCATTGTCTCTTCAGGCGATAGATGAATGTGAAAGAAAATATCCGTATTTTCAGACACTGAAACTTCTTAAGCTTAAGAACCTTGCTAATGTAAGGTCGTTGCGTTTTTCTGATGAATTTGCTTTGTCAGTGCCTTATTTCACTGACAGAAAAAATATGCTTTTAATAATCGATAACGAAGAATTCTTATGGTTCAAGTTATTAAAGGCAGAAGTTTCAGACAAAATCAACAATGAAAATCCTGAAAGCTCATTTATTTTAATAGAGAATTTTCTTTCTAAAATCAAGAATTCAACACTTCCCAATCATCTTCCGTACGAAAAAGGTCCCGGTGCGGAAAGTTCTGCGGAGATAGGAGTTGATTACATAAAAGAACTTCAGGAAAGACCTGATATAGAAGTTGCCGGTGAAGATCAGAATGATCAGGATCAGATAATTGATGCATTTATTAATGCTGATGTCAATCCGCATATTATTGCTTCTTCTGATTCAGTTTCTGAAGATAAAGGCAATAAAGGTTCTGATATTCCGTTGAATCTAGAGATAAAAGAAGATGCCTTTTTGACTGAAAGTCTGGCAAGGATATATATAAAACAAAAAAAGTATTCAAAAGCTTTAGAAATAATTAAAAAGCTTAGTTTGAAATATCCGGAAAAAAATGTTTACTTTGCAGACCAAATAAGGTTCTTGGAAATAATAATCACTAACATAAAAACATAATAAAAATGTATTTATTTATCACAATCTTAATTCTGGTTGTTTCGTTTGTTTTGGTGCTGATCGTATTGGTACAAAACTCTAAAGGAGGAGGTTTGGCTTCCGGTTTCGCTTCATCAAATCAAATTATGGGTGCTCCTAAGACATCTGATTTTCTTGAAAAAGCAACATGGTCATTAACAGGATCTTTATTCGTTCTGTGTATCATTGCAGCTTTGGTTATCCCTCGTGGCGTAGTAACAGAGAAATCTGAAGTAGGCGGAAAAATCCAGTCAGAATATGTTCCTGGTTTTGAAATCAATGAAGGACAGACTGTGGATCCTAATCAGGCAATCACACCTCCATCGGAAGAACCTAACTATTAATAATAATAGACACGGATTACAAAAAAATAAAGAAAGCACTTTAATCAGTATTGATTAAGGTGCTTTTTTTGTTAAAATAAAAACTGGCACTATTTAAATTAATTTTTTACGAGGAAAATTTACCCGGTGAATCTCTATAAAAATTGATGTCAATTAAATCAAATGAAATCGGTTAAATTTTTATTGAATAACATCAGATAAATAGCAGGCTTAAAATTTTATTATTAATTTAAAAAATCATTATATCAGCTGAAAATCAGTATAACAAGTTCAATAATAGTCTGTAACGCTGTTGATATAATTTGTAATTCAGATGATTTTAAACTAAATTCGCATTCTGTACAACACGAACACATAAATGTGATGGCAATATTTACTGTCGTTTCACATAAAAGATTAATACATTAAACATTATAATTAACATTTTTGATTCTTATGAACAAATTCTTATCTGCTGCCATTGCGGCATTAGCACTTAGTGCTTCTACCTTGACAGTTGATGCTCAGGAGGCGAAAAATGCCGGTTCCTTTACAATTGGAAATCAGGCTTTTCTTCTTAACAACGAACCTTTTGTAATCAAAGCTGCTGAAATTCATTATCCACGCATTCCCCGCGAGTATTGGGATCACCGTATAAAAATGTGTAAATCATTAGGCATGAATACAATCTGTATTTATGTATTCTGGAATATACATGAACAGACACCTGGTGAATTCGATTTTACAGGAAATAATGACATCGCTGAATTCTGTCGTCTTGCACAGGAAAACGATATGTATATCATCGTTCGCCCCGGCCCTTATGTATGTGCTGAATGGGAGATGGGCGGTCTGCCATGGTGGCTTCTTAAAAAGAAAGATATCCGTCTGAGAGAGGATGATCCTTATTTCATGGAAAGAGTAGCAATTTTCGAAGAGAAAGTAGCAGAACAGCTTGCTGATCTTACTATTGCGAAAGGCGGAAACATCATAATGGTTCAGGTAGAAAACGAATACGGATCTTATGGTGAAAACAAAAAATATATCGAACAGACAAGAGATATCATCCGTAAAAACTTCCCTGATGTAGAGTTATTCCAGTGCGACTGGAGTTCTAACTTTACAAGAAACGGACTTGACGATCTTGTATGGACAATGAACTTCGGAACGGGAGCAAATATCGACGAACAGTTTAAAAAACTAAAAGAACTTCGTCCTGAATCTCCGCTTATGTGTAGCGAATTCTGGAGCGGATGGTTTGATAACTGGGGACGCAAACATGAGACACGTGATGCCAAGGCAATGGTTGACGGTCTTCGTGAAATGCTTGACAAAAACATTTCCTTCTCTCTTTATATGGCCCATGGTGGTACGACATTCGGTCACTGGGGTGGAGCCAACAGCCCGGGATTCTCTCCGATGTGTACATCTTATGACTATGACGCACCTATCAATGAAGCAGGTCAGGTAACTCCTAAATTCTGGGAACTTCGTAAGATGATGAAGAACTTCATGCCTAAAGGTGAACAACAGGCAAAAGTACCGGCTGCAATTCCTACAATCACTTTCCCTGAGGTTAAATTCACTCAGGTTGCTCCGCTTTTTGAAAATCTTCCTGAAGCTAAGACTTCTTATGATATCAAAACTATGGAAGAGTTTGATCAGGGATGGGGATCTATTCTTTATCGTACTACGCTTCCGGAAATCAACGGACAGAGCAAACTTGCAGTTCTTGATGCTCACGACTGGGCACAGGTTTTCATTGACGGGAAAAAAGTGGGAACTCTTTACCGTAAAAACGGAGAAAAAGAACTTGTTCTTCCTTCTGTAAGAAAAGGAGCTCAGCTTGATATCCTTGTAGAGGCTATGGGACGTATCAACTTCGGTCGCGCTATCAAAGACTTTAAAGGTATTTCCGACAGAGTGGAACTTACAATAGATATCGAAGGACGTGCCTTCACTTCAAATCTTAAGAACTGGGAAGTATATAATCTGCCTTGTACTTATGAATTCACAAGTGAAAAAGACTTCAAAGAGATGAAAGATGCTACGGTTCCTGGATTCTATCGTGCTACTTTCAATCTTAAAAAGACCGGCGATACATTTATCAATATGGAATCATGGGGTAAAGGTATGGTTTGGGTTAACGGAAAATCTATGGGACGCTTCTGGGAAGTAGGACCACAGCATACACTTTATATGCCTGGTTGCTGGCTTAAAGAAGGAGAAAATGAAATCATCGTTCTTGATGTTAAAGGTCCTGAGAAAGCATCTGTTGAAGGTTTGAAAAAACCTATTATCGACCTGCTTCGTCTTGATGTCCCTGCTACACACCGTAAAGACGGAGAGAATCTAGATCTTTCTTCTGTAGCAGTAGCTCACAAAGGTGCTTTTGACGCAGGAAACGGATGGCAGGAAGTGAAATTCAATTCTACTCAGAATGGCCGTTTCTTCTGTCTTGAAGCTCTTTCTACACAGAAACCTGAAGATGTAGTTGCTATTGCCGAACTTTATATCCTTGATGAAAACGGTCAGCGTATTTCACGTGAGCCATGGACTGTGCGTTATGCTAACAGTGAGGAGAATAAAAAAGGTAACAGAACCGGTGATAAAGTTTTTGACCTTCAGGAATCAACTTACTGGTGTACTGTTGACGGAACAGCATTCCCTCATCACCTGGTGATTGATCTTGGAAAAGAAACTAAGATCAGTGGCTTCCAGTATCTTCCACGTATGGAGCAGAATGCTCCGGGAAGTATCAGGGATTACAATGTTTATATTGAAAATCAGTTTAAATATTAATACTGACAAGTACTAAACTACCGTTATGGTTTTTAGTCTGAATAATATCTACTATCAGGAAGTGAGATTATCTCACTTCCTGATATTTTTTTATAGTTATATGTTTTTTCTTGTTGTTTATGTATCTCTGTAAAGGTGCTTTCAAATAGCATAAATGAAAAGAGAATATGCCAAAATAAAGACTGGCATATTCTCTTTTTCATTATCATTCTTTTGAGACACTATTTTCACATAAAAATGAAATTCAACTATTATCAGAAGACTACAATAACTTATAAATGAAATTCCATTTTCTCATAAAACTAAAAAGAGGATATTGCAAAACCATATTTTGCAATATCCTCTTTAAACCAAAAAAGCTCCCGAAGAGATGTGAAAAATGTTACGGGAGCTTTTTGTTATTATGAGATTAAGAAATATTCTGTTATTTAAGATTCAGGCGCGTAAGTAATGCGTCTTTATAACTTCCTCCGATAGAAAGTTTATTGCCGGCTACATTTACTGTATTTCCCTCTATATCCTCAATGAAATGAAAAGATACAATATATGATTTATGTATTCTTAGGAATTTATCAGAAGGCAGCTGTTCTTCAAGATTCTTTAGTGAATAAAGAGCCGTAATCCTTCTTGTCTTGGTATGGAAGGTAACGTACTCATGCTGTCCTTCAATAAAAAGAAGATCTGAAAAATTAATCTTATAAATCTTATAGTCTGCTTTTACTGTAAGGAAATCATTTGTCGGTTTTACTTCAAGCACGGCTTCTGACTTAGATTCCTGATCAGAATTTTCTCCTGCAGGATTATTCCGGTCAATTTTTTCAATAGCCTTATTTATAGCCTGAAAAAAGCGAGGAAAACCTATAGGTTTCAAAAGATAATCCACAGCTCCAAGATCATAACTTTCAAGAGCATATTCTGAATATGCCGTAGTAAATATGAATGTAGGCACTTTCTGCATACTTTGGATAAGTTCCATACCCGTAATATCAGGCATATGTATATCAAGAAGCATTATGTCAACATTGCATTTCTGAAGCATCGACATTGCTTCGAACGCATTTGAACAGGTCCCGACAAGTTCCAGTGAGTCAATCTTAGAAACATAATCAGAAAGGAGCTTCCTGGCAAGAAACTCGTCATCTACAATGAGAACTTTATATTTATAATTTTCCATAAAAATCCACTATTCTAAATACTTATCTTATTTTTATTTTTATCGTTGAGCGATAATATTTTTCATTATCCTCGATGTCGAAAATATATTTATTGCCATATGCAAGATCAAGGCGTTTTCTTACATTATCAACACCTATACCGCTTCTGTCGTTTGTCTTTTTCGCAAAACATGCTGCACGGGTATTTTCGGAAATAAAGACAAGCTCTTTATCATTCTGGTGAAGATAAAATTTTACATACCCGTCTTTATTATTCTCCACACGGCTATGTTTGAACGCATTTTCCACAAGAGGCTGAAATATCATAGGAGTTACCTTGAATTCAGGATTCATTATATTATGAATGAATTCCACATTAGGAAGTGACTCGACCCTCATTTTCTGGAAATCTATATAGCTTTCGATATATTTTACCTCTTTTGAAATTGAAATCTTATCTGACTGACATTCATCTGTCACATATCTCAGCATTTCTGAAAGCTTCAGAATTGCTTCAGGAGCATTTGAATCGTTAGTATACGAAAGTGAATAAATATTATTCAGAGCATTGAACAGGAAATGCGGATTTATCTGAGCTTTAAGATAACGAAGCTCCATATCCAGCTTTTCATTACGCAGATTATCGGATATTTTATATGCAGCTTTTGTTCTGGATAAAAGAAATGAAATTGTGCTTATTGAAAATGTTCCGATAAGAAGCACTGCCATTCTCACAAAAGGAAATATGCGGTGAGCATTTGTTATTTCTTCGTTATATTTGAATTTTACTATTCCTGAGATAATGAGTTCGGAAAGAACAATTCTTTCAAGAAGGACTCCTCCCCAGATAAGAAAGTATACCACAATAAAAGATGCAAGATAATAATGCAGCTGATGCTGATCCCTGGAAAGAAATTTCGGTATCAGAAATTTCCGTACAAGCTGATCAAGCAGTATCATTGTCGATACAGAGATTGTTGAAGATATCAGTGAAAGAGTTGCATCATATCTCATCCCTGTAGTAAAGAGGGCAAGAAATATAAGTATCCATGTAAGCATGTGCTTATTATGTGATACAAGATTCAATAAAGGTCCGTTAGAACATCTTTCTTTTTTCGCAGAAAAGAAACCTATTTTTCCCATTTCAAAATATTAGTATATAAACTTCTATACAAAAATATTTTCATCCATATTCTTCGTCAAAAACATTCACCCAATTAATATAATTATTCAATGAAAATTGTGAAAGTTCTATTTTGGATATATTCTGTTCTTTATGACGTTATTTGAGAGGTTTTATTTATTAATTGTATGTTAAATTTAAGTCAGAAAGTAGTAATTGAATAAATAGTATAGTTCGTTGATAGCCATTATATATTAATTGAATAGATTTCAGCTTTAAATTTGAATTATATTACTTTGAAATTGTAAAAAAACAATCTGTTTTCAATCACATAATAAAAATAAGACTAATTAGGTATTATCAACAGTTAATAAGGTAAATGATGAAAATTTGTTTAGGGACAAGAAGGGTTAAATTAATTGCTTGCATTGCGATAGCAATGTTTGTTTCTCGCAATTCCAAAGCTCAGGACAGTTTACGCTTATCGCTGAATGAAGTGCTGGAGATCGCGTTGAGCGATAATCCTACTATTCAGGTTGCAGATCAGGAGATCGAACTTAAGCGATATGTAAAAAAAGAGACAATTGCAGGATTATTTCCCGATATTTCTGCTTCAGGAGTTATGCAGGACGCTTTGAAACTTCAGAGTATGAAAATGGGAATGGAGGATCAGGAACCTATGATCATTAAAATGGGGCAGAAGTATACTATGAATGCAACATTTAATCTTTCTCTTCCTCTTGTAGCTCCACAACTTTGGAAAACTATTAAGCTGAACCAGAAAGATGTGGAACTGGCTATGGAAGTTGCCAGATCGTCGAAAATCGATATGGTCAATCAGGTGAAAAATGCTTACTATTCGCTTCTGCTTGCAAAAGATGCTTATAAAGCTCTTAGTGCCAGTTATAAGACGGCAGAAATGAATGCACAGTTTGTTACTTCAAATTATGAGCAAGGTTTAGCTTCGGAGTATGATAAACTTGTTGCTGATGTGCAGTTCAGAAATATCAAACCTCAGATGGTTAATGGTGAAAACGCCGTTAAACTTGCAATTCTGAATCTTAAAGTGCTTATGGGTGTTGATGTGAATCAGCCTATAATTTTTACCGGAGAACTCGACAATTATGAAACTGAAATGCTTTCTGATTATATGTATCTTAAAAATGATACTTCTCTTGTAGATAACAGTGTCATCAAACAGTTCGATATTCAGGCAGAACAGATCAGAGAGTCTGAGAAGATAAATAAGATGGGTTACGTTCCGACTCTTGCCTTAGGACTGAACTACGGATGGCAGGCTATGCATAAGGATCTTAGAATGAAAAATTATGACTGGTTTCCGGGATCTGTATTGAGCTTTTCTCTTTCTGTTCCGATTTTTGACGGAGGAAAGAAATATTATAAGACAAAACAGAATAATATCTCTTACGGAAATCTGCTTCTTCAGCGCGAAAATACTGTACGACAGCTTGAATTAAGTGTTCAAAATTCTCTTGATAACATTTCAACAGCAATCGAGCAGGTAACTTCGAATAAAGAAAGTGTGATTCAGGCAGACAAAGCATATTCGATAAGTCAGAAAAGATATGCTGTCGGTTCGGGAACTCTCCTTGAAATGAATACTTCTGAAACAGCTCTTACTCAGGCCAGACTTCAATATGCACAGTCAATATATGACTATCTGGCAGCAAAAGCAAATCTTGAGGCTACTTTAGGCCGTCCCGTTACTCAATACGGGAATTCTGACAATTAATTAAAATAAAAAAGACAAAATAGCGACATAAGATGAATACCTCTAAAAAACTTTTAATCATTCCGATAATAGGAGCTTTATTTTTTACTTCCTGTAAAGGCGGAAAAACAGAAGCTGCAAATACAGAAAATTCCAAAATAGAATCTGTAAGCAAACCGCTTGTTAAAGTGGAAAAAGTTTATGAAAAAGACGTAGAACAGACAAGGGAGTTTACGGCAACAGTACAGGCTAATGTAACAAATAAGATATCTCCTCAGACTCCTGTCAGAATCGAAGAGATACTTGTAGAAGTTGGTGATAAAGTAAGAAAAGGCCAGAAACTTGTTCAGATGGATGCAAACAATCTGAAACAGGCAAGAACGCAACTTGATAATACCCGTGTAGAGTTTAACCGTGTTGATGAATTATATAAAGTAGGCGGCGTATCAAAATCACAGTGGGATTCACAGAAGATGGCTCTGGATATTGCAGAGACATCATATAAGAATCTTGTGGAGAATACACAGCTTATAAGCCCTATTGACGGGATCATCACAGCAAGAAATTATGACAACGGAGATATGTATACTTCCGGAAGTCCCGTTCTTGTTGTTGAACAGATCAGTCCCGTTAAACTTCTTGTAAATGTTTCAGAGACATACTTTACAAATGTAAAGAAAGGGATGCCTGTTTCTATTCAGCTGGATGTATATGGTGACAGAAAATTCAACGGAGAAGTTTCTCTTATCTATCCAACTATAGATCCTCAGACAAGAACTTTCCCTGTTGAAATCAAAATTAAAAACAATTCTCAGGAAGTTCGTCCGGGCATGTTTGCACGTGCAACAATGAACTTCGGATCACTACAGAATATCGTGGTTCCTGATATGGCTATCATCAAACAGCCGGGAACGGGAGAAAGATATATCTATGTGTTGAATAAAAACAATACCGTAACATATAAAAAAGTAGAACTTGGACGCCGAATAGGAGATACTTATGAAATCATCTCCGGTCTTGAAGATGGCGACGAAGTTGTTATTGCAGGATATAGCCGTCTGAATAACGGTATGGAAGTAGAAGTCGAAAATAAAAAATAAGATCACACATTATGAGTTTATATTCTACCGCTGTAAAGAAGCCGATATCTACAGCTCTTTGCTTTCTGGCAATTGTAGTGTTTGGTCTCTTCAGCTTGACAAGGCTTTCCGTGGACCTTTACCCGGAAATCGAAACTAACCAGATCATGGTAATCACTGCTTATGAAGGAGCCAGTGCAGCCGATATAGAAACCAATGTTTCAAAAGTGATGGAAAATATGCTTAACTCTGTGAGTAATCTTAAGCATATCAAGTCTTCTTCAAAAGAAAATATATCTATCGTCACTCTTGAATTTGAGTATGGCACGGATATTACGGAAGCGACTAATGACATACGAGACAAGCTCGACCAGGTGTCCAATTTCCTGCCTGACGAAGTCGGTTCCCCTATTATCTTTAAATTCGGAACAGATGATATTCCTATCGTAATCCTTTCGGTAACGGCAAACGAGAGTATGCCGGCACTGTATAAGATTCTTGACGATAAAGTAGTGAACCCTCTTAACCGTATCTCCGGTGTAGGTACCGTATCTCTTTCCGGTATTCCGAAAAGACAGATCTATGTATATTGTGACCCTAATAAGCTTGAAGCATATAACCTAGGTATTGAAACAATATCTTCAATAATCGCAAGCGAAAACAGAAATGTCCCTGGCGGTAACATTGATATGGGATCAAATACTTTCTCTCTTCGTGTTCAGGGTGAATTCAGTGATGCCCGCGAACTTGCCGATATCGTAGTAGGAAGTTATAACGGAGGAAACATCTACCTTCGTGATGTTGCAAAAATAGAAGACAGGACAGAAGAAAGAGCACAGGAAGCTTATATTTCCACAACTTCGGCACGTGGTGAGAAAGTTGTAGGAAAATCGGGAGGTATCATCATCGTACAGAAACAGTCGGGTGCAAACTCTGTAAGTATTTCTAATAAAGTACTGGAAAAACTTCCGGAACTTCAGGAGACTCTGCCTTCAGATGTCGACCTTGGAGTAATCGTGAATACATCTACAAGTATCGAAAACACTATCAACTCTCTTATTGAGACAATATTAGTGACTTTCATCGTTGTACTTTTCGTCGTACTGTTCTTCCTTGGACGCTGGAGAGCGACTTTCATTGTCATGCTGACAATTCCTATCTCTCTTATCGCATCGTTCGTCTATCTTATGGCTTCCGGCAATACGCTGAATATCATTTCGCTTTCTTCATTAAGTATTGCGATCGGTATGGTGGTGGATGATGCCATCGTAGTTCTTGAAAACGTAACCAATCATATAGAAAAGGGAAGTGAGCCGAAACAGGCAGCTATTCATGGAACAAATGAGGTGGCAATCTCAGTAATTGCATCTACACTTACCATGCTTGCCGTATTCCTTC
>CAMTON010000055.1 GCA_947074105.1 uncultured Bacteroidales bacterium
GAAACGACAGATACAACTGGATCTAAAGGATTGACATAATCATTAGAAACAACAGTATCATCAGAATCAACTGGATCGAAAGGATTGACAGAAACATCAGAAACAACAGAACCAACCGGATCTACAGAGTCATCAGAATCAACATGATCAGCAGCATCGAAACGATCAACAGAAATGAAACGATCATCAGAATCAACACGATCAGCAGAAACGACAGGTTTCACTATCTGCTCAGAATATATCTCTTCAGCAGAATAGATATTTTCAGCTGAAATAATAAGAGTGAATATCGTGCCTTCATTAATACGGCTCTGAACATCGATTTTTCCCTTATGAAGGTCGGTAAGACTTTTTACAAGAGCAAGGCCGATGCCTGTTCCGTTACTGCCGTTATTGTTTTTAGCCTGATAATAACTTTCGAAGATATGCTCAATACAATTTTCTGGGATACCTATTCCAGTATCGCTGACCTTAATGGTTATTTCTTTTGAGTCTTCTGACTTTCTGAGACTCACATTTACCTCTCCTGAATTGGTATATTTTACCGCATTTGAAAGAAGGTTGTCGACGATAGTGGTGATAACCTCCGCATCAAACCATATCGGAGCGATATCCATGTCGATATCTTCTTTTATTATTATATTCTTATTAGTATTTGCTCCCGAGAACTTAGAAACTATGGCTGATATATGCGCAGGAAGATTACGACTTCTCACGCTTAGAGTCTTGTTCATAGTTTCACATTTTCTGAATTCCAGGATTCTGCTGATAAGCTGATGCAGTTTAATGGCATTGTTTCTTATCAGAGATATCTTACCGCGCTGACTGTTCAGGTCGCTGCCGCCTTTCTCAATCTCTTCAAGAGGACCGAGAATAAGAGTCAGCGGAGTACGGAGTTCATGTGTGATATTAGTGAAGAAATTTATTCTTTCTTCATTAAGCTGCTGAGCCTGAATATATTGCTGTTTTTCAAGATAAAGAGTATTTTTCAGGTCAAGACGGCGTTTATATATGAACACCGCAACAGCCATCGCGATCACAGCAAGCAAAGCATAAATAACCTTGGCCCACCAGCGAAGCCATAGTGGAGGATGAATTAAGATTTCTATGCTTGTTTCTTCACTTCCCCATATCTGATTGTTAAGTTTCGACTTTACCGAAAAAATATAACGACCATATGGCAGGTTCTGGAATATCACGTTATTCTGATCTGCTTCGTGCCATACATCCTCATATCCCTTTAAAGTATAGATATATTCTGTTTCATTCTTAAGGGCAAAATCCATTACGTTGAAGTCGATTCTGAACGTATTATCGAAATGATCGAATTCATATCTTTTTTTCAACGGAAGATTTTCCTTGATCACAGATTTATAGCCGGATTTATCATATAGAGATACAGCAACGATATTGGCATCCGGAATCACGCGGTTGTGATCAGAAATCTTTGAATCAAAATAACAGATACCACTCTGAGAACCGAAATATATTATTCCGTCGTCAGATCTGGCAACAACACCGGAATTAAAAGATCCGCAGTTTATCCCATTATCTATATTATAGTTTATAAATCTTTTCTCATCAACTATATATTTGCTTATGCCTGTGTTTGTGGAAAGCCATATTTCATTATTGTCAGACGATGATATCGCTTTTACACATTCATCGGCAAGTTCGTTCTGGCGCCCAAGCACTGTAAACCGGTAATCATTGTCCGTTATTCTGTCGAAATACACGAAACCGCTATAAGTACCTACCCACATGGACCCGTTATCTGCTTTATGTATATGATTTACCATATTTGCAGGAAATCCGGTTCCGATAAGGAAGTTATGCATAAGTTCATATTTATCCGACAGGATAAGGACTCCGTTATTGTTTGTTCCTATCCACAGATTACCGTTAATATCTTCTACAATGGATTTTACGAAAGCATCTTTTATCCCGTAAATCTTAAGATCGACTTCGGTGTATTTTCCGGAATGCTTATCATAATATCCGATACCGTAATTGGAACCAATCCATATGTTACCGTTATTGCCTTCATAAATGGCAGTAACATAGTCATGACGCTTCATATCCTCCTCATCACGAACGGTCAGGAATTTGTCGCTTTTATTGTCATATTTCATAAGACCTACTCTGTCGACACCTATCCATGCGTCTCCGTCGCGGTCTGTAAGAATATTTATAGTATTGCTTTTAGGAATGGCATTTTCTTTTCTGAAACTTTTCCTGCTTCCGTCCTTGCCGAAAACGTCCATCATAGAATTTACCATACCGGCCCACAGATTGCCGTTTTTATCAATATTAAGAGACGTAACAATATTGGTACTCAGTCTGAAACCGTGTTTTTTGCTTTTCTCTATAGATATTGTATTGAAATAGGGTGGAAGATGGGAGATAAGATTTACCCCGCCACCATATGTAGCCATCCAGATATTTCCGAAGGAGTCTTTGAAAATATCCACAACCGAAGGGCAGGTAAGTGTTGTTCCGTCCTCAAGATAAGGCAGGTATTCGAATTTCTGTGTCTTATTGTTCTTAGGATCGAAATCCTTAAGATCAAGAATATTGATACCGCCTCTCCATGTACCAATCCATAGTTTTCCGTCTATTTCATTTATCTTATGTATATCATCAACAGAAAGAGAATTAACGTTATCGGGAGAATGTCTGTAGACAGTGAAATCTTCAGTGTCATAATTATATATAGCTATCCCGTAATGAGTACTCAGCCAAACTCGTTTGGATGAATCGATAAAGATATCCATTATCTCATTACCCGGCAGGGAAGAAGGATCGGATTTATCATTCTTAAAATATCGAATATGCCCCGTTTCCGGATTGAATACCGTAAGACCCTCACCCCAGTGACCGATAAAAAGATTGCCCTTTTCATCTTCCGCGATAGATTTTATCTTATATCCCGAAAGCTGAGGCAGCATAAGACCGCTGAAATCAATTATGGAATCACCCTCAACGAATAACTTCTGAATACCGTCCTGATATGTGGAGATCCAGATATTGTCATCATTGGAAAAACATATATCAGTGATACTTATTGAAAGCGGACCCTTTATCGGAGTTTTGGAAATATAATTTCCGAATTTCCCCGTTGAATAGTCATAAAAATTTATTCCTCCCCCTTTTGTTCCGAACCATACGATATCGCGCTTTTCATCATAAAGCACTTTATTGACGCCGTTCTGCGAAATCGTATTATCGTTAAGACGGTCGTATTTAAAAACTGATATGTTTTTTCCGTCGAATCTGTTAAGTCCCCATTCTGTACCGATCCATACGAATCCGTGTTTATCCTGAGCAATGGAAAGAACATTATTGTCCGAAAGTCCGTCGGCTATATCTATTTTTTCTATTGCAGGTTTTGACGCAAAAGAAAACGGAATGCATAAGAATAATGCTGTTGCCAGCAAAAGAAAATATAACGATTTCCTCATACTATGACTACTGTAATGATGATTCGGCTACTATGTTTGAATTGAGACTATAAATTTATAATTTATCCCTAAAATATCCCAATTATATGTATATAATAGACTTATAACGTCATTTTAGACGTTTTTAGTCTGTTTATGATCGTTTTTAGTTCACAATATTATGATCCCGGATCTAATTTTGTAAACGTAACAAACGACAGAATCTTCATGTTAAGCTTAAGACCGGCAATACGGAATTAATGCGTCACGGTAGAAGTAAAGGTAAAAAAAAGATAATTAATCAATGAATAATATTATGAAAAATTTGAAGCTTGTCGCAGGGATGCTTTTATTGTCTCTGGGAATCAATGCTCAGACTTCACCTAAATTATGGTACACTTTTGATGAAGCCGGTGTAGTCGACAAAAGCGGAAACGGTTATAACGGAGAACTTAAAGGAAGTGCCGCAATAAGAAGTTTCGGAAATAAGAGCGTATTATATACAGGTGTCGACAAAGGATATGTTGATATGGGCGAAAAGGTAGGCGACCTTATCGGTTCTCTTAACAACTTCACTGTTTCATGCCTTATCTATGTTCCTCAGGCAAACAAGATGAATCAGAACGGAAATTTCTTCGCGACTTTCTCCAATTCCGACAATATCATCGCAGATCCCGCAGGTTATGCTTTCCTGAGCCCGAGAGTATCGGGATATACTATAACAAAGACCGATTACAGAGACGAAACTCAGGTAAGAACAGATTCTCCTATTCCTACCGGTGTATGGACTCTTATGACTTATACTCAGTCGGGCACCACGGGTACTCTATATATCGACGGAGAAGAGATTAAGAAAGATGCTTCTGTTTCTCTTAAACTTAAGGATCTTGGGAAAACAAAACATAACTGGATCGGCCGTTCATGCTATACCGGAGATGTCTATATGGATAATGTATATCTTGATGAGTTCAGAGTATATGATAAGGCTCTTACACCGGCTCAGATAAAGAAGACTCTTTATTCCGCTGTTTCAGACTATCGTGCTCAGAAAGAACCGGCATTCCGCTGGGAAGCAAAAGGTAATCCTGTTGTAACTCATAAATATACTGCCGATGCGGCATCAATGGTTTATAATGATACTTTGTGGATTTTCGCAGGTGAAGATTATGCCGGAGGACAGAGCTATTATAAGATGCATAACTGGGTAGTGTTTTCAACTACTGATATGAAAACATTTACAGAGCATCCCGTACCGTTGAGAGACTCTGATTTTAAATGGAGTTCACCTAATGCATGGGCTTCCCATGTAGTTGAAAAGGACGGGAAATTTTATTTCTATACAAGTTCTAATACGACAGGTATCGGTGTAGCGGTTGCGACACGTCCTGAAGGTCCTTATAAAGATGCTCTTGGTAAACCGCTTCTTACAAATAAAGATTGTTACGCAAGTACTCACTCATGGGCTTGTATCGATCCAGCGGTATTTATCGATGATGACGGTCAGGCATGGATATTCTGGGGTAACAGCCAGTGTTATTATGCTAAGCTTAAGGATAACATGATCGAGATCGACGGTCCCGTGATGCATATCGACTTTCCAGACTTCGCCTTTACTGAGGCTCCGTGGGTTCATAAGAAAGACGGAAAATATTACCTGACTTATGCTTCTCAGTTCCCTGAAAAGATAGCTTACGCCATGTCGGATAATATCAACGGTCCATGGGAAGCAAAAGGTATCCTGAATGAGATTGCCGGTAATTCGAACACCAATCATCAGGCTATTTCCGAATTTAAAGGTCAGTGGTACTTCATCTATCATAACGGAGCAATGCAGAGCGACGGTTCAAGCTATAGCCGTTCGGTATGTATCGACTATCTTCATTATAATGAAGACGGTACTCTGAAAAAAATACAGATGACATCCGACAGCGTCGACCGTATTGATTAAGAGTTTTTATAATGTTAGTTCAATGAAAATAAATTACACGGAGTCTTTTTTTGCAGATTGGATTTTATGAACGACTCCGTGTTTATTTATTAAACCTGAATTATTAATAATATAAAAAAAATATTTCCCGGAATAAGGGGGCGTTTAGCCCGTTCTGACTTCCTTATGATAATAGTGTTAATTAAATCATCTCCGGGATCTATTTTTTATAAAAACTGATTTCATATATATACACATTCTATTATAAAGATATCTGCTGTAAACTGATATTCTTTTATATACTGATTTTTACCCGAAGTCTCTCTTATTATTAACCTTACAGAAATTACATGATTGCCTGATTATTTTTTCACGATTCGGAGACTGCTCCTAAAACAATACACATACACAAAAATTATAACACGAAAAGAACCGTACAAACGGTAACAATTATAACACTAAGGAATATTTATAACACACGCGAAAGATTTTTAATTTTCACGTAACTATAGAACAATGAGAATTTAACACCGAATTATACTTACAGTTGATTGCTGAACTATTACAGAATTAAGATACGGAACTATAAAACAAATATGTGAACTTACAATAATTACGACAATCTTTCTTTATTACTTATAACTATCAAAAACAAAGCCTCTTTGAAAATAACTCAAAGAGGCTTTTTGTTAACCGACTTAAATCTAACAAATAAAAGTAAAATTATTTCAATTATTGCTGCACTATGTTGTTTAAATTTTGATTCTGAAATAATAACTCTGTTTATGTCATAATAGTTTTATCGTTTTTGCATTAGTTGAAGAAACTAATAAAACTTTAACTATAATTTACCATATCCGGGAGTATAAATTATAATTTTACCTCTGTCACGACCTCTCCGTCAAAAAGATTTATTATTCTTCCCGCATAACCGGCGTCATGCTGAGAATGTGTCACCATGACGATCGTTGTACCTTCCTTATTAAGTTCGCTGAGAAGATTCATCACCTCTTCTCCGTTTCTTGAATCAAGATTTCCCGTCGGCTCATCCGCAAGGATAAGTTTGGGATTGGCAACCACGGCCCTGGCAATTGCGACGCGCTGTTGCTGACCTCCTGAAAGCTGCTGTGGAAAATGCTTGCTTCTGTGTGAAATAGCCATTCTTTTCATCGCCTCATCCACTCTTCTTTTTCTTTCGGAAGATGGCAGTCCCATATACAACAGAGGAAGTTCTATATTTTCCATTACATTAAGTTCGTCAATAAGATTGAAACTCTGGAACACGAAACCTATCACTCCTTTACGGAGTTTTGTCCTTTCACTCTCCGTAAATTTTGAAACGTCAGTTCCGTTAAGCATATAATTTCCGTCTGAAGGATTGTCAAGCAACCCCAGAATATTAAGAAGTGTGGATTTACCGCAACCCGAAGGTCCCATCACAGCTACGAATTCACCTTCTGTCACTTCTATGTTCACATTGTTGAGAGCCCATGTCTCAATCTCTTCCGTTCTGAATATCTTCTGAAGATTTTCTGTTTTGATCATAATATCATATAGTTAATTGTAATTCCTTTTTCATTTATTATTCGGTCAATATTTTCAGTTTTTGTCATTTTGCCGGCATCTTCTGCCGTAAATCTGTTCTGTTAAAGATCACTCATTCATACCGACCGATATCAGTCGATAACAAGTTCTTCAATATCACCGAATTTATCATAACCCGAAATAATTACCTTCTCTCCCGGTTTAAGTCCGGAAATAATCTCATACTGCTGAGGATTCTGTCTTCCCACTACGATAGGAGTCTTTACGGCTCTCCTGCCTTCCTCATCAAGTTTATATATCCACATTCCCCCCGTAGACTGATAAAAGTTACCGCGCGAGATGATAAGCGACTGTTCCGGCTGACCGAGCTCTATCTGCACTCTGAAACTCTTACCCACTCTTGCATTATCAGGCATGGAATCGGTAAATAGAAGTTCGATATCGAAATTCCGGTTTTTTACCTCCGGTATCACCTTACAGACTTTAAGAGGGAAATTTCTGTTCTGATAAGTTATATTTCCCGGCAGTGCCACGGCAAATCTGTCGACATAAAACTCATTCACCGAAGATTTTATCTTAAACTTATCCATAATCTTTATTTCCGCTATCGCCTCACCGCTTCCGATTCTCTGCCCCGGAGTGACATTAAGATAACTCAGCTGACCGTCAACGGGAGCTCTTACCACAAGATCGGTGAAAGTCGCAAGCGAACGTTCATATTTCAGTTTTTCCTGAAGCTGCTCTTTTGAAAGAAGTTCCTTCCTTATGCCCGTCATCACCGAGTCATGCCGTATATTCTCTCTCTGAAGACGCGCTTTCTCAGAATTATAATGATATTCATCTTCCGCTATTTCAAGCTGCGTCTTACTCTTAATGCCCATCTTATACTCTTCAAGATCCAGATCATAACTCTTTCTAAGCCTTTTCAGCTCATAATCATTCTGCAGAGCCTGCTGACGGAGATTAAGAGTCTTCTGTTCCATCTCTATCTCCCGCTCACGATATCTGAGCATGCTTTTGTTCCACTCCGCTTTCTGATCTTCGATAGATCTCAGCACTTCCGGATTATCGATCGTAAAGATAGTATCGCCTTTCCTTACCATCATACCTTCGCCGACATATATGCTGTCGGCATTTCCGCTCTGCCGGCTGTTGACCTTAATGGTATTCACCGGCTGTATGATTCCTTCGACCTCCACATATTCGAGAAACCGTTCATTCATCACCTCGGCGATCATTATATCATCACTTTTCACTTTCAGTCTCCTGGGAGCCGACGACAGCGATATCATATATCCGAAAAGTATAATGAAGACGATTCCTCCCGTTATCGGATATCTGTAACGGAACAGCGGATGTCTTGGTGGCAGCTTTCTGTCCATAAATCTTTTATTTTAATAATTCATTAAGATCCTCACTCAGCCCGATATTCCTTTCGAAGTCGAAAAGGGTCATACTTCTTATCGCGTAATATAAATTCCAGTATTTATAAAGAGCGGAGATATGGTTACGCCTTGCGCTGTCTTTCTCCGATGTCGCGGAGTTCAGGTCAAGGATAGTGGATTTTCCAAGTATATAAAGTCTTGTCGCCACATCATGCCGCCTTGCCGCCGTAGCGTCGGTCTTAGCCGCTATCCGCACACGCTGAAGCTGAAGATTGAACTGATTCACCGTTTTACGTATATCGGTCTCAAAATCATTTCTTCTCTGTTCTGTCTGCAGCGAGACAAGATCCCTGTTCGACTTTGCCAGCTTCACCTGCCCGCGCCCCTTTCCCCAGTCAAGTATCGGAAGACTGAGTCCCACGCTTACATACTGCTGGTTAAGCGGCTCATTGTAGGCGTCTCTGAACCTTTCGGCACTCTGAGTAAGTCCGAAACTCATATAAAGATCGGCCTTCAGACCCGCGTTCGCCCTGGCATATGCCACGTTGCTTTCGCTCACGACTCTCTTGTATCTCATATTTATCATCTCCGGACTGTTCTGAAGCGCAAGCGAAAAAGCCTCATCTTCATTTACGCTGAACTCGGGAAGTGCTGTATCCACGCTCACCCTGACCACCACGTCACCGCCTATACCCAGATAAGAGCGCAGCGACTGCATATAATCATTAAGTTCAAGCATCGCGTTTATCCTGGCCGTCTCTTCGCTCAGCATATTGATCTCAAGCTGAAGCATCTCGTTTTCGGTTATCGTACCTATATCATATCTTCCCCTTGCAAGCTCATAAAGCCTTACCGCGTTATCATGATTCGCCACTGCCGATTCAAGATTACTCTGCGCCGTGGCAAGACTGAAAAAACGGTTCACCGTTCCGGCTGCCACAAGTTCAAGGGTTTCCACATATTCCCTGCAAGCCGCCTCATATCTGGCCGGTCTTGTCCTTTTGTCCCACTTCAGCGAATTATATCCGAAGAGAGATTGTGAATAACCTATCGTCACCGGCACCGTCTGCCATGATACATTCCGGGAATCAAGAATCTCAAGTCTGTCGACCGAGCTCTTTATAAAGATATTACCTCCCGTCAGGCTTACGTTCTGGCTAAGCGTAAGCTGCGCGTTCGCCCTCAGCAGATTCTGCTCCACAAATCTTACGCTTCCGTCCGACTGTGTCACCGCGTTTATCGCACGGTCATAATAAGGGGAGGAGTTCAGCCACAGAGACGGCAGATAATTAGCCCTGTACGACCGCATGCTCCAGTATTCCGACCTGAACGTATGCCGCGCATTCGATGCGTCGGGAGAATTCCTTTTAGCCTGACCGATAGCTTCATCAAGTCGGAGAACTATCGTGTCGCCGGCTGAAATGACCGCTGCCCGCACAATCAGAAAAAGAAAAAGTATAACAGTTCTCATATCATCATCATGTTGTATCCGTATTATAATACACAAATACAATACCATTCTTTTAAAATCCGGATAATCAATGTGTTATATATTTTCTATTTTCCGGATTATGTGCGATATCAAACATTTACGGTGCTAAACCGCACACTTTCGCTCCCTCTTCATATTAATTAAGGATGTAAGACCGACTCCTGAAACACGATGTTAAATATAATGGACATAATTTTAAAAAATGTATCAAATTATAAATGGTTAATAACAATTTGTCAACACTTAAGAGTATTCGTTAATACTATTTCACTTCTGTTTCCGGCATTTAATAACTATTTTTGTAGAAATCACATAATTTATTAATCCGGCTTATTTTAATACGCTAACGCTAAACTGCCGACGCCATTTATTGACGCATGAAGAAAAAATCATTAATCGACAGATTCCTCCAGACTGTTGAAAAAGTCGGGAACGCACTCCCGCATCCGGCTACATTGTTTGCACTTTTCGCATTATCCGTACTTGTCCTTTCATGGATAGTATCACTGATAAACCCTGAAGTAATCAACCCCGCGACAGGACAGGGGATACGTGCAGTAAATCTTCTTTCTCGGGAAGGTATACACATGATACTTACTCAGACTGTTACAAATTTCACAGGCTTCGTTCCTCTCGGCACGGTGCTTGTCGCTATGCTCGGTGTCGGCATTGCCGAACGTTCGGGCCTTATCTCCACCGTACTGCGTAAGATAGTGCTTATGGCGCCACCTAAACTTCTTAGTTTCGTGGTTGTCTTCGCAGGGGTGCTTTCCAATACCGCTTCAGAGATCGGTTACGTACTTCTTGTGCCTCTTGCCGCGGTGATATTTCTCGCAGCAGGCCGTAATCCTCTTGCGGGACTTGCAGCAGCTTTCGCCGGAGTGTCGGGAGGCTATAGTGCCAATCTTCTTCTGGGAACGATAGACCCTCTTCTTGCGGGACTTTCTCAGGAAGCGGCAAGGATCATAGATCCCGAATATGTGGTGAATCCGGCATGTAACTATTATTTCATGTTCATTTCCACATTCCTTATCGCCGGACTCGGCACATGGGTGACAGAAAAGATCATCGAACCGCGTCTGGGTAAATATACCGGCGAAGATGTCGAGGCCATCGAGCTTCATCCCCTTAACGAAGATGAGAAACGCGGTATGCGTTACGCTCTTATAACGACTATAGTGCTTTTCACCGTTGTGGCTTTCGGAATAATCCCTCCTGACGGCTTTCTTAGAAATCCGGAATCGGGAAGTTTCCTTGACTCTCCGTTCATGAAAGGTATCGTGACATTCATATTCCTTGTATTCGCTCTGCCGGGCATAGCTTACGGTCTGGGAGCCAAGACTCTGAAAAATGATGCCGACGTGATGAAAGGTATGGCCAAGTCGATGGAAACGATGGGCTCATATATCGTCCTTGTATTCTTTGCCGCTCAGTTTGTGGCATATTTCAAATGGTCGAATATCGGACTTCTTGTTGCCGTTGAGGGAGCTAATTTCCTTCAGAGCATAAACCTTGGCACTATTCCGCTTATGTTCCTTTTCGTTCTTCTTGCAGCGTTCATCAATCTTGTGATGGGATCGGCTTCGGCGAAATGGGCTATCATGGCGCCTGTGTTCATCCCTATGTTCATGATGCTGGGCTATTCTCCCGAACTTACTCAGCTGGCATACAGGATCGGCGACTCGGTGACAAATATCATATCTCCGATGATGTCGTATTTCGCTCTTATCGTGGCATTCATTCAGCTTTACGACAAGAAGGCGGGTATCGGGACAATCGTCGCCCTGATGCTTCCTTATACGATAGCTTTCTATCTTGGATGGATGGTATTGTTTTTCGCGTGGATCATGCTTGGTCTGCCTATCGGACCTGCATCTCCGATATTCTATAGCGTAGGATAAAAAAATAAGATATTATATAAGATTCAGAATCTCCCTTCATCTGCCGTAAAGTGCGTGAAGGGAGATTTTTTTTATTCCGTGTGGCGGAAAAATGATGAACCATAAATACCCCGTAATGTTAGTAAAATATTAATCCCGGAATTATGGAAGATATATCCCGCCTTAAATACATCATAGCCCTCGGAATGATAAAAGGGGTAGGGCCGCGTCATGCCGGTCAGCTTATATGCGAATATCCCGACGCGGAGGAGATATTCAAAGAGAAACCCGCTTTTCTTGCCCGCATTCCGTATGTGGGAGCAGCTCTTTCTGAAGGGGTAAGTTCGGGAAAACCTCTTATAAGAGCTGAAAAGGAGATTGAATTCTGCCTTCGCAACAATATCACCGTCATCGGCAGAGGCGACAGCCGTTATCCCGCGGCCGTTTCAGAATGTCCCGACGCTCCGCTTGCTCTTTTTGTGAAAGGTGGTTTCTGTCTTGGTGAGGAAAAGATGATTTCGGTCGTCGGCACCCGCCACTCCACGACCTACGGCGCCGAAGTGACACGTGAGATAATCAAAGGTCTGTCTCTTTCCTTTCCCGGACTAGTAGTTGTCAGCGGTCTTGCCTACGGCATAGATATATGCGCGCATAAGAGTGCCCTCGACAACGGCCTGAAGACAATAGCGGTGCTTGCCCACGGTCTCGACCGCGTATATCCCTCCGATCATACACGCGAAGCGGTGAAAATAATAAACAACGGAGCTCTTGTGACCGAATATCCTTCCGGCACCGGACCGGAGAAAGGTAATTTCCTTGCGCGCAACAGAATAATAGCCGCGCTTTCAGCAGGCACGATAGTGGTGGAGTCCGACCGTAAAGGGGGAGCGATGGCCACGGCGCGCATCGCCGCTTCCTACAACCGGGAAGTGATGGCTGTGCCGGGACGCGTTTTCGACAAATATTCCCGGGGTTGCAACCATATGATACACTCGAATGTGGCCGTGATGGTGACCTCTGCCGACGAAGTCGCAGAAGTTATGGGATGGTCGTCCGCGAAAAAGGATATTCAGCAGACTATAGATTTCGGACTTTCTCCGGAAGAAAAGAAGATCACCGCTCTTCTTGATTCAGGCGAACCGATGCATCTCAACCATATAGCCGAAAGGGCTTCGCTTGGCATTCCCGCCACAGCGGGGATACTCATCGATCTTGAGATGAGGCAGGTCATAAAGCAACTGCCCGGCTCGATGTACAGGATAAAGAATCCCGTTTAATGATGGTGGTGGTAAGGGCATGTAAGGTCTACATCCCTGAGCGTACCGTCTATATTTATGGTACGGTTGACCATATCGACAAGTGAAGTGACTTCATGCGATACGATCATTATAGTGGTTGTCCTGTTAAGCTCCCTCAGTATCTCATACAGTCTTTCCTCAAATCTTTTGTCGATATAAGAATTCGGCTCGTCGAGAATCAGTACTTCTGGGTTGTTGATTATCGCGCGACCGAGCATGACACGCTGCATCTGTCCGCCGGAAAGAGCTTCGATATGGTTTTTTCTCAGATTTTCAAGACCTATCATCTCCAGAATCTCTTCGACTCTTTCTTTCTCTTTCTTTCCCGGAGCGCGGAATATCGATTTTCCGTAATAAAGCCCCGAAAGTATCACGTCATATACCGTTATCGGGAACTTATGGTCTATAGCGCTTCGCTGAGGCAGATAGCCCAGCTTCAGGTGGTCAGTCCTTACTCCGTCGCGGTAGAATTCCACGGAGCCTTCATAAGGTCTGATCAGTCCTAACAGGGTTTTGACAAACGTGCTTTTTCCCCCTCCGTTAGGGCCTATAATCCCCATGAAGTCAAGACGGTCGACGGTAAGATTTATATCATATATCACTTTCCTTCCGTCATATCCGGCTGAAAGATCGTTCACCTTTATTATTTTCTCATGGGTGGACGACTTCCTGTAGTCGTAAATCATCTCTTCGGCTTTTATCAGTACCATAGATATGTATATATATAAGTATGACGGATTAATCGTTTCCTGCTATCGCGTTAGCCACTTTTATCAGCTCTCCGTTCCAGTCCTCGCTCAGAGGATTGATCTGCACCACTTTCAGGTTAAGCTCCTGCGCTATAAGTTCAGCGTTCTTCTTGTCGAATTCCTGCTGTATGAACACCACTTTCGCGTTGCTGTCTCTCACCTTGTCGATCAGCTTTTTCAGTGTCGCGGCAGAAGGTTCCTTACCGTTGTCCTCGATGGCAAACTGGTTAAGGCCGTATTCCCTTGCGAAATATGTAAGTGAAGGATGATATATCACGAATGTTGCGCCGTGCGAATCTTTAAGGATTGAAGATATGGAGTCTTGTGTTTCCGAGATCTCCGCGGTAAGAGCGTCTAAATTATTCTTATAGGTATCTTTATTTTCCGGATCGAGAGTGATGAAGGCCTCATACATGTTTGAAGCTATCTTTTTGGCATTTGCCGGAGAACTCCATATATGCGGATCGCCGTTCTCATGGCATGCGTGACCGTGGCCGCCATGACCGGCACATTCTGAGGTATGGACATGATCGTCCTCTTCATCAATCTCAACGATGTCGTCATCACCGTCAAGTATGGTGATTCCGCGTGAATTGTCGAATATCGGCAGTTCGGGATGATTCTCCTTAAGCTTTTCTATCCAGTTGATCTCAAAACCTATATTTCCTATCCTGAAATATCCTTTGCTTTTGTCAAGCGCTATCATTGAGGAAGCCGAAGGCTCATAGGTTTCCGGAGAACTTCCGGCCGGCACCATGGTGTTTATCCTGAAATTATCTCCCGCTATCCTGTCGGCGAAATATTTCTGAGGGATTATGGTTACGGTCACTATATCTTCCTTTTCCGGTTTTCCCGCGCAGGCGAAAAGCGAAAAAGCTGTAATAAGGATAAAAAAGGACTTCAGAAGGTTTCTCATTTCTTTACCGCGATAATAAATTATTCTCTAAAGATATCATTAAATATTTTTTCCGTACACATTTCTGTGTATTGATTTGATATGCGAATCGTCCACTATGATATCGCCGCTGCTCATAAGTTTCAGCTCAAGAGGCATTTCTCCCTCTCTGTAAGGAGGCTGAAAATATTCTGTCTCATCGTTAAGAATGAAGCCGCATCTCTTGTAGAAGTTTATCCTTCTAACCTCCATCTCACCGACAGGAGGTTCCACCTCAAGGATAAACGGTCTGCCTGTCTTCTCCAGAAGCATCATTATCGATTTCTGCCCCGTACCGCCCCCGCGGTGTGCCTCGTCGATGGCGAAATGCTCCACATATGAGAAACCGTCAAGCTCCCATACGGTGATGAACCCGATATGCATCTCATCTTTAAGTATCGCGTAGACTGTGAACTTGTCGTTATGATACATAAGTTCCAGGAATTTGTCAAAGTCGCGTCTCTCCTCGGGTGGGAATGATGAATGATATATTCTGTCTACCGTCTCTATGAAAGGATGATCTTCCCTTTTTACTTCCACTAATCTGATTTCCGGATTGTTGCTCATATTATTCGTTTTTTTAGTGTTAAAATGTAAAAATATAACATTCATATTCATATCTGATTACCATATGGTAAAAAATGATTTCAAACTGTCATTAAGCGCTGAATGAAAGAATTTTATAGATTAACAATTTATGATTGTATTTGTTATGTCAGTTCGTCTCAATTATGATTTAGTTAAAAAATAGTATAATTAATAATAAAATATTAAGCTTTGCTTATCTGACGTAACAATTTGTCACATCTCTATTGTTATAAAAATAGATTATATATACATTTGCTCTGTAAATAATAAATTTTAAAATGGCACAACACCAACTTGATACGTTAGACTATAAGATTCTGCAGTTAATTGCGGATAATGCGCGTATTCCTTTTCTTGAGGTTGCAAGAGAGTGCAACGTCTCGGGAGCTGCGATCCATCAGAGGGTCCAGAAGTTAACTAATCTGGGCATTATAAAAGGTTCGAAATATTGCCTTGATTCAAATAAAATCGGTTTTGAGACATGCGCTTATATGGGACTCTTCCTTCAGAATCCCAATTCGTTTAATGAAGTCATTGAGAAATTGAAGAAGATACCCGAAGTGATCGAATGTCATTACACAACGGGGCAGTATGACATGTTTGTAAAGATATATGCCAAAAACAACCGTCATCTTCTTTCGATTATCCATAATAAGCTTCAGCCGCTGGGTCTTTCCCGGAGCGAGTCGATAATATCTTTCAAAGAGGCTTTCAACAGGCAGATACCTATAGAGGTGATGCTTGAGTCGGAAGATGATTATTAGATCGCCGGTTAAGAAGTTCATATTATCATGCTGTAAGGACTAAAGATACAAAAGGCCGCGTCAGACAGGAGCACAGACTCTGTCAGACGCGGCTTTTCTGTTTCATACCGACGTTTCTGCGGCCGTCATCGCGTTGAACCGAAAGGTTCATTCTTAATGAAAATAAAAAAAACTATTTGTTCTGAATAATTGTTATAAGTTTCATCTTAACAGACCATTACCGGAATTTCCGGCAACCGTAAACGGACAAACGTTTTTATAATGGAGCGAAGGGTCCGCATGAATCCGCTCTCCGAATAACATACCGCGGCGATGAAAAAGACAAATATAAAGTTAAATATTCCGGCTCATATGATATTGTTGTTCTGCCTATGTTTCTTTCATGTCCGTGGAAATGAAGTTTCCCGTGGAATAGTGATAGGAGCACAGATTCACAATCCCCCATACAGCTTTCTCAATGATGAAGGACACATCGACGGTTTTTCCGTGGATATCACAAAGGCATTGATGGCTGTCATGAAAAAAGACTATTCCATAGTACAGGGTACTCTGAACGAGAATATCGACATGCTGGAAAATGGTGAGACTGATATGATAATGAGTATCCTTTTCACCGCGGAAAGGGGCGAAAAGTTTATTTTCAGTTCCGGATATATAGACTATAAACATGATCTTGTCTCACCTAAGGAGAGTGTCATCAGGGATATCGACGGGATTTCAGGCAAACGCGTCGTTGTGAAAGAGGGCGGAGTGGCTTACGACTATCTTCTTGAAACAGGCATCGTGGTCCCCGACGACATTATTACGCTCAACGATATGAGCCTTGGCCTTAAGCTTATCGCCGAAGGGGGAGCCGACGTGGCTCTTATCGGCAATGCCATGACACGCGACATAATAGCCCGCGAAAGGCTGAGCGGACTGGAGCTTGTGAAGATCGATTTCAGGAGCTATGAGTTCTGTATGGCTTCCGCAAACGCCTCTCTTATAAGGAGCGTCAACAATGCTCTCAACACTATAAGAGCCGACGGCACCTACGATAAGATATATTATAAATGGTTCGGTGTCAGGGATACATCGGAGCTGATCACCCGATATATAAGACTGGCTTTTTTCTCATTTCTCATCATCGCCGCGCTTTTCATCCTTCACACCGTCATCACAAGGAGGAAGATACGCCGTGCTCTGGCAGCAGGGCGTCTGTCGGATGAGCGTATCATTGAGCTCAACAGGTCGATAAGCGCACTTCTTAAGGATTCCGATATCGATGTATATATGTTTGATGAAATCAACCGCAGGCTGTATATCTTCAGGGACGGAGATTACCGCCCCGCCGGTCTCGACATCGCGCAGATGAGTCTTACTATCCATCCTGACGACAGAGACGATTTCGTGCGCGACTATAAGGAAATTCTGAGCGGCACAACTGATAAGGTGATATCCCGCCTCAGGATGTTTAATCCTGAACTCGGTAAATATGAGTATTTTGAGCATATTGTCACTCCGGTAAAAAAGAATGCGTCAGGCATCGTCGTTAAGTTCATCTTCACCAAACGCAACTGTACCGCACAGTCGGAAGATCTGGTAAATAAAAATGAGATAATACATAACATGCGCCTTGCCATCAAGGCGGGCAGGCTGCTGCGCTGGACCTATGATATAAGAAAGCATTCGGGCAGGATTATCGATGACAATAACACCGAATATGTATATTCCGGTAATAATAACCTTAATTTCATCCTGCCGCGGGAGAGATATGATTTCACCCGTTTTATTAACAGACTCATCACAAAGCGTTCAGACGAAAGCTCAATAGAGCTCAATATAAGGCTTGATGAGGGTGAATACGTATTATATGAACTTACCGCGATGGTCGACTATGATAATGACGAACCGAAAGCGTTATACGGAATATTGAAAGATATAACCGAATCAAGAAATCAGAAATATCAGATCATGGAACTTCAGAAACGTATTACCATGGCTATGGAAGCCGGTGATATGTCTGCATGGCTGTACAACTGTAAGTCGAAATCATATACGATAATCAAGGGCGCGGCTGTCTTCAGTGATATGGAGGCGACACGTGAATCTTATAATTCCCGTGTTCATTCCGATGATCTCAAACGCGTGAATCAGGCTATGGATAATGTGATTTCCGGCCTTATGGAAAAAGCCACCGTACAGTATCGTATAAATACATCATACGGATGGAGATGGATGACTTCCTGCTTCACATCGATCGACGACTCAAGACACGTGCGCTGGATAACCGGCATTGTAAGGGATATAACAGAAGAGATGGAAGCCAAAGAGATTCTTGAACAGCAGAACAGAAAGCTGCTCATGGAGAGCTCGCTTGCACAGAGCAAGGAGGCACATATGCGAAAGATGCTCGACAAACTTCCGATACCGATATATATAAAGGATATCAACAGTCTCTGCTTCACCTATATGAATGAGGAAGCGATACGGCTTTTTGATTTCACGCCGGGAAGCAATATTGCCGATTATGTGCCCGACAGCGATACGATGAGGCAGTGGATGGTCGACAACTATGTGTTTGACACGGGAGAGGAGTATACCTGCAATGAGACACTGTCATTCCACGACGGCCGCGTGCTTAACACTTTCGTCAAAAAACTGCTTTTCGATAACGACGGACAGAAACAGATACTTACCATAAGGATAAATCTTACCGATCAGGTCAAGTCGCTTCGCGAATCAAAGATACTTTCTTTTTCTCTTCCCGCCCTTAAGTGTTATACCTGGTATCTTGACTCCCGCGAAAACGTGATTCACTACGGATTCTACAATAATTCGACTCAGAGAAACATCAATGAGCTCGATACTCTTAACAAATTCGGCGAATATGTGCATCCTGATGACAGGGAGAATCTTGTAAAAAGCGTAAGGGAATTCTCTAAAAATGAATCGGCCGAGACCTCGTTCTCTTTCAGGATAGATCTTGAGAGGATCGGACAGTATGAATGGTGGGAGTCGCATGCCGCGGTAGAAACGATAAAAGACGGCGATACAACTTATAAATGGCTGTACGGGATTACTATAAATATCCAGAAACGTAAGAACGCTGAAAACGAACTGATACGCCTGAATGCCAAAAACCAGCTTATTCTTGACAATATAAGCTCCGGAATCATGTTCATAAATCCCGACCTTACGATTCAGTGGAGCAATATGTCGGACGTATTCGGCCCTATCAACGGAAATATGTTCAAAGTGGGGGATATCTGTTATGAAGGCTACGGCCTCGACCGCCCCTGCGGCCATTGTCTGATATTCGAGGCTATGCTGAAAAATAAGATATGCCAGTATGTCGACGAAAGAACGTCGGGAAAGAAGTACAACGTTGAATATATTCCGGTGACCGATGACACCGGAGTGGTGCAGGGCATTGTGATGAAGGTGGACGACATGACCGAACATTTAGCTCTTGTCGAGAACCTGAAAGGTATAAACGAAGAGTTGATCAGAGCACGTGATAAGGCGGAGATATCCGAAAAACTGAAAATGGCTTTCCTTGCCAATATGAGTCATGAGATAAGAACACCGCTTAACGCCATTGTCGGTTTCTCCGAACTTCTTCAGACATGTGATGATGAAATTGAGAAACAGGAATATATGACGATAATCAACAATAACAACGAACTCCTTCTGCGTCTTGTCAACGATATCCTCGATCTTTCAAAGATAGAGTCGGGCACAATAGAGATAAAGAATGAGAAATTCGATATCGTCGAACTCTTCAATGCCTCCTTCGCCCATTTTCACGGTAAATGCGGCCCGAACATATCTCTTTCACAGAGATGTACGCTGAAAAGATGTATCGTCGAGCTCGATAAGAGCCGCGTAAGTCAGATATATGCCAATTTTGTGTCAAACGCTATGAAATATACCCGCGAGGGAGAGGTGATAATGGGACTCGACTATGTGGACAACGGACTGATGATATATGTGGAGGATACCGGGATAGGTATCGACGAAGATAAGAAACATCTCATCTTCCGCCGTTTCGAGAAACTCGACACCTTCGCTCAGGGCACCGGACTCGGACTTGCCATAACAAAGGCCATCGTTGAGACTCTGGGCGGAAAGATCGGTTTCGACTCCGAAAAGAATGTAGGTTCACGTTTCTGGGCATGGCTGCCCTGCGAAGCCGAAATATCACGAGCCGCCGACTTACATGCGCTGACGGCAAAAAACTGACCGTTTCACGGCATTTTATATTATAATTTAATAGTTTTGAAGCTTCAAAAACAAATTTATAGAAATGAATAAAGAGTTAACCGACGATATTCTTCGTAACGCCATGGAATGGGCAAGAGCCGCGGGTGCAATACAGCTGAATTATTTCAGGACAAACGATATCGGCATCGAGACAAAAACAAGCGTACACGACGTAGTGACTAAAGTAGACAAGGAGTGTGAGGAGTTCCTTATCGGAATGATAAACGAAACATATCCGGGCCACGGAATACTGGGAGAGGAGAGCGGCTCCCACGATATCGATTCCGACTTCCTGTGGGTCATCGATCCCCTTGACGGAACAAACAACTACAGCCAGGGACTACCGATATTCTGTGTGTCGATAGGCATAAAATACAGAGGCGAAGCACTTGTAGGCGTGGTGTATGTACCATATATCAACGAGATGTTCACCGCTGTGAAAGGACGCGGGGCATATTTCAACGGCAACAGGATCAATGTAGGCGAAAAGACACGCCTTAACGAATGCGTCCTTGCCACCGGTTTCCCTTATGACAAAGATGTCAACCCCGACAACAATGTCAACAACGTGGCATCACTTATCCCGCTTATCCGCGGCCTGAGAAGAATGGGTGCCGCAGCCTACGACCTTTGCTGCGTCGGCGCCGGATTTATCGACGCATACTGGGAATTCAACCTTCAGCCATGGGACGTTTGTGCCGGAGAACTGATAGTGAGAGAAGCAGGCGGCGAAATAATCCCATTCAGAAACGACCGTAACATCGGCATCGTAGCAGGTAACCACGGCCTTTGCCGCCAGATATACCTTCGCCTGCATAACAAGAATATGTGATTTATTTCAACCCTCCTGTAGAGACGTGGCATGCCACGTCTCCGATTACATCATTCCCTGTCACCGGTAACGCATCCCCTGTCACCGTTGTTTATAAATTCTTCGTCACATATAACGCATCCCCGCAATATATAAATACGCGTCATTTCACGTCTCCGATAATACCATCCCCCGCCCAATAATTTATATCAACAATTATCATCATTCAATTTATCATATGCCCATTTACATATATTGTTTTCAATATATTCCGCATACATATTCAATTCATTTGTATTACGTATTATTCGGTCATGAAAACGGGTTTGCCATGCGAAATGCAATCCGTTTTGATTGGCATATCGTGTAACCGATGATTTGATATTACCGATAACATTGGATAACAATCCCTTTTTAATTCGTATTTCATTCATTTTTTCCGTATGAACGTGGCATGTCGTATCTTCTGTTTCTTCATTTCCGGAGACGTGGCATGCCACGTCTCTACAGTCCGGTAAACCATCATTTAGCGTATGATTAACATCAGGATCGTCAATAAATATTATGGCATGTATATGATTCGGCATAACGACAAACAACGGTATTTCCGCATATGGATGATGTTGTGTTACATTTCTGAATATATTTTCCGTGAAATTCCCGATATGGGATAATTTCATTTCGGGATCTCCATTTACCGGTGCCGTAATATCATGGCGTTTATAATTTTCGATTCTGCCGAAATAATAATGTCGGTCGGCGGTACATATCGTTATGAAATATATACCGCCGTTATAATCATACCATTTTGCACGGGCGGTTTGTATTCGGTATCGTGACCGATATTTATCATTTGTCATATGATATATATTATGGATTATCATAAAAAAACATGAATGACGGATATTTCGTTCGTTTGAAATATGAAAAAACCCATTTAATCATTTCCCCGTCCATCCCCCCTAATTTCTCTTGTAAAACCAAAAATGCCGTTGGATTCAAAGATTCATTCCAAATTGCAAAATGCTTAATCCGATATCCGTTAAATGTTAAAAATTAACATCTGAAATATTAAAATATTGCGCTGATTAATAAAATTGATGGCATGTTTTAAATTCTGGTCCTCCGGACGAAAAAAAACCGGCCAAAAACACTGTGTTAAATTAAATAAATATTAACACTGTGTTTCGGCCGGTTTATGGCAGTTTTTACATATTATCCTATCCGTTGTCCTTTTCTTTTCCGCATCCGGTGATTATCGCTATCACCCATTCAAGACCTTGTCGGATATATTTCAGGATCTTTAATGCCTTTTCCATATCTACCTCCTTTTTTAATCGGTTATTTACTTATTTTCAAAGATGTGGCATTACGCCACATCCTGTCTCTCTCTGCCGGGATCATCCCTGCCGGTTATTCCTCCGCCGGTTTGGCTGTCGAAACCTTCGTGTAGGTCACCTTCATCAGCTCATTACGCAACGTCGATGAGGGAACGAACACGATACGCATGCCTCTGATATTGCTCTTGTCATATTGTTCCGGATCTTCCACCATATCGGTTTTCAGCGCCGCCGTAAGATAGCCCAGTTTGCCGAGTTCCACATTTCTGGAGTTCATCACCAGCAACGTGGCGTTTGTGATAAATGCCTGAAGCACAGCTTCTATGTCGGAATCTGTCATCGAACATCTCAGCGATATGTTCTGACACAACTCTTCGAATTTAAGCTCTGTCTTATAGACTGTCTGAGCACCATACATTTTTTCACCCTGCGGATTCTTAGGATCCACCTTTTCGATAACTTTATAAAACATTGACATAATCGTAAAATTTTAATTTGGTTTTTT
>CAMTON010000056.1 GCA_947074105.1 uncultured Bacteroidales bacterium
ATGCAAAAAAGGGAATACGGCAAGCCATATTCCCTTTTGGATTCTTGATAAATAATAAGTGTCGGGATAAATGGAAATCAGATTATTCTTTCCATTTAATATCGTCTTTTTCAATAAGTTCGGCAATCTTAACGATTGTCTGTTTTGCCTTTTTCATTGACTGTACCGGAATGAATTCAAAACGGCCGTGGAAGTTATGCCCGCCGGTAAAGATATTCGGACAAGGCAGACCTTTGAAAGAAAGCTGCGAACCGTCGGTTCCTCCCCTGATAGGTTTTACAAGAGGTTTCACTCCTGCTTCTTCCATAGCTTTGAACGCTACATCAACGATGAACTTCACAGGTTCCACTTTTTCACGCATATTGAAATACTGATCTTTTATCTCTACGTGAGCGCAGTCAGGAAATTCTTTATTGATCTTTCTTGTAAGATGTTCGAACTCTTTCTTTCTGCGTTCGAATCTGTCGCCGTCATGATCGCGGATTATATATGTCAATACGCTTTCCTCAACAGAACCTTTGAAATCGATAAGATGGTAGAAACCTTCGTATCCTTCTGTATGTTCCGGTGTTTCCCAACGTGGAAGCATAATGGCAAACTGATTGGCAACACGAATTGAGTTGATCATCTTGTGTTTTGCTGCTCCCGGATGTACGTTACGTCCTTTGAAAGTAACTTTCGCTACAGCAGCATTGAAGTTTTCATATTCAAGTTCTCCGATTTCTCCTCCGTCGATAGTATAAGCCCATTTAGCGCCGAATTTATTTACATCGAATTTATGAGCACCAAGACCGATCTCTTCATCCGGAGTGAAAGCGATACGGATTTTTCCGTGTTTGATTTCAGGATGTTTCTGCAGGTAAGCTATAGCTGAAACTATCTCAGCGATACCGGCTTTGTCGTCAGCCCCAAGAAGAGTCTTCCCGTTGGTTACGATAAGGTCCTGTCCTTTATAATGTTTAAGTTCCGGAAAATCGGATGTTTTCATTATGATATCATCTTCTTTGTTAAGAGTGATGTCGTGTCCGTCGTAATCCTTGATAATACGAGGCTGAACATTGCGTCCTGAGAAATCAGGAGACGTGTCCATGTGAGCGATAAAACCGATCACCGGTACATCCTTTTTATCGGTATTTGAGTCAAGGGATGCCATAAGATAACCGTTTTCATCAAGAGTCACCTCGGTAAGTCCCATATGGATAAGTTCATCTTTAAGATATTGGGCGAAAGCCATCTGACCCGGCGTACTCGGAGTCATTTGTGTAAGTTCGTCAGACTGGGTGTCAAACTTCACATAATTCAGGAATCTATCTACAAGTTCCATATATTTTTGATTTAATGTTTTAATTCCGCTTCTTAATCTCCGCAGATAAAAGAAACTCTCTTTTTGTTTTCCGTATACATGGAAATACCACAATAACGGAGTTAGATATAAACAAAGATAAATGATTATGTATTATTAAAATTAAAGGACGAATAAATATTTTTAATAATTATTCATGCTTCATTCATTTATATGATGCAGGAAAAGTTGAAGAAATGCTGATAGTAATAAACTTATGAATTTTGTTTATCTACTTTTCTTATCTTTGCAGGCAAAATAAATTTAATTATCAAAAGTTATGGCAAAACCATCAATTCCAAAAGGAACCAGAGATTTTACGCCTCAGGAGATGGCGAAAAGAAACTATATATTCAATACAATCCGTGAAGTATATCACCTTTTCGGTTATCAGCAGATTGAAACTCCTGCAATGGAGATGCTTTCCACTCTTATGGGAAAATACGGAGAGGAAGGTGATAAGTTGCTTTTCAAAATCCTTAATTCGGGAGATTTTCTTAAAGGTGCTAATCCTGAAGATCTTGAAAACAAAAATCTTGCAAGACTTGCGTCGCAGCTTTGCGAAAAAGGTCTGCGTTATGACCTGACAGTTCCTTTTGCGCGTTTTGTAGTTATGCACCGCGATGAGATAGCATTCCCATTCAAAAGATATCAGATTCAGCCTGTATGGAGAGCCGACCGTCCGCAGAAAGGACGTTACCGTGAATTCTTTCAGTGTGATGCCGACGTAGTAGGTTCAGACTCTCTTATCAATGAAGTTGAACTTATCCAGATCATTGACGAAGTGTTTACACGCTTTAAAATCAATGTGGCGATTAAGATGAACAACAGAAAGATCCTTACAGGTATCGCGGAAATTATCGGAGAACCTGAAAGAATCGTTGATATCACTGTAGCTATCGATAAACTTGATAAGATTGGTCTTGAGAAGGTAAACGAAGAACTTCGTCTTAAAGGCCTTACAGAGGAGGCTATTTCTCAGCTTCAGCCTATCATCATGCTCGAAGGTTCTAACAGAGAGAAGCTTGAGAAACTTAAAACTATCCTTGCCGCTTCGGAAACAGGTCTTAAGGGTATCGAAGAGTGTGAATTCATTCTTGACAATATCGATCTTGTAGGTATCAGATGCCAGCTTGATCTTGATCTTACTCTTGCCCGCGGACTTAACTATTATACAGGCGCGATATTTGAGGTAAAAGCTCTTGACGTTCAGATCGGATCTATCACAGGAGGAGGTCGTTATGACAATCTTACAGGAGTATTCGGAATGCCCGGCGTTTCCGGTGTAGGAATCTCTTTCGGTGCCGACCGTATCTTCGACGTTCTTAATCAGCTTGAACTCTATCCTGAAGATTCACTTCTTACGACTCAGATCATTTTCGTGAATTTCGGAAAAGAGGAACAGAAACACTGCATTCAGCTAGTGTCAAAACTTCGTAAAGAGGGAATACGTTCAGAAATATATCCTGAAACGGCAAAAATGAAAAAACAGATGGGATATGCCGATTCTAAGAAAATACCTTTCGTTGCTCTTGTAGGGGCTAATGAGATGGCAGAAAACAAAATCAATCTTAAAGATATGATCACGGGGGATCAGAAACTCGTGACTATCGAAGAAGTGATTGAGATGCTTAAATAAGAGATTATAAATCTTATATATTTAAGGCTGCAACAGATGAATGATCATCATGTTGCAGCCTTATTTTCTATCTTTTTATTTATGATTCTTATTTAAGTTCCGTACTAAAGCATAGGAGCAAAAAGACGCATTACCGATTCAAATGATTTTCTGAGTAAAGGACGGCTTCTCCATTCACGTATAGACACCTTCTCGCTTAACGACTGATCTTTAAGAAATATCTTTTTCAGAGTAATAGTGAAATCCTTATCATAAATAAAGGCATTTGCTTCAAAGTTGTGTTCCAGACTTCTGAAATCCATATTAGCGGAACCGACTGAGCAATACTCATCGTCCACAACAATGACTTTTGAATGAAGGAATCCCGGTTTATAGAAATAAACTTTTACATCAGAGATAAGCATCTGACGGATATAAGAGCAGCTTCCTATATGAACAAGTTTTGAATCAGATCGTAACGGAAGCATGATACGTACATCTATTCCTGAAAGTGCTATTGTCTGAAGGGCAATAAGCAGTGATTCGGTAGGAAGGAAATAAGGAGTCTGAATGTAGACATATTTCTTTGCAGATGTTATCACTTTGAAAAAGGCATGCATCATCTCTTTCCACTCTCCTATCGGTCCGCTTGTTATTATCTGCATCTGGCTCATTCCCATAAGGGGCTGTTTAGGAAAATACTTCGAATCCCAAAGCAGATCTTTATTAGAGAAATACCAATCGATGGAGAATGATTTCTGAAGATCGAGAATTGCCGGTCCCTGTATCATAAGATGAGTATCACGCCATTTTCCCCATTCCAGTCCTTTCGCATAACGGTCGGCAATATTCATACCTCCGATAAATCCGTATGAGCCGTCTATAATTGCGATCTTACGGTGATTGCGGTAATTTATCTTTCTTGCGAATACCGGAATCTTTACTTCAAAAAAGGCATTTATTTCAATTCCTGCGTTCTTCATTTCATTGAAAAAACTATTTTTTACATTCCAACATCCTACGTCGTCATACATCAGCCTTACTTCAACGCCCTGCCTGGCTTTGTTGATAAGCAGATCTCTTATCATTCGGCCTGTCTCATCGTTCTGAAATATATAGAACTGAAGATGAATAAATTTTTCAGCTTTTTCTATAGCCGTAACCAGTGAGTCGATCATCTGATCACCGGATGTGAATATATCGATATGATTGCCGGCGTAAAGTTTAGAGTTTCCGACCTTCTTCAGCAGAGTCGCTATCATTGCCGAATTGGAGTCAAGGTTGACATTTTTAGGATTTACGTCGAAGTCAAATGAGTATTGATCTATCTTCTTAAAACTCTTCTTGGAAATCATACGTTGTTTCCTGAAGTCACGGCCGAGAAAAATATAAAACAGAAGTCCTCCGATAGGAAAAAACATAAGTACCAGGATCCAGGATATAGATTTAAGAGGATTCCTGTTTTCCGACAGGACGATTAATATCACACCTATAATAGTGATGATATATATAATCCAGAATAAAGAGAAAAGGCCATCGGTCAATAAGGTATCATCCATAAACTTTACAATGTAAAAATAGAGTACAGAGTTTTCAATTAGTGCATAAATTTAATCATATCACTTTATAAAACAAATTATAATATTTATTTAATTAATTAATATTAAACTATATATAATTTATTTACATAAAACTTCTTAGTGAAAAAAACATATTTTTAATCATATATTAAAACCAAACAAATGTTTATTTGAGTTATTTTATTGGCTTTGTGTATATTTGTAGCTTGAATTACAGTAAAAAAAATAATTGATGAAAGATTTTATTAAGGTACTACTGAAATATGTGCCTCCCTACAAAGGATTATTGTCACTGAATGTAATATTCAACATTCTGGGTGCGATATTAAGCCTTTTCACTTATGCGACAATCATGCCGATCCTGGATATTCTGTTCGGACTTAAGAAAAACGAATATGAATTCATTCCCTGGGGTGACACTGTTGATTCTTTTAAAGATACTCTGATCAATAATTTTTACTGGTATGTGACATCGATAATAGATAAATACGGTCCGACTCAGACTCTTATGATACTTGGTATCGTGCTTATCGTGATGACTTTCCTGAAGACCGGATCTTCTTATCTTGCATCTTTCTTTATGATTCCTATCCGTACGGGAGTAGTAAGGGATATCAGAAATAATATCTTCAATAAGATACTGTCGCTTCCTATAGGTTTCTTTTCAAGTGAGAAAAAGGGTGATGTCATGGCAAGAATGACAGGTGACGTTGCAGAAGTGGAGAATTCGATCATGGCATCTCTTGATATGCTTTTCAAAAATCCTGTTATGATCATCGTTTATCTAAGTACGATGTTCGCACTTAGCTGGCAGCTTACGATATTCGTTCTTATCCTTCTACCCGTGAGCGGATATATAATGGGTGCGATAGGAAAGAAACTAAAACGCTCTTCGCTTGCGGCACAGAACCAGTGGGGAGCTCTTATGTCTCAGATTGAGGAAACTCTCGGAGGGCTTCGTATTATCAAGGCTTTCAACGCAGAGTTCAGAATTGATGAGAGATTTGAGGAAGGAAACGATGAGTTCCGCGATACTTGCAACAGAATCGCACGCCGTCAGTCACTTGCTCATCCTATGAGCGAATTCCTTGGTACTATCACTATCGCTATCGTACTTTGGTTCGGAGGTTCTCTGATCATTGCGGGAAGCAGTACGATAGATGCCTCATCTTTTATCTATTATATCGTGATCTTCTACAGCATTATCAATCCTGCCAAAGATCTGTCAAAAGCGACTTATGCTATTCAGAAAGGTCTTGCCGCAATGGTTCGTGTAGATAAGATTCTTAAAGCTGAAAATCCTATTAAGGAATCGGCGAATCCTAAAGAACTTAAGACTCTTACAGATAAGATCGTTATCAAAGACGCATGGTTTAAATATTCTCACAACTGGGTATTGAAGGATATTGATCTTGAGATAAAAAAAGGTAGCACTGTCGCCCTTGTCGGTCAGTCAGGCTCCGGAAAATCGACTCTTGCCGATATGCTTCCACGATTCTATGATGTAGATAAGGGAAGTATCTCTATCGATAATATAGATATCCGCGATCTTAAGATTCATAATCTCAGAAGCCTGATGGGTAACGTGAATCAGGAAGCGATACTTTTCAATGATACATTCTTCAATAATATTTCTTTCGGTATTGAGAATGCGACTCTTGAACAGGTACGTGAAGCTGCCAGAATCGCTAATGCAGATGAATTTATCATGGCAACAGATGAAGGATATCAGACTAATATCGGTGATCGCGGCTGTAAACTTTCAGGAGGTCAGCGTCAGCGTGTGAGTATAGCGCGAGCGATACTTAAGAATCCTCCGATACTTATCCTTGACGAGGCTACATCTGCTCTTGATACAGAATCAGAAAGACTTGTACAGGATGCTCTTGATCATCTTATGAGAAACAGAACGACGATTGTTATCGCTCACAGACTTTCAACAATCAAGAATGCAGATCTTATCTGCGTGATGCATGAAGGTGACATCGTTGAACGCGGTACACATGATGAACTGATGAAACTTGACGGTTATTACAAACGACTTGTGGATATGCAGTCGTTCTAAATAAATTAATATATAAAAAATCCCTGTTTTAATATCGTTGAGATAATTAAAACAGGGATTTTTTGTTTTATATATTTTATCTGAAACAGTTCAGATATTTACTTGTACTATATCTTATTCATTACCTCCTTCTACGAAATTCCAGTATTTAAGGCTTCTCGTTTCTGTAACTTTATCAGAATAATGATTTTCATTTACTTCATTATTCAGAAGCATTTCGGCTTTTGTCCAGTCTTTTTTGGAATTAAAATCCGAATATGAAATCTCTTCTTTGACATTTGTATTTATGCTTCCGGCAAGCATTACGATTTCGATAAGTCTTCCGTCAGAATCTCTGTTGTATTTCTTTGTATTCGCATTATTTGCTTCTGATTCCAGACATAATAACTTAAGAGAAGAATAATTGCTGTTACCGTAGTATGAATTTTCGTTCATTCCGTTGATAACTGTAGATGTGCTTAACAGATATCCTGATTTATTGAACTTATATTCTGTCTGAGCTTCGAACACCACATCCCCTCTTTGCGTAACCACAGCTTTCTTTGTCTGAGGATAAGAAGAAGTGCCGTATTCATATGTTACTTTAATTTCTCTTCCCAGCCAGCTGTGAAATCTTGTGTAAGATCCTGTTTCACCGTCAAAAGTAAATCTGAAATCATCACTTCCCGAGATTTCAGTAAGCCCTTTTGTAAGATATAGCGGAAGATCACCAACAGGAAGAATAACAGGAACATATTTGTCATGAGTACCGTAAACGAAATTATATTCGAAACTTTCACCGTTTTCGTCAATCATGATCTTTTCAGGTCTGTTTGCTGCATCATAATAATATTCATATCCTGCGCTCTCTGTAAATCCGTCTTTAAGATATCTGTCGATAAGATCTTTTTCAGGCATCATGCGGATATTGAAATTCTTACGGTAAGTTTTAATATTACCGTTCAGATCAAATGTATATGTAGACGGATCATACTGGAAACCGTCGTCTTCAGTCTGGATGACCTCAACGGTCTTGATATCTGACGGCATATTCATCATTTCGGAATGAGAAGCGTAATCCCATACTGAAACAGGATTTGTTGATGATTCACTCTGATATGTCTTTGTTTCCCCGCATGAGATTAACATTGTCAGCGGTAATAGTAATAAGCACTTTTTCATTATAGTTTTTTCTTGCATAATATGATAATAACGTGAATATTACGGTTTTATTATAAACAGTTTATATTCATATTTCATTTTATAAATAAAGAGATAACACTGTCATCTCAGATGACAGTAGTTATCTCTTTTGCAATTGATTAAGATATCAAATCAGTGTGTGGACATTGATCTGTTTATTTTATAGTAACACCTGCAGAACCGTCTTTAGAAAGAATGATTCCTGTGTTAGGTCCATTAATTTCAGGAGCCAACCAAACTGAAGGAATTTCCCATTTAAGAGCAGGACAGTTGTTTACATTTATTTCCTTAAGGAATTTAGGAGCTTCTCTTTCTACAACAACTCCGTTGATTTCCTGTGTGAATTTTACAACAGGGAATCCTGCATTCGCAGAAACAGAAACAAGAGCCGCATTATCATTCAAATGAAGCCATGCAAGTTTAGGATTGTTGATGAAATAGTTGTCAGGAATTTCATTGATACCTGTTCCTCCCATATGGAATGAAACAAGTTCAGGATATCCTGAAAGATCAGGTAAAACAGAGATAGGATTATTGCTTAATCTAAGATCTGTAAGAACTTCACTTTTAAGTGCAGGGAACTCTGTAATGCTGTTACCGTTTATATGAAGAACTTCAATTTCTGATGTCAAATCTTCCTGAGAGAAAGATGTAAGCTGATTATCATCCATAATAAGAGTTCTCACTTTAGCTTTCTTTACAAGTTCAGGAACTGAAGTAAATGAACATCCTGAGATATTAAGTCCACGTAGATTACTCTGAACAGGATTTATTGCTGAAGGAAGAGAGGAAAGACCTTTATTTCCTGAGAAATTGAAAGATGAGATAGTCGAAAGAGAAACAAAGAAATTATCAGGAATTGAAGTAATCTTTGAGTTCTTGATATCAAACATCTTCAGCTTAGAGAACTTTTCAATAAGTTCGTAAGGTATTTCGGAAACTTCAGTTCCGTCAAAATGCAGAGCATTAAACGTTGATATTTCAGCCAGTTCTTCCGGAATTTCTGTAATAGCACAATCAATTACAGTAAGGCTGTAAAGATATCCCATTTCTGACATCTGTTTTGGGAAACTTGTCACTCCTGTATTTTCAAGATAGAGACTCTGGATATTCAAATCACCGATATGGTCACCAAGATCCGTGAATTCAGGAAGATTGATAACATCGATATTTGTCATATATACCATTCCTGTCAATGCTCTTGGAAGAGTTTTCATTCCTGAGAAAGTTTCGTCGAATCTGATACCGGAAATATAAGCTGCATTATTGTAACCGTCAAGTTCCCAGTAAAGGTTCTCCCAAGTACGAGGCTCATTATTATATTCTCTCCACGTCTTAGGCCATTTGATAGTATCATTACCCCATATTTCATGGCATATACCAAGAAGCTTATTTTTTAATAACGAAGAAGAAATGTCAACTCTGATCTTTACGGGAAAGAAGAACTGGAATGTTTCTCCCTGTACTACTTCGAAATATTCTTCTTCTTCAGGATAAGCTTCATACAGCATATCGCCTTTTGCATCGAATACTATATACTTATATACCGCATAAGATCCAGCTTCTACGGCTACAGGCTTTGTCGCTACAGAATCCTTTGTACCGAACATTTCACAAGAAGGAAGAACGATATCGTTTCCACCTTTTCTTAAAGTAACTTTTATAGTTTTAATATCAAGCAGATCATCAACATGAAAAGTGTTGATACGGGAAAAACTAAAGATCACCTGTCCCTGATTTTCACCAAGAACCTCTGTCAGTTCCTGATTATCATCCGAACAGCTTGTGAATATGCCCAGGCAAACAGCCAGGCATATTACAAGTGTATATTTTATTTTGTTGATCATCACAGTTAATTTTTATATTGTAATTTATAAGCACCCCAGTTTCCTGTCAATGGTAATTTATCATCATTTTTGAAATCATTACCAGACGATCTAAGGATGTAAGATTTAACTTCATCTTCTTCTTTCGGACAATCAGGATTAGGAAGACGAGCAGGCTCATTTGAGAACCCTGCAAGATTACCCTGAGAATCGAAACCTTCCTGGTTGAAAACAAGAATATAAGGATCCCAACAAGCCAGGTTCTCATGCAGAAGCATCCATTCTGGTATTTCTCCCGTCAGACGATTTCCGTTAACAGATAATGCTCTTAACTGAGGAGCAGATCCTACAGGAAGTACAGGCAGTTCACCTTCCAGGTAACAATGAGACATATACAGATATTCTATTTTCGGCATATTGAACAAGTCAACAGGAATATTCCCTCTAAGACCGATTTTTTCCGGATCATAACCAGCTGGTATATCAGCAAGAGAAGAGATACCTTCTGTGATTCTTTGATTAGAAAAATCAAAATATGTAAGATTTTTCATTCTTTTCAGGATATCAAGCGGGAATTCAAGGAAGTTGTTTCCGTAAATAGATAACTCTTCAAGATTATCCATATCAGCCAACTCTTCAGGAAGGCTAACCAGACCATATGCATTAATTGCAAGACTCTTAAGGTTTTTAAGAGTAGTAACCTCAGGACCAAGGTCTATGCTATGGAATGCTCTGTTTACGTTACCCTGGAAAATCAAAGTTTCAACTTCTGTCAGATATTTTACTTCGACAGGCAAAGATTCTTCTGTATAGAAGAAGAAAAATCTTACTCCTGTAACACGCATTTCTGATGTGTCAACTCTAACTCCGGTCTCTTCATCATAGTATTCATAATCGACTCTCTCAACATTAATATCATCCCAGTGTGTCATCGGACGACTCGGATCCCATCCTGCATATACCTGAAGCTGTGTCTGCATTGTTATAAGAACTAGAGAGTCTCCGGCTCTTGACGGTATGATTCTAGGAGCAGCATCTTGTTCAACAACTGCAACTGTTGATATAGGATCAGCAGTTCCTGTCTGACGGAATTCAATATTACCGATTCTTGTCTGACGGAAATTGCTATGGACTCCGTATTTAAACTTATATGTCTGTTTTCTTGGAGTAGCTGTTGTAGGATCGAAGCTTGAGATATCCCCATCAAGAGTAAGCCATTCCTGATCTTCTTCCGAAATTACGACTTCATAAGCGACATTTGAAGTTACGTTTACTTCGAAAAATGCTTCATCAAGTCTTTTGTAATGAGGAACTGAAATCTCAACTTCATCAAGGCGTATCGCTTTTTCAAATCCGAACTGGCTGATTTCGATCATTCTCGCCCCGTTTTCTGATTCGATAAGAATCTGTGCTGTACGTTCGTTGTATAAGTACGAAGAATCAACTCTGATTTCACATTCAGCCGAACCTATACCTGTAGCAGGTGTAACCATAAGCCAGTCAGCATTTGACTGAGCACTCCATGCATATTCGGTTGCAATTTTGAAAGTTTGCATTCCTCCGTTTTCAGTAAAAAACATCTCACTTTCAGTAACGTCGAAACCTGTGATCTTTACATCTTCCGAATCTTTACAAGAAGAAAGAAATACCAGGGATCCCATCAAAATGAGCATTAAAACTGATTTTATTTTTGAAAATTGTTTCATAATAAAACTGTCAATTTAATTTTTTAATTAATCCTCTAATTCAATATAAGCACATCCCTGAATGTTCTGAGTAGCGTCATATAAAAAACTGTAATAACCAAGTCCGATATAATTACAAGCAACACTTGAAACTGAAACCTCGATGTTTGGATTGTCTTTTATATTGAATCCGAATAATCCTCCAGGGAAATCTCCCGAAGAGATTCTCTGAATATCGTTACCAGAAACATCAAGATATTTAAGTGCCGGATGTTTATTCAATCCTGAAACAAAATCAGTCATACAACGGTATGATTTTCCTTTTCTATCTACATCATGTTGACTTGCCATAAACAGCTTATTCAGATTATGAATATAAAGTGGCTGAATAGGAAGTGAGCGGAAGGCATTATAGCTGATGTCAAGACCTGACAGATAAGGGATTTCTTCCACATTGAATACTTCAGGGAAGTTTTTCAATCTGTTACCTTTTATCTGTAGGGCTTCAAGAACTGTCATATTCTTAAATGCAGAATTAGGCAATGTATCAAGCTCACACTGGTCCATGATCAGATATGATACTTTTGATTTAGTATTTGCCAATGCATCAGGGAAAAGACGTCCATCACGACCTAAAGGATTAGACGTAAGGTCTAGCGTAGATGTACATAATCCTGCAAAATTATCGGCAAAAGAGGTAATCTGATTTGCAGTAAAATCGATGGTAGAAATCGTATATTTAGTTTCAGAACCTAAACCATTACCGAACATATTAGGGATTTCTTTAATCTGATTATTTGTAAAGCTGATATCTTCGATATCATCAGTATTACAGAAGCTCTCATGAATAGTTGTGATTCTGTTATAATCAAAATAAGCTTTTACCGGAGCAATGGCTCTTTCAAGATTCGGAAGTTCAGTCAAATAGTTATAAGAGAAATCTACATATCCGATTTTTGGCGTATAGATTATATTCATCGGGAACTCAGAAAGATTATTATCTGTAGCGAAAAGAATCTGTAGTTCTGATGAATTTCTAAGAAACTCATTCATTCCTCTGTTATATTCACCTTCAGGAATTGTATTGTTCGCACTGAAATTCAACATGATAAGTTTTTCCATTTTAGATAAAACCGCAGGGAATTTCGTGAAATTACAATTATACAACTCTACATCTGTAAGTTTAGGAAGATCTGCAAGGGTTTCCGGCAATTCGCTTACAAAGCCATTAGAAATATAAAGTACCGTAAGATTCTTTAGGTTACCTATTTCTGCAGGAATGCTTTTAATACGATTTGTCTTAGGTTTACCGCTTACAACACCGCTTCTTGTGATACCTTCTAAATTAGAAGTATACTTATTAGAGAATTTTCTAGCGAAGTTTGTTTTAATTTCTTTCTCAGATTCATCAAGAAGAGTGTATTTATGTTTCTTATGATGTCTGATAGATAATTCTTCTTTTGCTATTTCAGTTCTGTTTTCAAGGATGTCGATTCCATCTTCCACAAGTGCAGATCTGTCAAGTGAATAAAAGAATGATTCATCCATTACTTCCACAATCTCAACATCACTGTTCATACCTAGCCATAGGTTATTAAGCTCTGTCAAATCACCTAAACAAGCAGGTATATCACCGCATGGATTAAATGATCCGATATTAATGCTTATTACTCGTCCGCGTGAATTCATCGTTACACCAGGCTGAGCACCCCATTCATCAATCGGTCTGTTTTTAAATCTCCAGTTAGCCTGAGTCGGATAATAATATCCTGTGTACTGCCAGTTTTCTCCGTCAAGAGCTCTCCAGATATTATAAAGTGCAATATAATCCTTTATAGCATACATATTTTCAGGATAGCAGATTGCCATAGAAGCTCTGTTCATCTGGTTAGGCTCAACCGTAAAATAAACGTCAGTAAGATCATTTGCAAGAATTACTTCTAGACGATTGTTAGTATAAAGCATATAGCTTGTGATTTCATAATCACCTGCTTCAAGAGAAATAGTATCTGTATGACGGAATCTCTCAGAGTTAGTAGAATATGTAGTAAGAGATAAAAGAGCAGGTCTTTCGTTCGACCCTTTTTTCTTAACATAAATATCTACATCACGCATAAGGTCATATCTGAAAAGTTCCGGAGCGGCTGTAGTTGCTCTGGTTTCATTATTTACCTTATCCATATCATCCTGATAATTAGTAAAATCTTTCTCTAACATGAAAGATACTTTTCCGCGAAGTTTAGTTGATACCTCAAGGTCAAGTTCATATATCTTTCCTTGTTCGATATCGAAATAAGCCGCCTCAGAAGGATATATTGTCATCAGTTCCTGTGGTTCAGTTTCGCCAAGAATAACTGAACCTAAAAGGCGGTAGCTCAAAAGAGTATACTCTCCTGCAGCCAGCTGTAATCTTTCAGAAGTTATTCCATGATCAACTGCATCGACGATTCCTGACATAGCAACAGTCTGTACCACTTTCATATCTTTATAAAGAAGTGATAACTCAACCTTCTTGACATCTCCAAGAGTCTCAAGAGTGATCGATCTTGTAGTCATTTCAGGTAGTATTCTAACCTGAACATAACCCATATCAGAAATTTCTTCCATTACCTTCTCCTCTTTACAAGAAGAGAAGATGGAAAAACCTAATAAGGCTATTAATAAATATATTTTATTAAAGAATTTCATTATTATTTCTAATTATAATTATTCGACTGAAGCTTTTTGTACAATATCGAAACCGTAGCCCGGCAGATATTCATTATAGAAATATATACCGAATCCGTAAGAACCTCTTCTTTCTGATGTAGTAGTATTTTTCTTAAATGTTATCTTCAATGTGTTTTTAAGATCTTTGAATTCATATTCCACATCTTCAATAATCTGATCATCGAAAGGACGTCTTTTTCCCAGTACTCTATTATTCATTATTCTATAATCTGTAAAGAATGTGAATCCTACTGATGTCGGAACTTTTTCATCATAAACTTCTATATATGCTGTTTCAGTATCTGCATCGATTTCAAGGATATTATCCGGCATCTGAGGACAAATGAAGTTATATGATGCTTCAACACCATTCTGAGAGAACGTTCTGTATGAAGAAGCGTATTCTCTTTTAAGTGATCCTGATTCTTCAAACAAATCTGTAATTTTCATATCTTCTGAAGTTTTCGGAACAATGAAAAGTGCGAATTCACGCTCATTGCTTGGAGCAACATCAAGAATAAAATTGCCTCTCACATCAACTCTGACTTCAAAATCTGTAGTAGCTATAGGAGCTTTTGTTTCTTCCTGTGTCTTTGTAACAAATACCCATGAATCTCTCATTTCATAAGTTGGTATTGCAGGAATACCCCCTTTACATGCAGAAACGAAAATGGCAAATGGCCATTCTGACTCATTGTCTGACAAAGGATAAGAAGTTGAAATCTTAAGTGTTTCACTGATATATCCTGACGGTTCTTTGTTTTCGTTTAAAGAACCTCCTTCAAAATAATAATATCCAAGATCATTTCTTTTAAAGTTGCTGTAGTCTGCATACAGATAATCATCTCCGACTCCTTTAACACGACCTTTAATATCTATATCTTCAATATCTTTAATATCGGTTGCTCTAAGTGTTATATTCGCAAGAATATCATTTGTATATACGCTGTCCGCATCATAATATACGAAGTATTTTCTCTTTGCTGTTATACCACTTGAGATCTTCACATCCTCATTCTGATTATTAACTCTGTTAATTCTGTGATCCAGATTTGTTAATTCAAATTCATAATTAGAAGTGATTTCAAGAGCAATTCTTATTGTGTTTGAGCTTGAACTGATAAAATCGAATGTATTGTCAACAAGATCGTTGAATGTATTACCGATACCGGCTTTCACATTAAGAACAGGTTCGAATCCCGGATAGTAAACTGAATATGGAGTATCCTGAATATTACTGTTATTGCCTTTGAAGATCACCTCACCTGTTTCCTCATGATACGACAGCTTAGTCATATCTGCATAGAAAACCACAGTTTTTGAATTCTGTGCCAGATTTTCATCAATGAATTCGTAAGACAGCCATTCTGAGATTTCAGAAATTTCCCATGCATAATTTCCTGTTACATTTACTGTATCGGAAATACACACTTCGTTTATTGAAAGAACAGCCAGTTCTTTGCTGAAAACAAGAGTCTGATCTTTTCCACCCTGTGTAACAGTTACTTTATGCGAAATTCCTGACTCAACGTCTCTGATTGTGATTTCTCCCTGACGCTGATCGAAAGTCGCATTGTCTAATGCAGTAACTTCGATTACACCGGCTCCGTTTCCTGTTCTCGGAGTTATGCTGAACCAGTTAGCCGTATAAGTCGCATTCCATTGTCCGTTTGCAACAAACTCTATAGTTTGTGGTTCAGAACCTTCAGCCATGAAAACAAGACCTGTTGTCGATGCCGGCACTTCGAATGTCAATACCACTGTTTCTTCATTCTTATCACATGAAGGGAAAAAGAATAAAGAATTGACAGCAAGAAGAGATGCGAATATTCTATTTATATTTTTCATTTGTGTTTACTGTTGTTAGAGATTATTACTTGATAATTCCGTTAATATTATTCATATAAACATCCTCAGTAATACTTTCAATCTGGTATGAATAAACACCGAACGTTCCGATCTGAGGTACGAATATTTCAAGATAAAGCACAAAATATTGTTCGTGCGTTACAAAATATGAAGGGTAAGAACTTACCGAGCGGCAATAAACCTCTCCATAATTTCCATCGATGAACAATCTCTGCTCAGGAACTTTCATTGTCGGGTTAACAGGGTCCGAATTATCGAAGTATGCCGTTATGTCAAATCCGGGATTAATCATATCTCTGATAATAAACTTATCATCTGACTTGATATAGGATTTACGATAATATCTTGTCGGCATAGTGGCAAGCGGCCATGAAGCGGTCATTCTCGCATATTCCCCTTTTTCCTTAACAAATGTGTTTATGTCAAAAGGAGCGAATTTTATGAAATCAATAGCAGTCTTGGCTGAATAGCATTCCAGGTATTCGTTTTTCGGAGCTACTAACTCAAGTTTCAGAACAACTGTATCATTGAATTCCATATTGTCATAGTAACTCTTGATTTTTACAGCCGCTTTATTTTCTCCTGCCTTGATAGTCACATTATTTGTTCCGTCAACGAAATCATAATGAAAACCTCTGATAGCTGAAGAACCGTCAATTACAACATCAACAGCATAGTTTTTATCTACTGAACTTGTCTGTGAGGTGATGATATAAAGGTCATGAACCGGATCATCGTTAAACACAGGCATCATCAGTGTCGAATCGGAAAACATTACAAACTGCTGTCCGCTATAGGTTACATCTTCAGATTTACATGATACAAAACCCAAAGCCGCAACTGTCATATAAGCTAAATTTTTAATGATTTTATTCATTGTCTCTTAGTTTCAATTTTATTAATAGTTGCTTTTATTTCCTACGACAACATTGTTTGATGCTTCAATTTCATGTTGTGGTATAGGCCATGTTGTGAATCTGTATGCCGCATCAGTCGGTTTGATGTTAAGCTGATTCTCATTATTACCGTCGATAGTATAGATCTGTTTTTTACGGATGATTTCATCTCCCCATCTCTTAAGGTCGGACAGACGGAAACCTTCCATAAACAATTCTCTGATTCTTTCTTCTTTAATTTCCTGCATAACAGCCTCTCCGCTTCCTCCTGCACTTCCATATCCTTGTAATCTTTTTCGTCTGATTGAAGTCAGATCGGCAAGAGCTGAAGTGGTGTTACCCAGATTGTAATATGCCTCCGCACGATTAAGATATACTTCCGAAAGACGGAATACCTTTGGCATATTTGTGAAATATTTAGTCGATCCTGCATCGATATTCGGATTTCCGATATATTTTCTGATTACTGTAGGCTGAGTTCCGTCAGCAGCAGTGATATCTGAGAAGAAATACGGATATCTGTAGTCAGTGTCTCCAAAAAGATCAAGAATCGTATTTGGAGCTACATAATCAGGACTGTAAGTTGCACCATTATAGTTAAGGAAAATCTTTCCTAGCGCACCACCTCTGTCTGTAGTTGTCATTGCGATCTTCCATATGATTTCATCACTGCTGTCATAAACCCACATATTTCCATATTCAGAATATCCAGTAGATGTCGGATAAACCGCTTCAGCAAGTTCATAAATACCACTTTTGATAACTTGTGTAGCTGCGTCAACAGATTTCTGATATTCACCTATATACAGATATATTCTTGACTGAAGCGCATTTACTGCACCAGGACTGAAATATTCAGAATCTGCCACTGCTCTGTCAGTTGGAATATACTTTTCAGCATTCTCCAGGTCAGAAATAACCTGCGCATATGATTCTCTCAATGTAGATCTTTTGATAGCCTTAGGATTGTTTACATAGCTAAGGGCTAGTGATACACCTGAGTTTTCATCATCAGCATTTTCTTCTGTATAAGCTTCACAGAAATGACGTATTAGTTCCGAATATGCAAGAGCTCTTGCAAAATATGCATCTCCGATACGCTTTTCAAATGTTTTGATTTCACTTTCTGTAGTAAGTGTCTCACGTACTCTGTCAGCATAATCGAAGAAGAAATTACATCTTGATATAACCTGATAAAGTGCAGAGTAAATGCTTGTAATCTGTGCCGTTGATGGATTTATATTCCATCTGTAAATATCTGCGAAAACTCCGGTGTTTGACAACGAAAGATATGCCAGGTCTGCCTGGATATCAGGCAGCTGTGTCATATATCCGCTATATAGGGCACTGCTTTTGAATGTGCTGTAAATACCGATAATGGCAGCATCGCAATCATCAAGAGTCTTTATAGCATCGTCCTGAGGTATTGCTCCGTTAGGCATTTCTGTCAGGAAATCCGAACAGGATGTCGTTGCTGCAGTAAGCAGTATTAAAGAAAATATTTTTAGTTTTTTCATCGTTAATCTTACTTTTCTTTTAGAATGTTATTTCAGCTCCAACTGAGAACTGACGTGTCATCGGATAAGCTGCCTGATAAACGTTAGCAGTTGATTCCGGATCCATTCCCTGGAATTTTGTGAATGTAAGTAGGTTCTGACCCTGTCCGTAAACACGTACACCTTTAAATACTTTTGTCTTCTGAAGAAGTTTTTTGTCAAAGCTGTAACTTACCATCAGGTTTTTAAGACGCAAGAATGATGCATCTTCAAGCAGTCTGTCGTCAAACTGAGTGATCTCACCGTGACGAGGAATAGACGTGATGTCCCCAGGTTCTTTCCAGCGATCGTAAAGAAGTTTTTTCGACTGATTATATGTAGCGAAAGTACCATTACTTTCATCAAAATATCTGTCATTATTCATCATGTATCTATCCGCAACCCAACTGAACTGCGCGCTTAGCGAAAGACCTTTGTAAGATAAAGTCGTTCCGAAACCTCCTGACCATGGTGCATTGTAGCTTTTTCCTACAAGTACTTTATCCGACTCATTGAATTCAGTTGTTATATTTCCTTCTTTGTCGTACCACAGCTGATCTCCGTTAGCCGGATTCACACCTGCGAATCTGTTGATATAGAATTCACCATAAGAATGGCCCACTTTAAGGTAAAGGTTGGTATTCGAGATCTCATATTCATCTCTGTCATTGTAAAGAGATGTGATCTTATTCTTATTATATGATGCATTAGCATTAACATTCCAAACAAAACCTCTTGATCTGATAACATCAACATTGAAATCAAGCTCAGCACCTCGGTTGTACATAGATCCCACGTTTTCCCACTGGAACATATAACCGTTTGTCATTGAAACCGGCACTGACATCAACATGTCTGATGTATTCTTATTATATAATTCCACTCCGGCGTTGACACGACCAAAGAAAGATCCTTTAAGACCGATATTTGTTGTGAAAAGTTTCTCCCATGTAAGGTTTTCATTACCAGGTGATGAAGGAGCTATACCAGGCATCGATGATCCTATTAATCCATATTGCGGACCTGCGCTTACAAGAGCAAGGTGGTCATATGCAGGAATAGATGAGTTACCTGATGTCCCGGCACTCGCTGAAAGCTGAAGGCTGTTCACCCATGAGCTTGAGTTAAGAAAATCTTCACTTGTAAGATCCCACATAGCACCTACTGACCAGAAATTAGCCCAGCGTGAGTTTTTACCGAATCTCGACGATCCGTCACGACGGATAGAGAAGTCAGCATAATATTTGCTTTCGTAGTTATATTCAGCTCTTCCGAAGAACGAAAGGTAAGTCGCCCCCGTAAAGCTGTCTGAAGGATTATTTGCGATTGTTCCTGAAGAAAGGTTCAGCAACTGATCGTTTGTCTGACCGACAGAAGCAGCTCTGAAATATTCACTCTGATTGTTTACTGCTTCCTGCCCGATAAGGAAATTAAAGCTGTGGCTGTCAGCCAGAGTCATTGAGTAGTTAGCAGTATTTGTCCATGTCAGGTTATAGTAACGTTCAAAAGCTCTTCCTACATAACCTTCACCGTAGTTAGGTATATAAGATGGATTTGAGTAAGAGTCACCTCTGAAATCTACAAAATCAATACCTCCCATTGTTCTGATAGTAAGACCTTTTACAGGAGCAAGTTCAGCAAAGATTGTAGATAATAATTTTGCCTTATTACTTGTTGACGGATTATTTGCTGACCACTCAAGAGGGTTAACGTTTGTTCCTAACCATGTTCCGTTTGTAAGCGTTGCCATAGAACCGTCTTCAGCATATGGAGACCAGTAAGGACGCATGAATCTTGATGCAGAGATCGGAGTAACTGTTGTATAAGAACCGTCGCTTGCCTCTCTGATGTCTTCGTAAGCAAATGTTGTGTTAGTACCGATTTTAAACCAGCTCTTAACTTTTGCTTCAAGATTTGCTCTTACAGTGTAACGTTTGAATTCTGAGTCAATTGCGATACCTTCCTGATCAAAGATATTACCTGATACATAATAATTGAATCTGTCGCTTGCACCGCTTGCAGAAATTTCTATATTTTTGAAAGGAGCGGCGTCATTATAAACCACGTTTCTCCAGTCTACATTAGTACGTTCAAGAAGCTCTCTGTCATACTGACCAGCAACTCTCATACCGATTTCCTCTTCATAATTAAGACGCTCTGTAGTATTCATCTGATTCCACTTACCATAAGCAAGTTTAGAAATACCGTACTGAGCTCTTACTGTGATATTACCGTCATCACCCATTCTACCACGTTTACTTGTGATTACAACAACACCATTGGCTGCACGTGCTCCGTAAATAGATGTAGAAGACGCATCTTTCAACACAGAGATACTTTCGATATCACTCGGATTGATAGAAGAAAAATCATCAGCAGAAATCGCAATTCCGTCCATTATAAATAGTGGAGCTGTTCCTGCATTGATTGAGTTTACACCACGAATTTGAAAATTCGCTGCCGCACTTGGTTCTCCTGAGTTAGCAATAACCTGAAGTCCCGGTGTCTGGCCCTGAAGAGCCTGATCAAAACTTGCTGTAGGAACAGATTCAAGTTTGTCACCTTTTACGACTGAGACAGAACCGGCAATTGTACCTTTTTTTCGTACACCATATGCTACGACTACAACTTCGTCTACCATATGAGCATCACTCTGCATAGCTACATCAAATCTCGGAGTAGAAGCCGAAACTTCTTTCTCTACAGTTTTGTAACCGATGTAGGAGATCTGGACTATGGCTTTTTCACCATTAATTTCCAGCGTGTAATTTCCGTCGAAATCCGCTGTAACCCCATTTGTCGTTCCCTTTTCAATAATTGAAGCTCCGATCAACGGCTCTTTATTATCTGCATCAAATATATTTCCGGTAACACGGAAGCTTTGAGCACATATCAAAGAAATGTTCAATAACGAAAAAGAAATAAACAAGAGAATAAATCTTCTCATCTTTCTTTTTGATTAATATAAATGTTAATAAATAAATTGATTCTTTTTAGTCAGATATTTTATTCAGCATGTGCTTTTGAGAAGCACTTTTTCTAAAAAATAAGCATACAAAAATAACTACATCGGACGTCTCTTTATATTGCGCCATATAATGGCACTTCCTAGAACATCTGATATAGTCTGGTTTGGTTTTATATAAGCAAAACAAAAATTCATAGTCAAAACTTCGATATTTAATTCTTAGTATATTTTCATCGTCACATTATCAACCGCTCAACTTTTAATTCATTTACTCAAACTTTTTCTTAAGAGAATAAACACATAGTTTATGCAGGACGTCTTTTAATATTACGCCATACAAATTCCATTATCATGTCTGATAACTCTGTATTTATTATTTCGAAAAATAAATAAGCAGATAAATTCATATTCTTAGTCTTAAATTGCGATTTAGCAAATTTTCACTCTTAACACTTAATTAATTACAATTTGCAAGGTTCGGTTTTATATTTATAAATTTATTAGCTTAATAAGGCTAAATGAGTGAATATTTTTCATCACAAAAATAAACATTTTACACCACCTATTAGAATAAATATAAAATAAAAAACGTTATAAAGTCATATCAAAAATGTAACAACCTTTTCAATGTTGATACAAATGTAATACATCGGTTTGGTATTATTTAATCACGTTTTTTCATATGAACTTACAATCTGTTACAGTTTTGTTTACATTTTACCCCTTAAACCTATATGCAATCTATCCCACCTTGATTTTCAATACTTTACACCATATAAAATATGAAAGTAATTAATGTTAACGATTTACATCGATTTGATATTAATAACAATTATTCACCAAGCCATTGTTTAACTTATTTATAATACAGAAGCCGACTTTTGATACAAAAACAAATGAGCTTTCCCGATAAATAAAATTATCGGGAAAGCTCATCTATTATTCTGTCTGAAATCCTTTATTCAGACTATATTATATTAAAATTATGTTAAGAGCACTTCTTTATACCCTAATCGTTTTTTAACGTAAAGAAGCTAAAATTCACGCTTCCATATATACGAAGTTCATCAAATTCAGGATAGGAAGAAAAATCATTCTTAGAAGAATGTTCAAGTATAAAAATAGTATCCTTATCCATCATTCCGCTTTTAAACACCATCTCCGGAATCTTTTCAAGATCAGGTAGATCATATGGTGGATCTGCAAAGATAAAATCAAACTTCTCTTTTGAGGACTGAATGAATTTAAACACATCTCCTTTGATTGCGATCAGATTATCATCTTTAAGTTCCTTTGCGATTTTTTTAATATACTCATAATGCGCATATTGTTTTTCCACACTTACAACTTCCGCAGCACCTCTTGATAAAAGCTCAAAACTTATAGCTCCGGTTCCGGAGAAAAGATCAAGCGCCTTTATATCTTCAAAATCCATCATATTATTAAGGACATTGAAAAGATTCTCTTTTGCGAAATCAGTTGTCGGCCTTGCCTTAAGATTCTTTGGCAGATCAAACCTTCTTCTTTTATATTTTCCGGCTATTATTCTCATTTATTTATTTTTTGTAGAGACGTGGCATGCCACGTTTCCATTCACATATTAATTC
>CAMTON010000057.1 GCA_947074105.1 uncultured Bacteroidales bacterium
GCTAATTGAAATGTTTTCATTTTTAATTTGTTTTGTGTTACTCAAAATTGAGGATTCTGCCCCTTAATTTCCCATCACACGGAATTTAAAAAAAGCGTCGCAAATATACGAATAATTTATTTATCCGGCAAGACGTCTGGTTTTTTAATACTGCCAGGAAAGATATTTTACATTATTTTACCAAACTGATTTAACACATTATTAACATCTATTCTTTTCCGCATAAGTTTTCGGAAAAGACGTACAGTGATAATATGAAAACCGCACACTTGCCATATTGCAACTGTGCGGTGACAATATGACAAGTGTGCGGTTTTTTAATAAATGATTCAGAAAAATATATTATTATTTTCTTTACAATTTAATTTTACGGGCTACTCCCCTTTTACTTTCATTGTTTACCCTGTCTACGGTGGTAATTACATATGTATAGTTTCGTTTACCGTTCAGATAAGGGAGTTTATATTCTGTATCATAAGTAACCTTAATAAGGTATTTAGGATTTTCAATATCCTTGTCCACACCTTTCGGGAATCTGTATATACAGAAGAACTTTGGTTCCTCAATTTCGTTTCTTGCTTTTTCAGTGTCCCATAACAGATAGAAATCATTCCCTCGCCATTCACTTCTTAGGTTTATCACTTCTTTAGGCAACGTTTTGCTGATTTCTGTATAGGCTGGAACAAGAGCTCTGTGTGTATGATATTTATCTTTCAATACATCAGCGATATCGTGATCATTGTTATATATCTGATAGCCGAACCAGAAACAATTACCGGAGACATTCTTTTTGGCGCGGGTAAGCTTCATCTTTTCATCAAAATGTTTTGAGGAAACTGCCAGCGAAAGTTTTTCACCGTCGAGGGAGCGGCCTATGTCCTGGCCTATATAAAGATGTTTGTCTTCATAAAAATCATCCCACCAGTTAACAAGCTCTTTATAATCGGCAGATTTATTGCCTATTTCCCAATATAACTGCGGCACCATATAATCGACCCATCCTTCCATACTCCAGCGAAGTACGTCTGCATAAAGGTCATCGTAATTCTGAAGACCGCGTGTCTTACTGCCGAATTCACTGCTGGCCTGATTACGGTAGATCCCGAAAGGACTGATTCCGAATCGGACCCATGGTTTGAGTTTCTTTATGTCATTCTGAATATATTTTATAAGGATGTTTACATTCTGACGTCTCCAGTCATTACGCTGATTCTTTGAAAATCCCATCTTCTGACCGTAAAGAGCAAAACTCGCATCATCATTAAACGTTTTCCCTTTAACTGGATATGGATAAAAATAATCATCAAAATGAATAGCATCGATATCATAACGTCGAACTATATCATTTACTATCTCCTTAATATATACACGGTTCTGTGGCTGTCCCGGATCAAAATATATTTTACCGTCAAATTTCACAAAACGATCGCTCTCCTTATAATACATATGATTAGACGGTAATCGCTCTGAAGAAGTACATGTTACTCTGTACGGATTTATCCAGGCATGAAATTCCATGAATCTTTTATGACATTCTTCTATAAGAAACTCCATCGGATCCCAGTCAAATGCCGGGTCCTTACCTCTTTCTCCTGTCAGAAATCGGCTCCATGGCTCAAGATCGGATTTATAGAAAGCGTCAGCAGTTGGTCGTACCTGAAAAACTACAGCATTAAAGCCTGCATCTTCAAAACTGTCGAGCATGTCGGTAAAATATTTTTTTAATGCCGGCCCATCCATATTTTTATAATGGGTTTGAAAGGCTGTTTGAATCCATACCCCGCGAAATTCCCTTTTAGGGGAAGCCATTGCCGAAATACTAAGAATTAATAATAGGAATAATAAGATTTTTTTCATTTTTATATAAATGGTGTAATGTTCAATTTAATGCGTTAAAATTAATTAATATAAGATTTCACTAAAACATGCATTGGTTTTAAGTGTTATTAATAGAAAACAAATATAAATCAATTTTCAGATTTAATATTGTAACTAAAACTTAATCTATATGATTCTAATTGCTGTAAGTGGTTCAACAAATACGAAATGGGCATTATTTGCAAATAATAATGTTCAGAAGAGCAGCGTATTTTACACAAGATCCATCAATCCGCTTCTTATGAGCAGAATAGAGATTGCCCGAATAATAAAAAAAGACGTTCTGCCCAGGATATCAGACGTGGAAAAGATATTCTTTTATGGCATCGGCTGTTCGACAGAAAAGGCTCGTGCAGAAGTTTTCACTGCAATCTCACAGAATTTCCCTGCAGTAGACTGCGAAGTACGCTCTGAACTCTATGCCGCATGTCACTCTCTTCTTGGCAAATCAGACGGTATAGCCTGTATACTCGGTACGACATCAAATTCCTGTTTTTATGAGTCAGGAAATATAAAGCTTAACGTGCCATCTTTGGGTTATATCCTTGGAAATGAAGGAAGCGGGGCTTATCTCGGACGTCATCTGGTGTCGGATCTGCTTAAAAATCAGTTGACTGAGTCTTTAAAGGAGACTTTCTTCAATGAATATCAGACAAATCAGAAAGAAATAATCGAAAACGTCTATCAGAAACCATATGCGGATGTCTATCTGGCATCTTTATCAGAGTTTCTTAAAAGACATATTGACGAACCTGAATGTTATAATATAGTCTATGATTGTTTCTGTAAATTCTTTGACAGAAATATTGTGATGTATGATTTTCCAAAACATCTGCCTGTCAATTTTGTAGGGTCTATAGCTTATCATTATAAGGATATACTAGAAAACGTAGCCTGTGAATATGGCTACTGGATTGATAAAATAGAAGAAAACTCTATTTCAGGGTTAATGAATTATCATATTGCTCATAAAAATATAATATAAGCCGAAGCAAACTATATTATTGTAAAAGCTGCGGTTCAGCTAATCATAAAGATATAAGTATATTTTTTTCAACATCAAAAACGAGAAACATCAGAAATGAATTCTATCGTTTTAGTTCCTGATAATTTTTTGTTATTTAGTTTATATGTATGATTAATGCCATCAAAATAGAATGCTGTTTTGTGGCATTTTTCTTTTCCGGTCATGAAAAAGGAAAAAACAATAAAAAACTGCGGTCAAAAGTTTTACAACTTTTTGATCGCAGTTTCTATTTATAAATCAGAAACAGTAAAAATGATTTCTGAATTCAATTCTTACATTAAGCCTCTTTCTCTTAGTTTAAGCTGCCATTTCCATGCAGATTCAAGAGTTTCTTCAAGAGTTTTTTCTGTCTTCCAGCCAAGCACATCGTTTGCTTTATCAACTCCGCCCCATACTTTTTCGATATCACCTTCACGACGACCTACGATTTTATAAGGAACTTCAACGCCTGTAACTTTTGTGAAAGTATTGATAAGTTCAAGTACCGAAACACCTGTACCTGTTCCAAGATTGAAGATTTCTACAGGAGCTTCTGATTTATCTTCAAGCATACGGTCAAGAGCCTTAACGTGAGCTTTAGCAAGGTCGATTACATTGATATAATCTCTGATACAAGAACCGTCAGGAGTATTATAGTCATCACCGAAAACGCTAAGTTCTTTTCTGATACCCATCGCAGTCTGAGTAACAAACGGAAGAAGATTCTGAGGAACTCCGTTTGGAAGTTCTCCGATTTCTGCAGAAGGGTGAGCACCGATAGGATTGAAGTATCTTAGGATAATGCTTTTATAACAAGTTCCCGGAACGCTGCCATCACGAATGATTTCCTCAGCGATCTGTTTTGTATTACCATAAGGAGAAAGTGCAGGTTTTACAGGAGAAGTTTCAACCACAGGATTAACATCCGGTTCTCCGTAAACAGTACATGAAGAAGAGAATACGAATGCCTTAACATTGAATTCTGTCATAAGATCCATGATGTTAAGAAGAGAAACAAGATTGTTGCGATAATATAACATCGGTTTCTGTACAGATTCTCCTACAGCTTTACTTGCAGCAAAATGAATGATTCCGCTGATGTTTCCTTCTTTTTTGAAAAGATCACGCATTGCGTCGATATCATTACAGTCGATCTTAGCGAAAGTTGGACGAATACCTGTAATTTTTTCAATTCCGTCAACAACATCTGCGCTTGAATTGGATAAATTATCAACAATTACAACGTCAAATCCTGCTTCCTGAAGCTCAACTACTGTATGAGAACCGATAAATCCGGTTCCTCCGGTTACTAAAATTTTACCTTTCATATTAACTATGGTTTTATCTAAAAAATTAATCTTATGATATATCTGACACCTATCAGTTTTATATTTACGTGTTTAAAAGATATCAGATAATTAATCTTGTGTAAAAGTATTCAAATAATTTCAAAAAAAGATTAGAATTAAATGACAAAAACCCGAAGCAGAATAAAAAAAATGTATTTTTTACCTTTATTATTTAATCCCATATAGTAAAACCTGTTATTCAAAAGAGATAAGATGTTTTTCCTTATGCTAATTTTATTTCCCTTTTTATATTAGTTATTGCAGGAAAACATATAACAATATCCGGAAACCCTCATCCGTAATATGCAGTTTATCATTTTGTCAAACAATTGCATAGACAGACGTGTTGAAGACAAAAAGACAACTAATATTAATGACAGCAATCAATAAGATCAGTAATCTGTCTTTAATATGGAATCATATAAAAAAACTTTTATGAAGAAGATATTAACAGCCATTGTATTTCTCTCTTTCTGCATTACTGCTATGAGTCAGGCTACCATAAAAATTAAAGTTGAAGGAATTGAAAATGCTAAAGGTGATCTTCGTATCGCTTTATGTAATAATGAGAAACAGTTTCTTGAAGATGAAGAAGCTTATAAAGGCAAAATAATCGCCATAAAAAATAAAACGGAAGATGCCGACTTCGAGGTACCTCCGGGTAACTATGCAATACTTATATATCAGGATGAAAACAGAAACGGTAAGCTTGATAAGAATGTATTCGGCAAACCGAAAGAAAAGTATGGTTTCTCAAATAATGCTTTCGGACCGAATGGCAGAAAACCAAAATTTGAAGAATCACAGTTTTATGCTGAAAATAAGAAAACAACTACGCTCAATATAAAGCTGAGATAACCGGCTTACTATATACAGAAAAGAGCCCGGCACAATACCGGGCTCTTTATCAATATATCTGATAAGCTGAGACAAATGAATAATATTGTTTATCTGATAATAGATTGACTCATATTACCGAATCTGACAATATACATACCTGTAGAAATGTCGGATATATTTATCTCTTCAGTTCCGGCTTCAATAAATTTAGACAGTACATTTTTACCGTTTACAGAATAAATGCTTATTTCACCTGCGTTGTTGGTTATAATAATAATTTTCCGAGAGTTCTTGTTGTAAGTTATAGAAGTCTCTTTCTCTGTCTCATTTAATCCTACCATAACAACAGTTTTAGTTGTAAGAACGACGGAAGCTTTATCAGATAATGAATTATCTGACGCAACGGCCTGAACGTCGATATTATAAACAGTTTCAGGGGTCAGATTTTCAAATAAGTATTCTGTCGCATTTTCTACAAAGGCATTAAGTTCTCCGTTCAGATAAACATTATAGCCTTTTATTCCCTGAGCAGCCTCGGAAGCTATCCATGAGATATTAATTGTTTTTTCTTCTGCGGTTCCTGTCAAAGCAGCCGGAACAGTAGGCAACGCATTTACATCAACAGGTTTAACCTGAAGTTTATCCATACAGAAATAAACAGCTGTATTAGGACCGAACATAGGGTCGGCATCAGTTGACTCCATAGTAAAATACAGACTCGCTACGGCTCCTAATGAAGAAAGGTCGACCCATTCCCAGTCAGCACTCTGAATTAGCTCACCGTCTTTAAATTCTGCAAGGATATGATCTACGGAAATACCTGTATATTCTCCGTTTTCATCTTTTCCGTGAATTGTAAGTTTGAACATATCGCCTTCTTTTGTAAATGGTTTTGCAAAACCGTCACCATTCATATTTCCGTAGTATGGCCATGGATGATTAGCGATATATACTCCTACAGGCTGATAAGATTCCCCATCCATAAACATAACTTCAAGACACGGCTCTTCAACAGTATCACCAAAATATCCCCAGTAAGCGATAAGGTAAGGATTACCTTTTTCTACTTCGACTTTTCCGTTTTCATCTTTCAGCACATAACCGAAATCATCAGTTTTGATTCCGCCTCCCGGCATACATCCCCATTGATTTGCAATCCATCCGTTTGAGCTTGAAGAAGAACTGTAGTTAGTATTATCGCCGCTTGTGCAGTAAGTGAATCCGTCCCAGTATGAACTGCCCCATCCCATACCTGAACGAAGATGTGTTACTCCGAAAAGATCGAATTCTATCCAGCTGAAATCAGAAGAATAAGTCTCAACCCAATTGCCCTTGTCTTCATTGACAATCATCTCTGTCGGATTTGTCGGTGAAGACAGATCCAGGGTAATCACATTACTTTGTGCATTTATACCAAACGCACCTGAAAAAAAAATAAATAGTAGACTTTTTTTCATTTTGTTTTTTTAATGTTAGTATTTAATAAATCGAATTTGTTCTTTTTCTGACACTAAGAAATAAAGCCCTTTTATAAGGTTGCTGCAATCTATTTCCGTAGTACCTGCAGAGATCTCTTTTTTATATATTACGGCTCCTGCGTTATTTAATATAGTTACATGCGTATCAGTTTTAGAAGAGATAGTCAATCTGTCCCGGACCGGATTTCTCAATAAGATGAGATTCTTTTCTTCAGCATGTTTTTCTGTATCGGTAATAAAGGAATTGTCAAAGTGCAAATCTTCTGCTCCGACTATCTCCGTCGAAGTTTCGCCAAGCCAGCCGCAATACTGGTTCACTCCGGTATAGACCTTTACAAAATGAATTCCCGGCAGATCTACGTATTCACCGTCTTTGTCAACCGCCCATTCAATTTTAAATCCGGCTCTTTCATCATGGTTCGGATGATTGTCGGCATAGCCCCACGGATAAGCATATAAGACATAATATGATCCGTTTCCGCTTTCATCATAGAAGTTATACGCCAGTTTCGTTCCTGTAAATGTCAGCTGATCACTGTCTATCCATAAAGGATAATAAGACTGATTATGAAAAGTATTCCGTGGCATATAGCCGGCTTCATTTCTGTTTGTTTCCCAACGTATATATGTGGTATCACTTAGAAAAGGATAATCACTATCAGGAGTCCTTATCTTGTTCTCGTCGGGTTTATAATATGTGATACTGTAATCATGAATCGTTTCAGCTTTAAAATATTCGCTTCCTGCCAGTTCATACCACTCATCATCCGGAATACCGTTTCCGTTTGCATCATAGGAAACCATTACGATACCGGGCTCACAACTGCCTCCTTCTTTAGACGCTTCGTCATTAGGATTGGTATCTGAATAAAAAGCATTACCAAGAATTTTAAAATCATATTGCCCCGTCACATTTGGTATCATGTGATCAAAACCGAATATCACATATCCTCCATAACCACCTAATGATATCATTGAAGAGTTTTCACCTCCGATTGCTTCTAAAACCTTAAGACAGATATCTTCATGGGTGTCTCCTTTATCATAATCCGGAAGTTTATTCACAAATTGACCGGGTGCCGGAACAAATTCATAAACCTTTGAAATATACCGCGACTGCGAATAACAACTGACACCTATAAATGAAGTTATCAGTATAAGAACTGTTGATTTTAAAGATTTCATACTCTGTTATTTATAGTGTTATTTTATAAATTCTGTTTTCAATTTTCAAAACATATATTTTATTCAGTGTAAGAGTTCTGAATTCATAATCATTTTCAGTGATCACAGATTCCACAAGTTGCCCGGTAAGATTATATATAGATATGCTTGTTCTTTTATTTATCCCTTTTATAAGGATTTTATGATTTAATGCAGTTATTGACAAATCCGAAACTGATGCATTTCCGATTCCTGTTTCAGTATTTATATTCAGAATTCTGTCTACAGTCTTTCCGTTTGAATTGAATCTGACTTTTACAGAAGCTTTTCCTGAAACAGATTTAGAAGTATAAAGCTTCAGTTCATTATTTTTAATCACTGCCTCAAGACCAGGATCACTTATATGTATTATCCTTTTAGTTATGGAAGCGTCATTATTATCTCTGTCTGTTGCCATTTCAGATAAATCAATGATAGTTTCTTCATTGGGAGTTATAGTTACGGGGTTAAATTCAGCAACTTCAGGAGCATATATATCGGGGAAAATAAATAATGTAGGAAACCAGTATCTCTTAATCGGTTCATACTGACTGATCTTGTTTCCCTCATTATCAAGCTGGTAAAAGAAATAAGACTGACTGACATTATCCAGATACAGCGAAGCATAGATCTTATCATCCAGCGGATTAACTCTTATTGCACAACCATAGAAATAGCGCATCTCTTTACTGCTGTCGTATATCTTTGAGAAAGTCTGAGTATCGATGTCATACATAAACATTGCAGAAGTAGTAAACCAGCTCCACTTATTAGAGTTATATGTAAAATATAATCTGTTCTGATTAGCTGAAGCGCATAATGAACCTGCCGTCCAGGCATACCATGTCTGATTCAGACCATATTCTTCAGGCATTTCAATTATTTCAGTTTCAAGAGTCCCGGGATTAATTTTAAGCAATTGATTTCCGTCCCACATCTCTCCCGTGGAGCCGAAAACGCCATAAGGATAATTCTGATATGACATATTTGAGTTCTTTCCTACCCAGATATTACCATCAGCACTTTGAGTCATTGTGCTGAAGCATCCCTCTGTTACAGATTCTATTTCATCAGTTTCAGGATTTATCACAAGTACACCTTTATCCTGCTGAATGGCGAAAACGTAATCATGAGTACGTATCATTATTCCGATCTGATTCTTATAAAGCGGACCAAGACCGTCGGCGTTATCCTCCGCTCCTGTTACTAATGGATTTTCCGACCCTTCAATTCTTCCTTTTATTTCATAGGAATTAAGATCAAGAATAAATATTCCGTTAGATGTTCCGATATATCCTTTATCTTCATTTACACCGACAAAACTTCTTCCGTCAGCAGCCGATCGGCCGTTAAGTTCATATATGACAGGGATAGATTTCTTTATCTTCATTGTCGACGCATCAGCAATCACAACTCTTCCGCCTGTAAGTTTTCCCTCTCCTTTATCCTGATCCTGTTTTGAAATTACATAAATGTTATCGCCATATACAACGCCGTATTGAGCAGTACATCCTAATGACAAATTTCCGTTATCACTGTTATTCTGCACAAGCATATAATCGAATTCGCCTGTTTCTGTATTAAGGAAATTGACAGAACTGTTATTCTTTCCGAACCAGTCTTCATTCAACACAAAGACTCCGTTCTCAAATTTATTCTGGGCCGGAACATTCTGTATTACGGCTGCAGTTATCAATGAATAAATCAATCTGTTTGAGACTCTCATTTTTTAAAGATTTGGTATATAATTTTTAAAATCCTCTACATGCAGATCTTCTGCTCTTGACAATTCTGTCGACGTTTCTCCCAACCAGCCGCATTGCTGATTCACACCTGTATAAACGCGAATAAAATCCACTCCGGGCAGCTTTACTTTATTTCCGTATTTATTTACTGCCCAGTCAATCTTGAAACTGCTTTTATCCTCAACTTCATTCGGATGATTATCCACATATCCCCAGTCATAAGCATACTGTACATAATATGATCCGTTACCGCCTTCATCAATGTAGTTATCGGCAAGTCGGGTTCCGGTAAAAGTCAGTTCATTTTTATTTATCCATTTAGGATAATAATCCTGAAGATGAAAACTGTTTTTCACCATATATCCGGTTTCATCATAATTACTTATCCATTTCACATAAGTAGTATCGATAAATGGCGAATTAGGAAGCGGTGTCGCAGGCTTATCTTTATCAGGCCTGTAATATATGATAGTGTAATCATGCCATGTCTCTTCTTTATGATATTCGCTTCCTGCCAGTTCATACCATTCATCATCTGCTATTCCGTTGCCGTTTATATCAAGTGAAACCATTACGACGCCGGGCTCAGAACTTCCGGCACTTTCCGAGGAACCGGGATTCGGATTTGCTGCGGCATAAAATGCATTTCCCAGAATCTTAAAATCATATTCTCCTTCGATATTCACTATTGTATGATCGAATCCGAAAGTTATGTAGCCGCCAAAACCGCCCAGAGAAACAAGTATGTCATTAGTTCCGGAGATACTTTCTTCTGCCTTTCTTATCATATCAGATTCGGTATCACCTGTTTCAAAATAAGGAAGAGAATTCACAAACTGTCCCGGAGCCGGACAATAATCATATACCTTTGTAATATATCTGCTGTAAGCCACCTGCTCTTCCCATACCACAAAAAGAATGTCGCATTCATAAGGATTAATATCATCAATGATCTTCATCTTTACATTATATTCTCCCGGTGTCGTAGCTAGAAATATAAAATCCCTGTTTTCAGAAATTACGGAATCCGTCCCTTCTTCATTTTTCATACTCCATTCATAACGCCCGTCGAAAGCAGGATTGATTATCACCTTTTTCATCCTTTCAACCACATATACATCATCGATTCCTATATTCATCATAGGAATTTCATTGCCTGTACATCCGCCTGCCATCACTAACATTACGAGAGGGGAATAATATGTATATCTTTTTCTTACCATAAAAAGCACATATGAGCCGGAATATCTCCTGTCCGGACACTCCATTTTTTAATACCGTTTCGGTCATAGCAATGAAGCTGACCGCTTGAAACATAATTCTTTGCATCAGTCACATAAATATCTCCGTTATACGGATTTATCTCTAAACCATACGGAATAGTTATATTTATTTCCGATCCGTCCTTTATAAAATTATCTGTTACGAGTTTCTTTGTCGTTATATCTATAATACCGTAAGAGACATGATTCTTCTCTGTCGCGGTATTGAACTCCACATTATAGAAATAAAGGGAGTCCCCCGATATCACCATATCACTGCAAGCGATATTCAAAGTATCGGTCACTATCATTTCACTTGAATTGGCACTTTTTCGCTCTAATACAAACAGATTGGATGAAACATCTTTATAATTTCCTCTTGATGAAACCCACAAACGACCGTATCCGTCTTTTTTTATTCTGTGAAGATTTATTCCTACAGGAATCTGTTGTATCTGTCTCATAGCATACATCTCCACTACCGATATCGTATAATCATAATCAGGCACTCTGTATCCTCCCGAATTAGCTACATATATATATTCTCCTATTATCTCAAGTTCATCCGGCTGATAACCTACGGTGGCTCTGTCAATTACAGTAAGAGAAGTGGTATCTATCTTAAATACCGCTCCAAGCTGAGCATCAGGGTCAATAGCTACAGGACCTACATACGACGTTACATAAGCATGACCTTTTGAAAACTTTATATATCTGCAATTCGGTATATCTATCCGGCCTATCCTTTCACAAGTTTTGGCATCCATCACCTCAACTTTATGAGAGCAGTTGATCACGGCATAAAGTTTACTGCCATATACAGCAATATCATTACCTACATCTCCGAGTTCCATTATTACTTCCGGATTCTTTTCAGAATAGATATTCCTTACATAAAGCATCGACCTGAAATCCACGAAATCTATCGTTGATTTATTACTTCCCATGTTTCCTTCATTAAGAAGATACATTCTGGAAGGACCGTTATTATCAAAGATTTCTCCGGGTAATACTTCATACTCGGTCGGAACCACAAGTTCTATCTCCCGGCATCCGAAAAAACAAAGAAGTATACAGAGAATCACGATTCTTTGATGCATCTTTTTATTTTCGTTTGGATATTTCATATTGACTGCTATGACTTGATTAGAACTGTTTATTTTAAGATTGCTTTTTATTTAGACTAAAGAGAATTGCTTTCTATTTAAGCTAAAAAGAATTGCCTTTTATTCAGATTAAAGAGAGACAGAAACAACGAAACGATAATTTCTTTCAGGCATCGGATAGTTAAGAATCACATCATAATCCTGGCTCAGCAGATTATTTATTTCTGCCGAAAACCGCATTTCACAGCTTTTCAGTTTTAGATTTTTTGATATCGAAACATCATGCGTGTACCATGGCTGAGTATGATTATACCGTATGTTTTCCTGCTGATTATATCTTTCTCCTACATATATGAAACTGTAATTAAGCCCCCATTCCTTCCAGCTCAACATTCCTATCGCCGAACCGCTGCGCCATGGTATATAAGGTATCTGATGTTTATAATAGTTATCAGACTCATCGGTTATATCTATAGCTTCCTGATATGTGTATTGTACTTTTCCCGTCAATGAAAGAGAACCAGACAAATCAAATGTCATCATCATTGTAGCATCTATACCTCTTATATCCACCTCTCCAAGGTTCAGCATCGTCCATCTGAACTGCTGTCCCTTAGGATAGGCCACTATCTTATCTTTCACCAGATTATAATAAGCATCAACACCTACATGAAATTTGGAAAGAAATCTGTTTTCCCTGTTTTTATCGTAAAGAATACCGACATTATACTGATCCGCCGTTTCCGGATTCAGATAAGCATTTCCCATATCGGTATAATAAAGATCATTGAAGGATGGCATCCTGAACGAACGCTTGTAAAAAGCTCTCAATACAAGATCGGAGCTGTTGAAAGGCTGATATGACATAAAAACGGCAGGAGTAAGTTTCTTTCTTACCGGTGCAGACTCCCTTTCGCGGGATTCTTCATTTATCACCGTTGCAAGTATGCTTGCCTGAGTCTTAAACTTATCGGCAATGGTAAATGCTGTCGCAACTGATACCCATTGACTCAGACGGTTCACATCGGCAAACTCTGATAATCCGTTCCACTGAATATCATAAGCAAGCGATAAGTCCCAGTTTTTTAATACTGAATACTTGTTAGCTACCGAGGCAAAAGCTTCCTTTTGTTTATAAATATTATCTACACTGATCAGTTTATTATCATTATTCACATAATGAGTGAAGTCGTTGGCATATTTCATATTTACCTTATATGAATAACCGAAACCGAACTCTTTAGTAAGCGAATACTGTATGAATGAATTTTTATCCCACAACCGTTCGCCACGTCTCCATACATTATTGACAATCGCTCCCGGCACTCCTCTTTCCGACTCATAATGATAAACATGAATCTTCCAGTTTCCACCCGGCATATATCCGTTAAGACTACCCTCCATCCTGACGGCATCTATATCTCCGTTATTTCTTACCGCAGTAGTATCATAGGCAATTTCTCCATATGGAGTAACACGCTGATATCTGAATTTATATTTCCCGCTTGAATTGATCCATTCGCAGTTGAATGTTGCAACAAGATTATCCTTTATCTTATAATCAAAAAGAACTGAAGGATTCAGAAGATCGAACGATCCGAAACGTAGACCGGCTTTAATATTGGCGCTTTTATCCTCTTCAAACCTGGGGCGTCTTGTTGTCAGATATATGCTTCCTGCCGGGCCGAATTCTTTGGCCGACTGAAAAATCTCACTCTTCTGACCATTATAAAGCGATATCTCTCCGATATTATCAAGAGAAAACTTTCCTAAGTCAATTTGTCCGTTCTGAGCATTTCCAAGCTGAATACCGTTATAGAAAACTCCCATGTGATTGGTTCCCATACTTCGGATATTGACTGTTTTAAGTCCCCCTACACCACCATAATCCTTTATCTGCACACCGGCAAAATATCTTATCGCATCCGAAACAGAAAAACTGTTAAGGCGTTGAAGTTCCTTACTTTCGAGCTTTTGAGCAGGAATAACTTCGGTATATTTTTTAGCAACGACTTCCACTTCCTGCAAAAGCATTATGGTATCAGCCATGTTCTGAGAAAAAACATGAGTATGAAAAAGAAAACATAATGACGAAAAGAAAATCTTTAAAAGCCGTTTCATATATTTTTATAAAATTCAATAACAGCTTTCAAAGTAAGAGATCCGATGCGAAGCACCGGAAAAATATCTTATATATACGACTATCGCATAAAGCTTACAAGCTTCACACAATATCATATAGAAAGACATCCGTATAAAAAATGGGATAAACAGGTAAAGGATTAAAAACCTTTCTTGTTTGTCTCAAGCTCTATTCCTCGAAAGCTTTAAACTATATATGTCCTGGCAGGTATCCTGACTTACTTCATCTTTTGATCTACCTTCCCAATCCTTTCCGGATCAGTGGTTATGAGCTTTGTCAAAAGACTGTTTTGAAGCTTACAGTAGCGGGTCTGTTCAGGATTTTCACCTGATTCCCTTTTAAACGATCTTCTCAGAATTAGAATCTCGTCACCAAAACTTTAACAAAAGTAATGAGTTAATTACAAAAAGAACTATAATTATTAAAATATTTATTATTTATAATAATATTAAATCTTCACATCATATAAGAATATGACATATGCTAAAAAGGCATCCTGTCGTAAAAACTACGATAGAATGCCTTTTTTAACAAATCGTTTTTAACGATTATATTGTAACTCTTGCAAAAGGTGTCTGATCATAAGAACAGAATTCCTTGTCAAGATATTTATAATAACCAGTGATAGCCACCATAGCAGCATTATCGGTTGTAAAAGCGAATTTAGGAATATGCACTTTCCATCCGTATTTCTCCGCATGATCAAGAAAAGCCTGACGTACTGCGGAATTAGCAGAAACACCACCGGCAACCGCAACTTCCTTAATACCCGTTTCTTTCACTGCTTTACGAAGCTTATCCATAAGAATATCGACGATTGTCTTCTGCAGAGAGGCACAAAGATCTTCTTTATTCTCCTCTATAAAGTTCGGATTAGTCTTAATATTATCTCTCAGCATATAAAGGAATGAAGTCTTAAGACCGCTGAAACTGTAATCAAAACCTTTTATCTGAGGTTTATTAAATTTAAAGGCTTCAGGATTTCCCTCTTTTGCAAGACGGTCAACAATAGGTCCTCCGGGATATCCAAGCCCCATCACTTTTGCACATTTGTCAAAAGCCTCACCTGCCGCATCATCGATTGTCTGACCGATGACTTCCATGTCTTTATATGAAGTAACCTTAATGATCTGAGAATTTCCTCCTGAGACAAGAAGACAAAGGAAAGGATATGAAGGCTGATCCATATCATCTTCCGTTTCTTTTATAAAATGAGCTAGAACATGAGCCTGAAGATGATTTATATCTACCATCGGTATTCTAAGTCCTGATGAAAGTCCTTTTGCAAACGATGTCCCTACAAGAAGAGAACCCATAAGACCCGGACCGCGAGTGAAAGCGATAGCGCTCAGATCAGCGTTTGTAATACCTGCTCTTTTTATTGCTTCCGATACAACAGGAACGATATTCTGCTGATGACATCTTGATGCAAGTTCCGGAACAACACCTCCGTATGCCTCATGAACGGCCTGACTGGCCGTAACATTTGAAAGAATCACGCCGTCGGCTATAACAGCAGCCGATGTATCATCACACGATGATTCGATTCCTAAGATTATTGTCTTTGACATTATAATGTGATTATTTTTTGTTTCTTTTTTACTTGGATTACAAAGTTAATCGAAAATTAAATTTTTCTTATACCTTAATATTGGTTTGATAATTAATAATTCTCAAAAAATACTACGTAAGCAAACAATGAAAATTATCAGTTGGTTGAATTTACGTATAAAAGTATATAATCTGCATATAACTTTTAACACCTAAACATTATACTAAAAATTAAAACTAACTAATCATGGCTATTAAAAGAGTTTGGATTGAAGAAGGATGTATAGCATGCGGAAACTGCGAATCGGTTGCACCTGAAATTTTCAAAGTTACAGATCAAAGTCACGTTATAGACAACGCTCCCATCGACAAATATGAAGCGCAGATAAAAGAAGCTGCCGAAGAATGTCCTGCCGGAGTAATTAAATATGAAGAAGATTAATTTCTTTATATTTTAAGCAGAAGTTAATAAAATTGTTTTACTTCTTAAATTCTGATTACATTTGTAAACAAGAGATTAAGAGATATGATTTTTCATAATCATATCTCTCTTCTTTTTTACATCATCAGTTAAATGCTTAATTAATTCAGAATGAAGAAATCTCTTTTTTTTATTCTATCTCTTTTAATCATACTGCTTTTCTGGTTAAACCTGATATGGGGATCTGTTAACATACCGGTAAGCTCGGTTATTAATATCCTTTCATTATCCGGAGAGGAAAAAAGCAGTTGGGAATTCATTATCCTGCACTCCAGATTGCCGCAGGCGTTTACAGCAATGCTTGCCGGTGCCGCACTTGCATGCTCTGGATTACTTCTCCAGACCATATTCAACAATCCTCTGGCCGGACCTTCAATTCTCGGTATTGACGCGGGCGCAGGCCTCGGCGTAGCAGTAACGATGTTGATGTTCGGAGGAACGATAGGAGGCATTGCAGGTATTTCTACTTTCAGCGGATACTTAGCAGTTATCCTTTCCGCCTTTATCGGAGCAGGCCTTATTCTTGGTGCCATAATATTCTTTTCAACAATAATACGCAGCAATCTTATGCTTCTTATAACCGGTATTATGATGGGATATCTCACCTCTGCACTGGTTTCAATTCTTAATTTCTTTTCGTCTGAACAAAATGTCTTCGCTTATACGATGTGGGGAATGGGAGATTTTTCTTCCGTATCACTACAGATGCTTCCCGGTTTTGCTATTCTTATAGTCATTGGACTTATACTTGCCCTTACACTTATCAAACCTCTTAACGGAATACTTCTTGGCGAGCGATATGCAGAAAACCTGGGCATAAACGTAAGACTTCTGCGTATTCTTATCTTTATTTCAACCGGTATTCTTACAGCTGTGACAACAGCCTTCTGCGGTCCTGTCTCGTTTATCGGACTTGCCGTACCTCATGTGGCAAGAATGATATTCCGAACCTCCAACAACAAGATTCTTATGCCGTCGACCATTATGTGCGGTGCTATAATATGCCTTCTGTGTAACCTTATAAGCAACTGCCCGGGATATTCATATACCATACCGTTAAATGCCATAACAGCTCTTATAGGTGCCCCGATCATTATTTATGTAATTGTCTCACAACGAAAATTAAGAGGGAATTAAATCTTTTCATATTATGACTGAATCAACGACAGTTCTGAGTGCCAGAAATATAAACATTGGATACCTGAAAGGAAACAAGATCTGTAAACTTGTACATGAGAACATATCGTTCACTCTCAAAAGCGGTGAACTTACTTCTCTGCTAGGACCTAACGGTGCCGGAAAATCTACTCTTTTAAGAAGCATTTCCGGATCTCAGCCTTTATTAAAAGGCAGTATCACTATTAACGGCAGAGATATTTCTCAATATAACAGGCAGTCGCTTTCACGGCTCATAAGTCTTGTTCTGACAGACCGCGGATTCACTGATTCTCTTCGAGTTGAAGAGGTAGTCGGAATGGGACGTCATCCCTATACCGGTTTTTTCGGCAGACTTTCTTCCAATGATGAAAAGATTATAGAAAAAGCAATGAGAGATACAGGAATCTATGAAAAGAAAGATTCTTATATTTCCGATCTTTCAGACGGAGAACGACAGAAAGCTATGATAGCTAAAGCCCTGACTCAGGAATCTGACATCATAATTCTTGACGAACCCACTTCATTTCTTGATATAATTTCGCGCATTGAAATAAATAATCTTTTAAGAAAACTGGCAAGGGAAAATAATAAAACGATTCTTCTTTCCACTCATGACCTTGAACAGGCTCTTATATCATCCGACAAACTTCTCCTTCTTTCAAGGACAGAGGGTATCCGGGAAGGAATACCTGAAGATCTTATTTTCAGCGGAGAACTGGATAAACTATTTTCTCACAACAGAATTAATTTTAATATTAAAGCCGGCAGTTTTGTAATGACTCCTGATTGCGGCAAGATGATCAGTATAACAGGCAATGAAGATACCGCACACTGGATTGAGAATCTTATACGCCGCTACGGGTTCATTCGTGTTGATGACAATGATAAATCATTATGCGAAATAATGATAAATGACAATAACAATTTTCTTATCCGTTACGGAAATGCGGTAAAAGAAGCCGGATCTTTTGAAGAAATAAAAGAATTTATTATTAAACTGTAAAAAAACATCATTTTTTCAGTTTAATACCCCCTCTTTGCACACAATTTGTATATCTCTAATATCCACCTCATTACCACTAAAAAAACATTCATCCATCCATTTTAAATGTTACCATCGATCTGTCATATCTGATTTTTTTTTGAAAAAAAATATTTTTTTATGTTACACATCTTATGATCGCTCGTTTAACCATACAGAGAGGCAAATAAAAATTATGCATAAATTTTACATATCATTTAAAGTACACCTTCTTAAGATTGCCAATAATCTTTTAAGAGAGGATTCCGATGCCGAAGACGCGGTACAGGAAACATTCTTAAGATTATGGAAAATAAAAGACCGTATAAAAGATGAAGAAGAAGCTAAAGCTCTTGCAATCCGAACGACAAAGAATATCTGCATAGATCAGTTAAGGCGTAAGAATGTAGTCAGATTTGAAGCACTCGATGGTTATGAAAACTACAATTCAGACAATTCGATGCAACGCAAAGCTGAAATCAAAGAAGACTATAATCTTATCTGCCGGCTTATCGAATGCTCTCTTTCTCCCCTTCAGAGAAGAATACTGGAAATGAAAGAATTCGAAGAAAAAGAGATTGATGAGATTGCCGAAATTCTTAATATGCAGCCGGCTGCCGTAAGGATGAATCTTTCAAGAGCACGAAAAGAGATAAGAGAAATCTATTTCAAAATTAACAGGTAACAGAAAAATGGATAAAAACACAGATTTAAAAAATAAGATCCCCACTGAAGAAGATATGAGATTTCTCCTTGAGAAATATTATGACGGAGAGACATCCTGTGAGGAAGAAAAGATCATCCGCAGATATCTTAATGCCGATAACAGAAAAGAATCTGAATTTATTCCCGATAAAGAGGTACAGGGATATATTTCCGTCTATGGGAAATATAAAAAGAAACGCTCTTTGAATCACAGAATAAGACAGATCGGTTCTATAGGAGTAGCAGCAGCCGTAATAGCGATATTCTTCTCTGTAGTTCAGTTTTCCGGAAACGAAGAATATATTATGTATGCACACGGGAAGAAAATAAAAGATAAAGAAATGGCTTTCAATCAGATGCATACTATTTTTTCAGAATTCGATATTGAGGATTCCGATTTCGAAACTCAACTGACAGATATATTCAATCAATAATTAAAATCATATTAAAATGAGAATACTTAAACTCATATTATTAAATATAATGATTCTTTCCTCATTTGCCATTAAGGCTCAGAGTCTCGAATCTGCAATTCATTTTGACGGAAGATACAACAAATCGGATAAGGCGGTTGTGACATATCTTAAGGGAAAGAAAATAAAAGATTATAATCTTTCTGTATTCCACAGCATAGCCATAAACGAATCTTCTGAAGATGTGGAAAAGATGAATAACACGATTCTTAACGATATAAAAAAGGCAACTCAGGTGGAGCAGATATATTCGCAGAATACACTCAAAGCTTGCTATATGCAGTTTAATCCTGACGACAAGAGTCCTGATCTGAACAGATTTCTGCTTTACAAGTCAGACAACGACAATGCAGTGATCATATACCTTGAAGGAAATACCTCTCTCGACCAATTGATAAAAATATTTATAAACAAAAAATGATATGAAAAATTTATTTACACTTTTACTATTATTGATGCCGCTTGGCATTATGGCGATCAGTGATAATGACACTATAGTATGGAAAGAAAACAAACAGATCATTATTCAGAGTGATTCCAACAGCATAAATATGCAGATTGTAGATCCTGAAAATAATTTCAAAAGAATATATGAGACTCATTTTGAGAACGAAAATTCAAATACGCGCTGGGAAATTGCCACTTTTGTGAACGTTCCGTTTTCTAACATGACGAAAAAAAATAAGAAATCTAAGAAAAAAAGTTTTGATCCTAATTGGGCCGGTGTCGGTTTCGGTTTCGTAAATGCCTGTGATGGAGGAATGAAATTCATAAACAGCACATCTCCTACCGGAGTTTCAATAAATTTCAGCAAGTCATATGAGATATTCTGGAATATATTAGATATAGGTCTTCCTTTAGTAGGCAATAATTTCGGTCTTGTTCTTGGTTTTGGTATGGACTGGCGCAACTATGTGCTTAACGGCAACAGAATGTTTTATGACAACAACGGATATATAGACATTCAGACAGCTCCCGAATCTTGTATGGTAAAGAAATCAAGACTTAAGCGTGTAGATATCGTACTGCCTGTAATGTTTGAATATCAATGGAAAAACGGTCTGTACTGGCAGCTTGGAGCTCAGATGAACATACAGACTCATACAAGCATGAAAACGAAATTCAAATATTCCGACAATCCCGATTTTACTAATCAGAACATGAACGGAATCGGGTCTAATCCTGTAGGTGTTGACCTTGTTGCAAGAGTAGGATTCGAAAACCTTGGCATTTACGCGAAATACAGTCCTGTAAAAATGTTCGAAAGCATCAAAGGTCCTGATATGAGAAGCTTTTCGACAGGTCTTATACTTACTTATTAAAAATGATTGACTGACAGATACGCAAACGCTTAACAGCAGAACGGCCCGGAAACATAATGCTTCCGGGCCGTTTATTTTTTATAATAAAAGTTTTCTCTGAGATTAAAGCAGATATTTCTCAATCACATGAGCCACTCCGTCTTCTTCATTGGAAAGAGTGATAAAATCAGCTGCTTCCTTCACAGTATCGTTAGCGTTTTCCATTGCTACTCCGAGACCTGCGAATTTTATCATCGAAAGATCATTGAAGCCGTCGCCGCAGGCAATCATATTATCTTTTGACATTGAAAGTTTGTCAAGAAGAATACCAAGAGAGGCTGCTTTATCTATACCGTGAGGCATAAGTTCAAGGAAGAAAGGCTCCGAACGATAGATATTCATTTCGCTGCCGTAAGCCGTTTTCATTGTTTCCTCAAGATTTATCAGATGATCGGCATCACCCACGATAAGACATTTATTCACCGAACCTGTTATCTCTTCAGTGAAACTTTCTACGCGACGGACAGGCATCTTATTAAGGAATGCTTCATAATCGATATATTTATTCTCTCCCGCTTCCGTAACAATATCTTCATTTATATATGAAACGATATCAACTCCATGTTTCTTAGCCATCTCATAAGAAGGAGAAATCATAGTCTTATCAAGAAGTTTTTCAAAAATCACTTCCTTCGTAGCCCAGTTGATAATTGTGCCGCCATTAAAAGAAAGGATATAACCACCGTATTCAGCAAGACCGATCTCTTCGGCAAGCGGTACGATACCGTAAGTAGGTCTTCCCGATGCAAGAACGACAACAATGCCTTTTTCCATAGCTTTTATAAGGGTTTCCTTTGTACGGGCTGTAATTTCTTTTTTCTTGTTGGTTAGTGTCCCGTCCAGATCAAGGACAAGAATTTTATAATCTGAAGATTTGATCATATGATGATTTTCTTTAATACTTTTAAATAATAACCTCTAAAACACAAAGACGACTGCCGAATAACACAAGAAAGCGCAGCGTCGGTTTCACCTCATTAATTTCAACACAAAGATAATGAAATAACCGTTTATAAACCAATTATTTAATCACGCGTTCAAAAAATTGCTTTTTATAACTTCTGCCTATCGGCAAAATATTATTGTTTACCGATACGGAATCCTTTCCGATAACGGTTATCTTTTCTATCGCGACCATAAATGATTTATGTATCCGGATAAACATTTCAGAAGGAAGAATCTCCTCAATAGCGGAAAAGCTCATCAATGTCATTATCTTTTTTTCCATAGTATGGATACGCAGATAATCTCTCATTCCTTCAATATAGAGTATTGAATCAATATTTATCTTCTCTACCTTGTGTTCCGATTTTACCGTTATATAGTTTATCTCCGGCTGCTGTGTCTGGCCGCGTGTATCCATTGTAGTTTTAATCTTTTCCACGGCTTTAAGAAACCGTTCATAAGAAAACGGCTTTAACAGATAATCATCAACTTCATATTCAAAACCTTTAAGTGCATATTCCTCATAGGCAGAAGTGATGATTATGCGGGGACGAATGTTCAGTCGGTCCATGAAATCAAAGCCCGACAACTCACTCATTCTGATGTCGAGAAAAATCAGATCCACATTATTATCGTTAATGAAAGAAAGAGCCTCAACGGGATTCTGAAAAGAACCACATAACTCAATGAGACCTGTTTTCATAACGAATGCTTCCACTTTCTTTCTTGCAAGCGGTTCATCGTCAATAATTATAGCTTTAATAAGTTGCTCCATAACAAATGATATGCAGATATATTTTTTATTGAAATCCTGTTATTAATTCACTGTTGTCATATATAATCTTCATTGTCGAAAATAATAGTAAGACGAACTTTAAACCTGTTGTTTTCTTTTTTTATGCTCAGATCATAATTCTTCC
>CAMTON010000058.1 GCA_947074105.1 uncultured Bacteroidales bacterium
GGGGTTGTCTGCTTTGTTTTTTCTTTAAAAAACTTATTTCCCAAATAAATAAAAGGAGTTTTTGCCGCAGAATATATGTTTTGCGGAAAGGAATAGCCGTTTTCTGAGTTAAGCATAACAAATGTATAATATCGTAATATTATACAAATATATTAAAAAACAGAACTTTGTAAGTTATAAACAAGAAAATGAGTCGCTTGTGTAACGTTATTATATAAAATACCACTTTTTTGTTTGAGTATATGATGATTTATCAGAAATCTTCATTCATATAATCACGAGGTTCATCTTCCTTTTCCTCATTACTGTCTTTATCTGTGCGCCCCGGTTCCTCATGAGGCTGGCGTGGCATTTCAGTATCATTGTAATTCGGATTATAATTCTTTCTTGAACAGGAAGCAGGAATAAGCAATATCGTCAGAAGACAAAATAAAATCAAACCGGATAAATATTTCTTTTTCATAATGAACCGATATTAATAACGGAAAAAGTATTTATAGAAATATAACTGATTAAAAGAATAACTGTTTGAAAATAAGGTGAAAATCACTTGCCCGTATTTATTGTCCGTTTTTCACATTAATGATATTTTAATAGAATAAAATGATTAATAATAATGAAATATAAATAAGAAAAACAAGGCTTATAGAAAAAAAACAAAGTTTTAGATCATTATGTTTATTTCTTAGAATATTAAGAAAGTTGCTTTAATATAAGTTAGCATATATGAAAAAAGAATTAAAACATTATTTGGGGATAATTCTGCTTATAAATCTTTTGAGTTCATGCAAAGATGAATTTATGCAGGGATATCGGGATGTCAATATGTTGCATTTTGATGTATCTCTGATAAGACCCGAGACGTCAAAAGGAATACCGATAAATTCGGCATCTGATACAGCATTTACTGATTTTGGAATTTTTGTATATGAAACAAGTGATGAGTTTAATCTGGAAGCAGTTCCAAGTGCTTTTTCCGATGATAATTTTAATAATAAGGAAGTCTACAAATTAGGTACGGACAAATGGGGTTTTGATCAGACTTATTACTGGCCTGAATCTGGATATCTGTCCTTTTTTGCTTATGCACCATATACAACAAGTAGTACTAATGGTATAGAACTCGTGTATTCTGATAATCAGATTCCTTCAATAAAATACACTGTCCCATCAATAGCTGCAGTTCAGCCGGATCTTATGGTGGCTGTTCCTAAACTTAATCTTTTCAAAGAAACTGTAGATATAAAATTTGCTCATGCTTTAGCATGTGTAGGTTTTAATGTAAGAGCTGATAGTGTTCTTGTTGACTCTGTATGGATAACAGGAATAAGTACCACAGGTACACTGGATCTGAATTTTAACGGGACTGAACCTTCATGGAGTGACATTGGGGCAGCAGACACAAGCATTTATACCTTTGGAATTGTTACAGATGCTATAGCGGATACTTCTGCCTCAAATATTATGGCCATTGACGGTTATCTAATGATGATACCGCAGACTCTGAGTTCTGATGCATTTCTGATGATAAGATTCGGAAATATGGATATAAAAAAAATCGCTCTTTCTTCAACATCCATAACAGAATGGGAAGCCGGATATAAATATATATATTCACTGAAAGAAGGTGATTATGATTTTACTGTATCCGCAGATGCTGTTGACTGTCTATATACCGGTGGTACATTTAATTTTAATATTACCAGTACATATACACCATACGATAAAACAAGTGAAGATATAGGATGGACTGTCTATCTTGATACAGATTCTATAGCTTCGGATACTACATGGTTAAATGGGTTTTCATCATTGGGAGGTGACGGAGGTAAGGATCTATCGCGAACAATCACCGTAGGAGTGGCTCCTTATGACATATCAGTAGCAGCTGCTGATGATAAAACGCTATATGATGCGTCGTACTCAACAATGACTGATCTTTCATTATATAATAATTCTGCTTATTCGACAAATTTTATCAATACATATAGTTCAGCAAACTGCTATATCGTAAACGGACCGGGTTATTATAAATTCCCATGTTGGCTGATGGGAAACTCTTTGCTAAGGGCAAGCGCCTCGGATGGAAGTGTCGCAGTGAATAACAATAACTGTTATCCATGGAATCAGGATAAATATGTCAATTATAAAGGGATAGATATAACACAAATAAGTGATCTTGAAATTGATGTAACGGGAGCTTCTGCAAAACTGATATGGCAGGATGCACCTGAGCTTGTAAGTGACGTTACTATTACTGACGATAATAAATATATCTCCTTTTATGTCGCTAAAGAAACTATAAGACAGGGTAATGCTATCATTGCCATTCTGGATAGTGATAATATTGTGATGTGGAGTTGGCATATATGGGTAAGAGCTGCCAGACTTAATATTCCATCTACATCATTTGATTTGTATATGAGTAATATGGCTCTTGGCAGATGCAGTGAGGGTGGTTATGAATATGAAAAACGTCAGGCCAAACTTGTGTTTAAACAAAATAACAGTAATAAGACAGTTGATTTTCTTATTACTCAACTTGCCGATACTATTACTGTTAATTATAACGCACTTTATTATCAATGGGGACGCAAAGATCCTATGCTGAGCTCCAACGGAATGGGCGAAAATAAGAATTGTTACGGAGATTATCCGTTTTCTATAGCCTCCGCTACAGGAAGTGTGGCTATGAATGTACCTATTCAGAATCCAAATATCTTCTATCCTTCAGATAATAGCTGGCTGAATAATGAAGAAATAAATCTATGGCATATTAGAAGGGATGAAAAGGACTATAAATCTATATATGATCCGTCGCCTATAGGGTATATGGTTCCCGCAAGACAGAATCTTACCTCTGTGAATATGGGTAAAGGTTGGACAACAACAGGAGGATTCGGAGAGTTTTATTTTACTTATGAAAGAAGTTCGACCGATACCACAACTTTGACGCTGCTTGCTCACGGTTCACGTGTAGGAGCAACAGGTAAAATTACAGGAGATAACAGTAATGGGAATTACTGGACGGCAACATATCAGAATTCGCAGGAATCATATTCTATTTTCTTTAATAATGTAAGTACCGGTGATTTTTTTGGCCCTCAGGAAGCGGCAAACGGTTATTGCGTAGTACCGATGAGAGATTACACAGATTAGCTTTTCCTAAAGATTTTTTTCCATATCTTTATTATAAATTTCATGATATAGGAACTAACATAAGCTCCGGCAAGGGCTCCGAAAAAGTCGGCTAGTATGTCTTCTGTTTCAAAACCTCTGTATGTAGTAAAATAATACTGAGCGAACTCCATGGCAATTCCAACCGTTGTAGACATAAGGATGGCGTACCATAAAGTGTTAACTCCGAAATATCCTGATTTTTGTTTGTCTGCAGGATGATTATCTTTATAATGACGTGCTTTGTCAAACAGAATCGTAAAACTGAAACCTCCGTACATCAGCATATGAACAATCTTGTCGAGATACGGAATCATCGGTGTGGCAGGTACATTTTCAAATTTTGCAAGAGAAAGATATGAAATAGCAATAAAACAAAGAATTGAAAAAATATGACGCGAAATGAACTTTTTTACGTTTTCAAACATATTAAGAGGTTATGATTGGTTATTGACCCTGCAAATTTAGCTTTTTTATACCAAGATACACAATATCATAAACCTTTCGTTAAAGTTCGTCATCAAATCATAGCATGTTTCAAAATGTTGTAATTTATACTTAAATAATTAATTTTTGCAACAGTAATGATTAATTTTGCGTCAAATAATTAAGTTAAATAATGGACAATAGATCAACATTTGCCACCAAGCTTGGTGTGATTGCTGCTGCCGTGGGTTCTGCGGTAGGTCTGGGTAATATCTGGAGATTTCCCTACGAATTAGGACAAAACGGCGGCGGAGCGTTTCTTATAATTTATTTGCTCTGCGTAATAGTTTTAGGTATTCCTCTTATTATTTCAGAATTTATTATTGGTAGAAGTTCGCAATCCAATGTAGGAGGGGCTTTTAAGAAACTTGCGCCCGGCACAAAATGGGGTGTTATAGGATACATGAGTGTGCTGGCTTCATTCCTGATTCTCGGATTCTATGCCGTAACTGCGGGATGGACAGTGGAATATCTTTATCAGGCACTTAAAAACGGCTTTGCGGGTCGTACGCCTGAAGAATTGAGAGAGTCGTTCACTACATTCAGTACAACGACCTATACTCCGATAATATGGCTTTCGGTATTCCTTTTGGCCAATTATTTCATTATTGTGGGAGGTGTGAAAAACGGTATAGAAAAAGCATCAAATATAATGATGCCTATTCTTTTTGTCCTTCTTATAATATTCTGTATCCGGTCACTTACTCTTCCGGGAGCAGCTGAAGGGCTTTCATTCCTTTTCAAGCCGGATTTTTCAAAAGTTAACTCCTCCGTTCTTTTAAGAGCAATGGGACAGGCTTTCTTCTCTTTGAGTCTTGGTATGGGATGTCTTATCACATACGGTTCTTATTTTGACAGAAGCACGAAACTGGGAAAAACAGCTTTCACGGTAGCATCACTTGATACGCTTGTAGCTATCCTTGCAGGTGTAATGATTTTCCCTGCTGTATTCTCTTTTGGAATTTCGCCTGCGGCAGGTCCGGAACTTGTGTTTGTGACTGTACCTAACGTATTTATGCAGATGACAGGAGGATATATATGGTCTGTTCTTTTCTTCCTTCTTCTAACAATGGCAGCTCTTACTTCTACAGTCTCAATGTTTGAAGTGGTAACTGCATTTATTCATGAAGAATATAATGTAAGCCGTAAGAAAGCTACAATATGGATTATTGCTCTTACTTTCATACTTGGAGTAGTATGTTCTATGTCTATCGGGCCATGGAAAGATCATACGGTGTTCGGTCTTACTATCTTCGATCTGTTTGATTATGTTTCGGCTAATATTCTTCTTCCGGGAGGAGGTCTTCTGATATCATTATATGTCGGTTACCGCCTTGACAGAAAGATAATGATAAACGAACTTACCAATGATCATTCATTCAGAATTTGGTATTTCAAACCGCTTATTTTTGCTATACGATATATTGCTCCTGTAGCGATCATCCTTATTTTCCTTTCGGGTCTGGGTGTGATCTAAACAGATAGTTTTTAATAATATAAAACACGGATTCGGTTCTTATGGAACTGAATCCGTGTTTTTTGCGTTAGAATATAGATAAATCAAAGTTATTAATTTGCATCTATTATGGGATTAACACAATAGCCGCTGGCAGCAACAGAAGGCCCTACAAAATCAGATGTTGAGGAACTGTTGAAAAACAAATAATAAGAATCGGTTGCATTTTCATAAGTTGAAGTCCAGTAATTGCCATTTGAGTTGTCACTTTCAATTTCTCCGCTTTCAGAGTCCCTGTATCCGTTTGCGAGCAATGTTAAATATGATACATCGGAATCAGTAATGTTATATTTAAAACTGTAATTTCCAAATCCATTACTACTCCAGCCAAGCCCCTCTTCAAGTTGGGACATAGATTCTCTTGATGGTACAATATAAGTTATAGGTGAGGGGTCATATATTGATTTATAGTCAACTTCATCTTTTTTTACATGCCATAAATTTATCTCTTCATTATTGAGCCAGCTGCCGGAGGATCTGTAAAACAGATTTGGATTCTGTATTACTGTCTCTAATGAAACTGAACCGGAAGTCTCGGTTATATCGAAAAGAACGTTGCCGTAGCATCGTTTATTACCTCCTTCTCCATTTGACGGAAGCATCGGGTCTTTTCTTCCCCACTGATAATAAGGGCTATTATACTCTATCACAAGAGAATCTCCGAGCTGTGTTATTAAGAGTTCTACCGTATTATTGCTTTCGTTCTGTTGGAATAGAAGTTTAGCCTGTCTTTTACCATAGCTGTAGGTCCCTTTATAACATGTTCCGATAGAGTGGCTGAAAAATGCCAGGTTTTCGGAAGTTGAAGTACTGTATATGCTCCATGGGGTGATCCATATATGCCAGCTCCACATAATTGTTCCGCTGCTATCGAATATTCCTATGACAGCGTTTCCCTGTCTTATGGTTTCTTTATCGACATAAAAGGAGATATAATTATTATCATCAGTAATAGTAACGTCACTTACAAGTTGAGGAGCGTCCATCCATAGTAATCCGGCCAATGCTCCTGTTGTATCAATTTCAAGATCTGTTACAGATGTTATGGTTTTTCCTGAGTAATCGACATACATATTTCCACGATCAGGAAAGCAATTCTGATTGTTTGCCGCAACTGAACGGTCAGAGTTTGAAGCTTTAAGCAGTCCGTTGCCAATAACCCAACATGGGAATTTATAATAACCCGGAGCACTTACAATATAACAGTTTGAGGAATTAAAGGTTTCATTGAAAGAAGTCGTGTAATTGGGGTTATTATAATATGATAGATCTGTCATTGTTGAGAAAGTCGCATTTGCAAGCTGCTGATCCATAGCATTGGCCAGAGACTGGTCATAGATTGCAGCTCCAACTGTAATCTGTCGGGTCAAATCTGTACCACCGGTACCGGAAAGATTGTTGAACCCCTTTAACCAGCTCGTATCGGAAACAGCAGTATCGGGTACAATTGATACAGTCCATGCTAGGTCTTGCGCAGTTGAATTATATGGAGTATATGTACTTGTAATTGTAAAGTTGAAAACTCCGCCCATATATTCACATGTTTCAGTATCAACGGTTACGGAAAAGTCATAATCACCTTCTTTAAGAGAGTAAGTATATTTATATCCGGCGATCCATTCTTTTATGGATGTTGAAGAAAGAGCGACTTTTTTAATGTCCATATTTTCAAACTGAATCATCATGTAAGCATCACTTGTAAGTGATTGCGGAATCATCATAAGATAACCGTCAGAAACCATAATACCTGAACCTGAAGTATCTGCAACAGCGTCAGTTATTATACCGAATGTAAAGTTCTCATCACTATTATTACCTATATCGCTCCAGGTGGGTGTTGTACCGTCAAAATCAAGAGATAACGATCCTGTCGTTTTTATTCCGGTAATCCAGATTGAATCTACTCTTACATCGGGTGCGCTTATATTGAATCCTATACAAGCTAAGGCATGAGCAAATTTAATGTCTACAGTTTCTTTAAAGATATTTAATTGAGGCACTGCCACCATTAGGTCCGGTTGAGTAGCAAAATTATTAGGTACGGTGTAAGTTATTGACGGGATATCATTGTCTTCATAGACAAGTTTTATGCCGTTAGAACTTCCTGAGGTATAAGGCGCATATGCGAAAAAAGAAATATAACCATTCTGGGGCCAGTAATATGTTGCATCAAGAGTCCACTGGTTATTATCGGTTTTAATTACAGTCTTGTTGTCAAAGTCCCCATTGAAATAAAATTCAGTGGGTATTTCTTCATAATCGAAATAATCTGTTGTATGATAAGCAAATAATCCGAATTCAGTAAATAAATCATCGGAGGCAGAATTTATGGGAGTGCCCTTTGTATGCTCTTGTTCCCGGATTTCAACATTAAAATGAATGATGTTTTTATCTTTGTATTCCTGCATAAAATCATCCTTGCAGGAAAAGAACAATACACCTGTAATAAAGAATAAAAGAAGTAAATGCTTGATTTTTATTATTTTATGGGGCTGCATAATAAAAAATAATGGTTAATGCATATAGTATAAACACTTTGCTTCTATTATTGTTTGTTAAGGTTTAAATATGTTTTGAAATTTATTTTTTTAATTATTTAGAATCATTAAGATGGAGAGAAAATTCAGTTTTTTAGTTATTGTTTCATATATATATTCGAAATAAAAAAAGATCAGCATATTAAGCTAAAAAAGAAAATCATATCATGTTTTTCAACAATATATAAAAGTTATCAACAAAAAGGCAATTAAAAATAAGCTGAATAAATCATTCTTCATTTTTATTGTTTTCTTTGTGGCATAAATAATTAGAATAGGTAATGGGAAAAGTTATCGCTTTAGCCAATCAAAAGGGAGGGGTGGGAAAGACCACAACAACTATAAATTTGGCAGCATCTTTAGCTGCTCTTGATAAAAAAGTGCTTGTAATTGATGCTGATCCACAGGCTAACGCATCATCAGGTTTAGGTATTGATTTAAGGACGGTGGAAATTTCGGTTTATGAGATTCTTACAGAGGAAATGAACATTTCAGAAGCTATACAGCCGACAAATGTTGAGAATCTGGATATAATCTGTTCGAGAATAGATCTTGTAGGTGCGGAGCTTGAACTTCTTAACAGAGAAAGACGTGAGCAGGTAATGCTGAACGCGCTGAAAGAGATAAAAGACAGTTATGATTTCATACTTATCGACTGTTCTCCCTCACTGGGACTAATAACTGTAAATGCTCTTACTTGTGCCGATTCTGTGGTAATACCGGTTCAGTCGGAATATTTTGCTCTTGAGGGAATCAGTAAACTGCTGAATACGATAAAAATTATTAAATCTAAACTTAATCCTAAATTAGAAATAGAAGGATTCTTGTTAACTATGTATGATTCTCGTCTTAAACTTGCGAATCAGGTTTATGAAGAGTTGAAAACGCATTTCAGAAGTCTTGTATTTCAGACTGTTATACACAGGAATATCAGGCTCAGCGAAGCTCCGAGTCACGGTTTGCCTGTTCTTCATTACGATGCCGAATCAAAAGGAAGCGTTAACTATATGCAGCTTGCAAAAGAAATAGTGGACAATAATGCCAAATGACCGAAGGATCGGATTTTAATTAATAAACAGGATTATATATGTCAATGATAAAGAAAAATGTTTTGGGAAGAGGTCTGGACGCGCTTATCTCTATGGATGAGGTAAGTGCGGCGGGTTCTTCTTCAATCAATGATATTGCTCTGTCAAGCATAGAGCCCAACAGTAACCAGCCAAGAACGAATTTTGATGAGGAAAGTCTTGAAGAGCTTGCTCAGTCGATTCGCGCATTAGGTGTGATTCAGCCTATCACATTAAGAGAGATATCTGATAATAAGTATCAGATCATCGCCGGAGAGCGTCGTTATAGAGCGTCTCTGCTGGCAGGAAAAGAAACTATTCCGGCATATATTAAAACCGCCAAAGATGAAAACGTGGTGGAAATGGCTCTTATTGAGAATATCCAGCGTGAAGATCTTAATGCTATAGAGATTGCTCTTACATATCAGAAACTTATAGAGCAATATGGCCTTACTCAGGAAAAACTGAGTGAAAGAATAGGAAAAAACAGAGCTACCATAGCTAACTTCCTGAGACTTCTTAAACTTCCTGCTGAAATACAGCTGGGAATCACAAATAAGACTATCGATAACGGTCATGCCAGAGCACTGCTTCCTCTTAATGATGCTGAAGCACAGCTTTCGCTTTATGATATAATCACACAGTATGATCTTTCTGTAAGAAAAGTGGAACAGGTCGTAAAGGATTATAATTCAGGTAATACCGGCGCTATCAGTGATTTGCTGATGGAACTGCTTTCAGGTGGTGACGGAGCAGCAAATAAAGGTGCCGATAAGTCAAAAGCCGACAATAAGAAAAAACTTCCGGAAGAATATGGTTTGCTTAAAAATCATTTATCGAAGTTCTTTGAAACGAAGGTTCAGTTTACCTGCGATGAGAAAGGCGGAGGTAAAATAAGTATTCCTTTTAAGACAGAAGAGGAATTAGAGCGAATTATTGGTATATTTGACAAGCTTACACAATAGAAAACTTTAGAAGTGAGAAAATTATTTACAATACTTGTGTTATTTATTTTGAACCTTTGCTGCTGGCCTTCAGTGATGAACGCACAGACAGTAGAAGGCGAGGATTTGTATTTTGTAAATGATTCTCTTCCTTTGATTGTAAAAGAATATGATAAACAGTCGGAAGAGATAACAATGGACAATCCTTCCGATTTTGCTCCTGACCCGAATAAAGCCGTATGGTTTGCTGCCATATTTCCGGGAGGAGGGCAGATTTATAACAGAAAATACTGGAAACTTCCTATCATTTATGGTGGTTTTATGGGACTTACTTATGGATACAGCTGGAATCAGCGTTATTATAAGGGATATTCCAACGCTTACAGGGATTTAGTGGAAAATAATCCCAATAAAAGTTATCTGGATTATGTCAGACCTGGTTTTGATGTTGAGGCAAACCGAAGATGGCTTGAAAATGCTTTAAAAAACAGGAAAAATTCTTATAGAAGGAACAGAGACCTTTGCGTAATCAGTATGATTGGCGTATATTTGGTGGCAATGGTTGATGCCTATGTTGATGCCTCGCTTTATCATTTTGATATTTCACCGGATATAAGCATGAGAGTGGAGCCGGCAGTGATTTCTACGTCTCCTTTCAGCAGTAATTTCTCAGCCGATGCAACGAGTGTTCCTCTTATCGGTACAGGGAATATGCAAAATTCTCAGGGTGTGGGTCTGCAATGGTCTATAAAGTTTTAGAGAGAAAACAGGATTTATCGCTTATAATTGATATCAGGTTGTAATTCACGGATTTTATTTTGGATTGTTATGTAAACCGTCGGTTTTATGACGGTAATTACTTCATTTAGGTTTTATTCAGAACTTCCATAAAATAAAGTTCATGAAAATGTGTTTTATTATTTGATATCAGATTTTTTCAATTCTCTGCTTATTACTTGTTTGATATAGATACACGAAGGTGTTGATTAGTGTATTTCGAAGTTTTTTATTTATTATAAGTCCTTTTTTAATCAAAGCTATTACTATGTACCTAAAAAGATGCATTATATTTCTATTCTCGGTGTTAGCTGTTTCCGGCATACAGGCCAAAGGAAATAAGATAAAGCTGAAACCTAATCCTAAAGCTCAGGAGATCGATACTACCAATATTGATGAACTGATAAAAGAAATTGAATTCCTTAAAGCTCAGCAACTTTATTTTAACGAGGCAGAATCTCTTATAATGGATTCTCCGGTAGAAGTGACAGCGGAGGAAAGTACTACTAAATATAGTATTACCGATTCATCTATCTATATCCCTGACGGAATGGAAGATAATCTAAATTCTTTATTGTCCGACTGGTTTGTAAGAAATCATACATATCAGGATTCTACATGCGTAAGTTCTTATGATGATATGGCATGTAGTGATGAGGAATATATCGCACGATTGGCTGCAATGCCATGTATAATCGATATGCCTTATAATTCGGTTATCAAACAGTATATCGAGTTATATGTAAAGAAAAGGAGATCTCTTGTAGAATATATGCTTGGACTTGGAAATTATTATTTCCCTGTTTTTGAAGAGGTCCTTAATAAATATGATATGCCTCATGAGCTTAAATATCTTCCCGTGATCGAATCAGCACTTAAAGCAACGGCAAAATCCAAAGCAGGAGCTATGGGATTGTGGCAGTTTATGCTACCTACCGGAAAGATAATGGGGCTTGAAATAAATTCTCTTGTTGACGAAAGATGTGATGTTTATAAATCAACGGATGCGGCAGCAAGATATTTAAAGCAGCTTTACGGAATTTATAAAGACTGGCATCTTGCGATTGCAGCGTATAACTGTGGTCCGGGAAATGTGAATAAGGCTATCAGAAGGTCAGGAGGTAAAAGAAATTACTGGGATATATATTTCCATCTGCCTAAAGAAACAAGAGGTTATGTGCCGGCATTTATTGCTGCGACATATGCTATGACTTATCATTGTGAACATAATCTTTGTCCTGTTATGACACATCTTCCTAATGCCGTTGATACTGTGAATGTAGATAAAATGGTTCATTTCCAGCAGATCAGTGATTTTCTGGGGATCTCAGTAGAGGAGATAAGAATTCTTAACCCTCAGTATACAAAAGATATAGTTCCGGGAAATGTTGCTCCGTCTCCGCTTAAGCTGCCTGTACAGCATCTTTATACATTTATTGATAATCAGGATACTATCATGCTTCATAAATCAGAAGAACTGCTTGTAAATAATACACGCATTGTCAGTGTCGGTTCAGGAGGCAGAACTTATTCGGCAGGAGAGAGAACACATAAAGTAAGATCAGGCGAGACATTGTCTTCAATTGCCAAGAAATACAGTGTAACCGTAGAATCAATAAAAAGAGCTAACGGACTGAAAAATAATAATCTTCGTGTAGGACAGAATCTTGCGATAGCGGGAGGAAATGCAAAATCAACATCAGGTACTGCAAGTGCTGCCGTGAAAAAGGCTGTAACTAACGGAAATTATGAAATATATAAAGTAAAAGAAGGTGATAATCTGTGGAGTATTGCCAACAGATATGCCGGAATTTCAGCAGATAATATCAAAGAGGCGAATCAGCTAAAAAATAATAATCTTAAAGTTGGACAATCTTTGAAAATTCCAGCTATTTAAGAAAAGGTATTTATAGACAAGAAAATCATAATAGTAGAATATCTTAAAACAATATCATTAATAGATGTTGCTTTAAGATATTCTTTATTTAAATAATATGACGAATAAGTTTCTCTTATTCCAGGCATACAATAATGATTATATGAAAATTTCAGGCAGTAATTAATGTTTCTGCTTATAAAAAAACACCGTCCAAATGAAACGGCATATAAAGGTTTGCTGAGTTTTTCCGTTTTTCAAGAAAGAGTGTGAAAATAAATATTTTCGATATTTCATATGACAAATATGCTGTAAAGAGACCTTATGGTTAAGATATTCTTTGTTTTTGAACAATTTAATATAAAACATGTGGGTTATAAATAATTAGGGTATTTAAAAACAATATATTTGTTAATTTGTACTTATATTTACAATCCTGTTATTTTTAGGGTTGATATCACCTGTTTTATTAAAATAGACATACAGTCTTATTTAAGATCCTGCTATTTTTTAGGGGTAAAATCAGTAGACGGCCACATTATAAATTAAAATTGTAAATCAGACACTCAGGACAAAGTAATATTTTTCTTATGTTTGTTTAATCAGATGGATATGAATATGAATGAAATAATGACGACCAACATTTCGGATGAGCAGCTAATAGAGAGGGAATTCAATGCTCTGTTGGAAGATTATCTGAACTCCAATCACAGGAAGAAAGTTGACATAATAAAAAAAGCATTCAATTTTGCCAAAGAAGCGCATAAAGGAATAAAACGCCGTTCCGGAGAACCATATATATTACATCCTATTGCTGTAGCCCGTATAGTCTGCAGAGATATAGGACTTGGTTCTACATCTATATGTTCGGCCTTACTTCACGATGTGGTAGAAGATACTGATTATACAGAAGAAGATATAAAAGCTCTTTTCGGAGAGAAGATTGCTCAGATTGTTGGTGGTCTTACTAAAATATCAGGAGGTATTTTCGGAGACAAAGCTTCGGCTCAGGCTGAGAATTTCAAGAAACTTCTTCTGACAATGCCTGAAGATATCCGTGTTATACTGATAAAGATAGCCGATCGTCTTCATAACATGCGTACTCTTGGTTCTATGCTTCCAAGTAAGCAATATAAGATTGCCGGAGAAACACTTTATATTTACGCTCCGCTTGCTCACAGACTTGGACTTTTTGCCATAAAGACAGAACTGGAGGATCTTAGCTTTAAATATGAGCATCCCGATACTTATGAAGAAATAAGTGAAAAGGTCGCTGCCAGCGAAGAAGACCGAATCAAACTTTTCCGCCATTTTGCAACTCCGATTTCCGATAAATTAAAAGCTTTAGGAATTGACTTTGAAATTAAAGCAAGAGTTAAATCCATCTATTCCATCTGGAATAAGATGCAGGTTAAAAATATTCCTTTTGAAGAAATCTATGATCTTTTTGCAGTAAGAATTATATTCAAGCCTTCCGATTATGCTAATGAAAAATCAGATTGCTGGAAAATATATTCACTTATTACTGATATATATAAACTTCATCCTGAAAGAATACGCGACTGGGTAAGCCGTCCAAAAGCAAACGGTTACCGAGCTCTTCACCTTACGGTAATGGGCCCTGACGGCAACTGGATTGAAGTACAGATAAGAAGCGAAAAGATGGATGACGTTGCTGAACGTGGTTTTGCAGCACACTGGAAATATAAGAACGGTGAAGCGGATGAAGAATCAGAACTTGATAAATGGATAAAAACCATTCAGGAAATTCTTGAAAATCCGGAACCAAATGCTTTAGATTTCCTTGATACGATAAAACTTAATCTTTTTGCTTCGGAAATTTTTGTTTTTACTCCCAAAGGAGATCTCCGAACTCTTCCGAACGGAGCAACGGCTCTTGATTTTGCTTTTGACCTTCATACAAATATTGGTTCTCAGGCTATCGCCGCAAAAGTGAATCATAAACTTGTCCCTTTAAGCCATCAGCTTCAGAGCGGGGATCAGGTTGAGATTCTTACATCCAAAAACAATACTCCTTCTGCCGATCGTCTTGCTTATGTAAATACTGCAAAAGCTAAGACTAAAATAATCGCTTTCCTTCGCAAAGAAAGAAGAAGCCGTATTTCCCGCGGAGAAAAAATGCTTAAAACATTCCTTGAAAAGAATGAATTGATTTTTGATACTACACTTTTAAATAAACTGCTTAATCATTATTGTCTTAAAAAGAAAGAAGATCTTTTCCTTAAAATCGGAAGAGAAGAGATTGAAACCGACGAGACAATGAGAAAACTTCTTAAGGATAAAGGTGAAAACCTTCTTATGAAGTATTTCAAGATGGCTGTCGGAAGAAAAGGTGATAATAACAGCAACAATAATGCCGAGACCAAAGAATCTCCAAATCCAAAAGATAAGAATGCTCATGTCATTGACAGAAAAGCGACTTATATCTTAAGAGAACAGAACGGAGTTAAAAACTATAGTATCGCAGCATGCTGTAAACCGATAGCCGGTGATGATGTACTTGGTTATATTAATGAGAATGAAAATGTAATCGTTCATAAACGTTCCTGTCAGGTTGCTACAAAACTAAAGAGTAGTTTCGGTCCAAGAATAATATCTACAAAATGGGCTGATCATAATGAAATATCCTTCTCTGCAACGATAGAAATCAAAGGTATCGACGGCGTAGGAGTTCTGAATAAGATAACAAGTGTTATCTCGGATAATATGGCAGTCAATATAAAGAATATAATCATAAATGTAAGTGACGGAATATTTGACGGTAAAATCACTATTATGGTTCATGATGTTCAGGAAGTCGAAAAGCTTTGCTATTCATTAAAACAGCTTCCAAATGTTAAGAGTGCGAACAGAATAAATGAATGATATTACTGATTAAGTTTCCCTGATTAAAGCAAGGATAAATAAAATAAGGAAAATAAACTCAAGTGCACCTCAAAAGTCCGATCAGAAACTTTTGAGGTGCATTTTCATTATATGATATTTATCTGATAAAAGTAAAACTTTATATATACGTAATATTACGGTGGAATATAACAAAAGAGGATATAAGAATAAAAAAGATCTTTAAAGGTAAATAAACTATTATCATAAAAATTAAATTCCATAGTGATAACTCAATCTCTTGTCATTAATGTAAATAAACGATAATCATTAAAATATAATACCTTAGCGATAACTCAACATCTTGTCATTAATGTAAATAAACTATTATCATAAAAATTAAATTCCATAGTGATAACTCAATCTCTTGTCATTAATGTAAAAAACGATAATCATTAAAATATTACTTTTTTCATCCATCGAATTAAGTTAATCTAATCATCATAAATTAAAACCTTAACTCAGCTTTCGGCGTTTTACTTTTTGAATATTACAGTTAAAACCACAACTCTAAATAGATGGAAGAAATATATAACAGAGAACTCAGTTGGCTTCAATTTAATGATCGCGTGTTGCAGGAAGCAATGGATGAAAGCGTTCCACTGATGCAAAGACTCAGGTTTTTAGGAATATATTCAAACAATCAGGATGAATTTATAAAAGTCAGAGTTGCTAATCTGATACGATATAATACGATTAAAAATAAAGGTCAGAGCAGGATGACGGGCGATTATACCCCCTCAGAACTATTGCCGCTTATAAATCAGAAAGTGGAAGACTCTCAGATCACATTCCGTTCGACCTATGAAAAGATAATAGGAGAGATGGAGGAAAAAGGTGTCTATGTCGTTAATGAAACGATGCTTTCCGATGGGCAAAAGGAATTTGCCCTCAACTATTTCACCTCCGTAGTGAGTCGCCGTCTTGTCCCGATAATTATCAGGAAAAGCGTAGACCTGCCTTTTCTGCCTGACGGTAAGATATATCTTGCTGTAAAACTTGAAAACGGCGCATCTTCAAAATATGCAATAATTCAGATACCCGAAAGCCGTGACTGTCCCCGTTTCGTGGTATTGCCATCTGCTAAAGACAGGATAGATATAATTTTCCTTGATGACATAATACGTCTTTTTCTGAAAGACATATTCTTTATGTTTAATTATGAGAAGATTACAGCCAATACCTTTAAGATAGTGCGTGATGCCGAACTCACCTTCGATGATGATGTATCTAAAAGCCTTACACAGAAAATCTTTCAGGGAATATCCAAAAGAGAAAAAGGAACACCCGTCCGCCTTGTATATGACCGTGAGATGCCACTTGACGTACTGAATACCATATCCAGGAAATTCGGATTCAAATCAGCCGAACAGATAGAAGCTGGAGGACGCTATCATCTTATGAGAGACCTTATGAAATTTCCAGTAGTACGGCAGGATCTGGAAAACTCCAACCCTAAGCCTATGCTTCATCCCCTGGTCAAACCTTTTGAGAGTTTTCTTAAGGTGATAAGAAGGCGTGATATTCTTCTGTGCTATCCATATCAGACTTTCAATCATTTTATCGATCTTCTTCGCGAAGCAGCGGTAGATCCTAAAGTACAGTCCATATACATCTCACTTTACAGAGAAGCTTTGCACTCTAAGGTAGTCAACGCGCTTGTAAATGCCGCGAAAAACGGCAAACATGTTATTGCGCTTGTCGAACTTAAAGCCCGTTTCGATGAAGAGCAGAATCTTGAATATACCACAATCCTTCAGCGAGGAGGCGTGAAGGTGATACACAGTCCGGACGAACTGAAAGTTCACTCCAAACTTATTCTGATTGAGAGAAACGAAGGAACTAAGGAGAGCCGCGGCTATGTATATGTAGGTACCGGCAACTTTAATGAAGATACGACTAATATATACAGTGACTTCGGTTTCTTCACATCCTCTCCTGTAATTGCCGAAGACGCGCGCAAACTTTTCGATTTCTTACAGAATCCCCATAAGCATTATCCGTTTAAAAAACTGATGGTTTCTCCTTTTTATATGCGAAAACAGATTGAAAATCTTATCGAAAATGAAATCAGGAACTCGAAAAAAGGTTTAAATTCATATTTTTACGGGAAATTTAACTCCCTTACAGACGAAAAGCTTATAAAGCTCCTTTATAAAGCATCGAAATACGGAGTTAAGATAAGGCTTATTGTGAGAAGTGCATGCTGTCTGCAGGCCGGAATAAACGGACTGAGCGAAAATATAGAAGTGAGAAGTATAATAGACAAATATCTCGAACATGCCAGAATGATCATCACCTGCAACAATGATGATCCGCAGCATTATATTATGAGTGCAGACATCATGACCCGCAATCTTGACAGACGTGTGGAAGTGGGAGTTATTATTGACGATCAGTCAATAAAAGACACCCTTACACAGTATTTCAATATAGAATGGAATGATAATGTCAAATCGCGGCTGGTAGAACCTCCTTATGAAAACAAATATGTGCGTCATACGGATGAGAAATTTCCCTACAGAAGCCAGGTTGAATTGTATAAATATTTTCAAAATTTAAAATATGAACCGTGAAACCCTTGCCGCAATCGATATAGGCTCAAATGCCATCAGGTTGTTGATAAAATATGTGGAAGAAAATGTTAACGTGGATTTTAAAAAGGCCGCTTTTATAAGAGTCCCCATACGTCTTGGAGAAGATGTTTTCAAATCCGGTTACGTAAGTCTTGAAAAGAAAGAAAAACTTGGTGAGGCAATGCTTGCCTTCACCCATCTTATGACGACTTTCAATGTCCGCACCTTCCGCGCATGTGCCACTAGTGCTATGCGTGAAGCTCAGAACGGGAATGAAGTGATAGAATATATCCGTGAAAAGAGCGGTCTTAATATAGAGATCATTTCAGGAAAGGAAGAAGCTGAGACTATCTTCGAGGCAGGCGATATTGCCGGAATGATGCGCACCGATAAATGTTATATTTATGTGGATGTCGGTGGTGGTAGTACGGAAGTCACTATCTATCATAACAACAGGAAAGTATTGTCGGAATCATTCCCTCTGGGTACGGTCAGGATGCTTAGCGATGCCGTCGATAAGAAAGAATGGAAGAGATTTAAGAAATGGCTTGAAGACATAGAAGAGATGTACCGGCCGGTCGCTATCGTAGGTTCGGGAGGTAATATAAATAAGGTACATAAGATGCTCGGCAAAAAGAATAAAGAGACTCTTAGTTTCATTGAAATAAAAGTGCTTTATGATGAACTGAAGACCATGACTTATGAAGAGCGTATGGAAAATCTCGGTCTTAATAACTATCGTGCCGACGTTATCATGCCTGCCCTGAAGATATTCATCACTGTTGCCAAGATATGTAAGACTGATGAAATCGTTGTTCCTAAAGTCGGACTTGCCGACGGAATAATTCATCTTCTGTATAAAGACGTAAAAGAGGCCGATTCTGAAAATAAAAAATAAAGGCGTGAAGGAGATAGTTATTCCTTTTGCCCGTTATATGCAAAAAGTGTAAAGTGAATTACATATTACTGTGATTCGCCTTACACTTTTTTATTTATGCCGATACATTGAAAAAAGACGTACATTGACAATGTTGCAACTGTTCGGTTATCATATTGTCACTGTTCGGTTGTTATATGACAACTGTACGTGTTTTTTATAAATGTATGGTTTCTAAAATATAAATGTCTGATATTATAATCTTGTCACTATTCTTTCGCCAAGAATGAAAGCAAGTTTCTTTCTGTTTTCGTTAGCTATCATCAGAAGATTCATAAGCTGGCGCAGTTCCTCTTCATCTTTGTTTTTCGCTGCCGTTCTTATACCGTCGTTAAGAGTTTTGATCTTCTTTTTCAGGATTGCATCCTGCATCTCCACCATTGCGCGTATGATACGGTCTTCCAGCACATCTTCTTCCGAAGTTACCGTTGAATATTTGGTATATATCTTACTTAACGCATATTTTTCGACGATAAGATCTGTCGCGACACGGCTTACTTCAAGATCGGAATTATTGACAAAATATGACTGGCTCCTGAAATCAGGAATATTTTTTGCCGTTTTCACAAGTTCGATCATTTTACTGTATACCGGATGTGAGAATTCTATATTGTACTGTTCAAGAGTGTTGAGGATGAAATCGGCAACCGATTCTTCATAATTCTCATTTGTCTCCTGATCTGTAAGTATAAGTTTCTTTTCTCCGTATCTTACAAGATAACGTATTATATTTCTTTCGAAAATGTCGAGCGTAGAGTCTCTTCTGACCTCTCTCGGTGCGCTTCCGGGTAGAGGAGCAGCCATATCCGGACTGACGTTTCCACGGTTTTCATCCATTACCTCGAAAGGTGGCGGAGGAGGAGGGAAGTCTGAAGGATAACCTGTGTTTCCCGATGTCGGCATTGGGGTATTTACTGCCGATGCTGCCGGGGCCTGGATATTCGCCGGACCGGGATTTTCATTATAATCGTTAAGTGAAGGATTGGAAAGATGCTTTTTGATCTCCTGAAGCAATATTTCTTCATTTATCTCAAGCATTCTTGCCGTTTCTTTCACATACACCGAACGAACGATAAGATCGGGGATGATAGATATCGAGCGAACGATATCATTGATAACACCAGCTTTCTTTATCGGATCGTTCTGTATCTGTTCGATAAGAAGACCTGTCTTAAACTTTATAAAATCTGTTTCGTGATCTTTTATATATTCTGAAAAGAATGAGGCACTGTTTTTCTGAGAGAATGAATCCGGATCTTCACCTTCGGGAAGTAAAACGATCTTTACGTTAAGGCCCTCTTTCAGGATAAGATCGATACCTCGAAGCGATGCTTTTATACCGGCTGCGTCGCCGTCATAAAGTACCACGACATTGCTCGTAAAACGGTGTATCATCTTTATCTGTCCCTGAGTAAGAGAAGTACCTGATGAAGCGACTACATTTTCTATCCCTGCCTGATGCATAGAGATTACGTCGGTATAACCTTCCACAAGAAAACAACGGTCTTCCTTGATTATAGCCTGACGTGCGAAATACATTCCGTATAATTCGTTGCTCTTATGATATATCTCTGACTCGGGTGAATTAAGATATTTGGCAACCTTATCCTTTTTGCCCAGGATACGCCCACCGAATCCAAGCACCTTGCCTGAAAGCGAATGGATAGGAAATATGACACGGCCGCGGAATCTGTCGGCCATAGTTCCGTTCTGACCTGAAGTGCTCAGGCCCGTTGATAAAAGATAATCTTTGTTATATCCCTCTGATATGGCTTTCTGAGTAAAATGATCCCTTTGTTCAAAAGCGTAACCAAGCTGGAATTTTTTTATTATATCGGTTCTGAAACCACGTTCAGCGAAATAAGCATGTCCTATGTTCTTACCCTCTTCTGATTCGAAAAGATTTCTGGCAAACTCACTCTGTGCATAGCTGTTAAGGATAAGCATCCCTTCCCTTGCGGTCTGTTTCTGCTTTTCCTCATCGGTAAGTTCCCTTTCCTTGATTTCTATATTATACTTCTTTGCAAGATAACGCAGAGCTTCGACAAACGTCATTTGTTCATGCTCCATAACGAAAATTACGGGATTACCGCCTTTTCCGCAACTGAAACATTTACAGATGTTCTTTGCCGGAGAAACACTGAAAGAGGGAGTTCTGTCATTATGAAAAGGACAAAGACCGGTATAGTTCGCGCCTCTTTTGCGTAATGATACAAAATCGGATACTACATCTACAATCTGTGCCGTTTCTATAATCTTGTCTACCGTCTGCTGATCTATCATAGATATCTGAAGTTCTGGATATTATAGGGATAATAATTATAAGGTATCTGTATCGTTTGTTACAAATATTATGCGAAGATAACCAATAACTCTCTATTACCCGAATGACTTATTTCCTTTTATAATACTTAAACGTTTTCTAATCATTGAGATATTTAATAAAAACTACTCTCCCGAAAAATAATTATTCTGCAATTTTCAATTATGAAAATAAATCAACTTAAATTTCCCGCAATCTTTATTTCTGGTTAGAATTTCTTACATTTTCCTCCTTTTTTATATTTCCTGCATATAACATATTCGAAATCAAGAGGTTCACAAATAATTTAATTATTAAAATATGTTTACTGTTTAGTGTCGCCAATCATATTTGTTATTACAAACCTGTTACAATGAGTAAAATGTGTTAAATAAATACTTTTGTAATAAAAAAGTTACCCATAACTATTGCAGGAAGAAAAAATGTCCCTATATTTGCAATGTGTTTTTCATGGTATTAGATTTAAGGTTAAGAAGAAGGGTTGTCGTGAGACAACTCTCTTTATTTTTTAAGTTTTATGTGTTATTGGTTTAAGTATTCGTTCTGAGCTATCCATTGTGGATGCCGGAGCGATTTTTTTTTGTTATACATCCCCATCTGTAGAGACGTGGCATGCCACGTCTCCGGAAACATCATAATAATAAAATCATTGATATTTTTTTGTGTTGGAGACGCAGCGTGCTGCGTCTCTACAATCGATGATTTGTGATCACTGGTATATTTATGTGTGGGAGACGTGGCGTGCTGCGTCTCTACAATAGAAGATGTGATCATTGGTATATTTATGTGTAGAGACGCAGCGTGCTGCGTCTCCGGAAACATCATAATAATAAAATCATTGATATTTTTTTTGCGTGGGAGACGTGGCATGCTGCGTTTCTACAATCGATGATTTGTGATCACTGGTATATTT
>CAMTON010000059.1 GCA_947074105.1 uncultured Bacteroidales bacterium
GAGAATGAAACCCGTTTATGATTAAATAAACGGGTTTCATTCTCTTTTTTATATATACCATATCGGTAAAACTCATATTAACCGATTCGCCGGCAGTCTCTGACTGTGCCTGCTTTTATATATATACCATACCGGTAAAACCGGACTTCCGCATTTATCAAACATGTCTTTCAAGCCAGTCGTAGAATACCCTGTTCCATAATACCGAATTCTGAGGTTTATTAACCCAGTGACACTCATCGGTAAAATAAAGATGTTCTGCCTCTATTCCTCTTAACCTTGCAACATCGAAAGCTCCCTGACCCTGAGCAACAGGAATACGATAATCCATATTACTGTGAATGCAAAGGATCGGAGTATCCCATTTTTCTACAAAAAGATGAGGAGAGTTAACATATGATCTTTCAGTAACCGGATTTTTCACCCAGTACGGTCCGCCGTTTTCCCAGTTAGAGAACCACATTTCATCGGTAGAATTGTATTCCGATACCATATTGAATACACCGTCATGAGCGATAAATGCTTTAAATCGTTTTTCATGATGTCCCGCAAGCCAGTATACGGAATATCCTCCGAAACTTGCACCAACGCAACAAAGCCGGTTTTTATCTATATATGGTTCGGTAGCAAGATCGTCAATAGCATCAAGAAGATCGGACATACATAAGCCTCCCCAGTTACCGCTCACTTCTTCAAGCCATTTTCTTCCGAATCCCGGACATCCGCGACGGTTAGGCATTATTATAACATAGCCCTGAGCTGCCATAAGAACAAAGTTCCATCTGTAACTCCATACCTGAGAACAGGCTTCCTGAGGCCCACCCATGCACATCAGCATTCCCGGATATTTTTTATTAGGATCGAAGTCAGGAGGATAAAGAACCCATGACATTTCCTGTTTGTCATCTGCTGTCTTGGTCCATCTTTCTTCAATTTTTCCGAATTTAAGCTGATTTAATATATGGTCATTTTCTGAGGTGATTCTGAGTATTCCGTTATTGTTTAGAATATCAATAATAAATATATCATCAGAATGTATCATTGAATGACGCATAGTGAGCAGTTTATCACCAAACATAGCGATATTCATAAAGTCATAGTCACCTTCGGTAATCTGCGTTATATCTCCATTAAGATTTATCTTATATATCATTGTCCTGCCGTGCCATACTGAAGTAAAGTAAATCTCGGCTTCATTATTCCAGCAAAATTCATCTACATCTGAATCAAAATCTTTTGTTATATCCTTTTTCTTTCCTGTTTCCAGATCCATAACATAGATTCTGTTCTTATCGCTTTCATAACCGTCACGTTCCATGCTGAGCCAGGCGATATATTTTCCGCATTTGGAATATCTCGGATTAATATCATAACCAAGATTTCTGTCCGGATCATTTTCAAGTTTACATATATTGATTTCTGTTTTCGTATCAATATCATAAACATATATATCCGAATCTGTGGAAAGTGTATATTCAAGACCTGTTTTTTTCTTACAGGTATAAGCAATTTTCTTTGAATCATTCGACCAGATAAGCTGTTCTATTCCTCCGAAAGGAAGAAGTGGAGATTCAAATCTTGTTCCCTCAAGAATATCAGTCGCTTTTCCTATTTTATCACCTTCGAAAAAGGCATAGAAAGGATGAGGTACTGTTTTCTGCCATCTGTCCCAGTGTTTGTACATCAGGTCATCGGCCATAAGTCCTGTTGTCTTATCCAGATTTTCATACAGATCTTCAGGACGGAATATATAAGGGGTCTGAGAAATAAAAAGAACCGCTTTTTCATCCGGAGAGATAATGAAACTGTCTATATCCTTTTCAAAAAATGAAAGCTGTTTTCTTTCTGAACCGTCAGGACTCATCTCCCAAATCTGATTGCTTCCGCTTTCATCACTAAGAAAAATGATTTTAGTACCCTTTTTTACCCACTTCGGAGATGACTCATTATTAGCAGTCAGAGTAAGAAGCATATTTTCTTTTCCGTCAATGTCGGTTATATAAATCACTGACTGGCCTTTATTTTCCTCAAGAGAAAAATATGTTACGTTATAAGCTATTTTGCCATTATATTCACAACCGTCATATCCTTCGATGCGTCCGAACTGCCATAATATTTCAGGAGTATATTTTCCGTCAATTACCTTGACATCATGTTTTCCTATTATTATCTTTTTTTCTTCCTCTTTTTCAGATTTCGGTTTTTCTGAACCGGAAGCTAATATCATAGGCTTTGCCATAGAAGTAATTTTTTATTTTAAATGTTTGTCAAGCCATTTGATAAAAACCCTGTTCCATAAGATGGAGTCCTGAGGCTGATTAACGAAATGACATTCTTCAGTATAGTATAACAACCAGGCTTCTATTCCGCGCAGTCTTGCACAGGCAAATGCGCTTTGTCCTTCATCAACAAGTATACGGTAATCCTTATCACTATGAATACATAAAATAGGAGTATCCCATTTATCCACATTAAGATGCGGTGAATCTACAGTATATGATTTCTGTGCCGCCTTATTGTCTTTATCCCAGTAAGATCCTCCGAAATCCCAGTTTGTAAACCATAATTCATCTGTTGTAGCATACATTGAAGGGAAATCAAAGATTCCGTCATGAGCAAGAAAAACTTTGAACCTCTTTTCGTGATGACCGGCAAGCCAGTAAACGGAATAACCTCCGAAACTTGCACCGACACATCCGAGACGCTCTTTGTCGACATAAGGCTCTTTGGCAAGATCATCAATAGATGAAAAATAATCCTGCATACACAATCCTCCGTAATCCTTGCTGACCTCCGCCTTCCACTCCTGTCCGAAGCCCGGACAGCCACGACGGTTAGGCATAATCATAATATATCCCTGAGCAACCATGAATTCGAAATTCCATCGATAGCTCCACACCTGACTACACGCTTCCTGAGGCCCACCCATACACATAAGAAGAGCCGGATACTTCTTATTAGGATCGAAATCCGGCGGATAAAGCACCCATGACATAAGTTCTTTTCCGTCGACAGTCTTGGTCCAGCGTTCTTCCACTTTTCCAAGTTTCAGCTGATTGAAAATATGATCATTCTCAAAAGTGAGCTGTTTTATCTCATGATTGTCATTTATATCTATTGAAAAAAGATCATCACTTTTAACTAGAGAACGTCGGATTGAATATATTTTATTTCCTACCGCAGAAATAGATACATAATCAAAATCACCCTCGGTAAGCTGTGTCACTTTGCCCTCAAGTGTAATTTTATAAATCATTGTTCTTCCGTGCCATACGGTAGTGAAAAATATATCGGTAGAATTAGGATCCCAGCAGAATTCATTTACATCAGAATCGAAATCTTTTGTCAGATCTCCTTTTTTCTTTGTTTCAAGATCCATTACATAAAGGCGGTTCTTATCACTTTCATAACCGTCAGTCTTCATACTGAGCCATGCTATATATTTTCCGCAAGGAGAGAAAAGCGGATTTATATCATAACCCATATTCTGATCAGGATCACCGGGCAGTTTACAGATGTTTGTTTCCTGCTTTGCCGATGTATCATAGAAGAAAATATCTGAATCGGTTGACAGTGTATAGTCGCGCCCTGCTTTTTTCTTACACGTATACGCAATTATTTTAGAATCTTCACACCATGTAAGTTGTTCCATTCCGCCAAAAGGAAGAAGAGGAGATTCGAATCTTGTACCTGCCAGAATATCAGTCGCGTCTCCCATCTTATTTCCGTCAAAAGAAGCATAGAATGGGTGAGGAACTGTTTCAAGCCATTGATTCCAGTGTTTGTACATAAGATCATTGGCCATCATCCCTGTTGTCTTATCAAGACCATTATACAGTTTTTCAGGGCGGTAGATATATGGTGCCTGAGAAATGAACAGAATCTGTTTTCCGTCAGGAGAGAACTGAAAACTATCGATATCTTTTTCAAAAAAAGATAGCTGTTTTCTTTCAGTTCCGTCCGGATTCATCTCCCAAATCTGATTGCTGCCGCTTTCATTGCTTATGAAAGCAACCTTTGAACCGTTTTTAATCCATGCAGGAGAATTTTCGTCATACTTACTTTCTGTCAGAAGTTTATCATTGCCTCCGTCACTGTCCATTACATGAATGACTGTATGCCCTTTATTTTCTTCGATACTGTGGTAGCTCAGAAAGTATGCTATTTTCTTATTGTCGGATGAGACATTATAACCTTCAATGCGCCCCATCGACCATAAAATTTCAGGAGTATATTTGCCGTCAACGACTTTAACATCCTTTTTTCCTATAATATTTTTAGCTTCCTCCATATTATCTGTAGTTAAGTAAAAAATCGTGTAGGACAGAATATTATTTCAAATGACGGTTTAGCCAGTCAATCATCACTCTGTACCATAATATGGAGTTCTGCGGTTTATTCACCCAGTGGCATTCGTCTGTAAAACAAAGGTGTTCAGCTTCTAATCCGCGAAGTTTTGCAGCATCAAATGCCGACTGTCCCTGAGAAACAAGGATACGGTAGTCAAGGTCATTATGAATACATAGTATAGGAGTATCCCATTTTTCTATAAACAGATGCGGAGAGTTTGAATATGATCTCTGTGCAACTTCATTATCTTTTTCCCAGTAAGCACCACCAAGATCCCAGTTAAGGAACCACATCTCATCGGTTTCGGTATACATCGCCTGCTGATTGAAAATTCCGTCATGGGCAGCGAAGACTTTAAATCTTTTTTCATGATGTCCTGCCATCCAGTAAGTTGAATAACCTCCGAAACTTGCCCCGATACAGCCCAATCTGTCTTTATCGATATATGGTTCTGTTGCAAGGTCATCGATAGCTGAGAAATAATCATGCATACATAATCCGCCATAATCCTTGCTGATTTCCATTTTCCATTCTTCACCGAATCCCGGACAGCCGCGACGGTTAGGCAGGATCATGATATATTGTCCCTGTTCCACAAGAAGAGCATAATTCCATCTGTAAAGCCATAGCTGACTGCATGCTACCTGAGGTCCTCCCATGCACATAAGTATGCCGGGATATTTCTTTGAAGGATCAAAATCTGCAGGATACATTACCCATGACATAAGTTCTTTACCGTCAACGGTTTTTGTCCATCTCTCTTCAACTTTTCCAAATTTAAGCTGACCGAGAATATGATCATTCTCATGAGTAAGCCGCAATATTCCGTTGTCGTTAGCCGGATCGATGGAATAAAGATCATCGGATTCAACAAGAGAATGACGTTTGATAATAATTTTATCTCCCATCATGCTTACGCCTTCGAAATCATAATCTCCCTCTGTAATCTGAGTCACCTCTCCTTCAAGTGTTATTCTGTAAACCATCGTTCTTCCGTGCCATACAGCCAGAAAGAAAATACTTGCGGTTTTGGTATCCCAGCAGAATTCCATCACGTCATTATCAAAATCTTTTGTCAGATATGTTTTTTTCTTTGTTTCAAGATCCATCACATAAAGTCTGTTCTTGTCACTTTCATATCCGTCGCGTTCCATACTCAGCCAGGCAAGATATCTGCCGCATGGAGAATATGCTGGATTCATATCATAACCCATATTCTGATCCGGATCTCCGGGCAGCTTACATATATTCACTTCTTTTCCTGCTTCAGTATCATAAAGATATATGTCGGAATCAGTAGAAAGAGTATAAGCTTTTCCGGCTTTCTTCTTACATGTGTATGCTATTGTTTTTGAATCGTTCGACCATGTAAGCTGTTCGATTCCGCCGAAAGGAAGAAGAGGCGATTCAAACCTTGTTCCTTCAAGAATATCTTTAGCTTCCCCCATCTTATTACCGTCAAAAGGAGCAAAGAAAGGATGCGGAACTGTTTTAAGCCATTTATCCCAGTGTTTATACATCAGGTCATTTGCCATCAACCCTGTTGTCTTGTCAAGATCTTTATAAAGATGTTCAGGTTTATATATATATGGAGCCTGAGAAATAAAAAGAATTTTGCTGTCATCAGGTGCTACCTTGAAACTGTCTATATCTTTTTCAAAAAAAGATATCTGTTTTCGTTCTGTTCCGTCAGGATTCATTTCCCATATCTGGCTGCTTCCGCTTTCATTACATAAGAATGCTATCTTCTTACATCCTTTTATCCAGCGCGGAGAACTTTCGTTGAATCCGGACTTGGTCAGAAGAATGTCATTCTTACCGTCCTGATCCATAATATGCATCACAATATGCTCTTTGTTTTCACTGATGCAGTAATAAGCTATCGTGTAAGCTACTTTGCCGGTGCATGAACAGCTCTTTTCCAATATGCGACCCAGCGACCACAGAATTTCAGGGGTATATTTTCCGTCACTTATTTTAATGTCATGTTTTCCGATGATGCAATCCTGTCCGGTCTTGTCAGAGTTATGTCTATTGCCGGTAGATTCGTTTTTTAGAGAAAGTGCCATAATCTTACTTAATTTATTTTATTAAAAGAATATCGTTTCCGCTATAAAAAAGAATAGCTAATTAAGCAACAAACATAACTGACCATTGTTTGTATTTTTTCTTATTTATAAAAGTTCATCAAAATCATACATAATAATTAATATTCATAATGTCATATGGTTTTAATAAACATGAAAGCCGTGTTTCATATTTTATGCATTTTGTAAAAAAAAACTATAAGATTTTTGATATAAAAACCAAGTCTTTTAGTTTGAAATCATTATAAATTAGCTAAGGGGAGGTGTAATGGCTTGAAAATAAGGGGTTTGTGTCAATATTTGAACAATATTAAAAAAATAAACCATTTCAAAATACTGTTGTTGTAAAATTATTAACCAATGTAATTTTAAAATAAAATGAAAAAGTTATTACTCGCCTTATTTATAGTAGGGATATATTCACTTGCTTCAAGCGAGATGATTAAAGCGCAGATCGAGGCCTCTCCACTGGTGATAATTAAAACAACAACTGAGGATGCTAAAATTTTAAATAAGTCAAGGCCTCACGGGCCTAAAGAGATTCCCGTACCTAATTTTGTGGTAAAGACCAAGAATAATAAGTTTATGTTGTCTATTGGAGGTTTCATCAATCCTATAATGGGTGCGGATATCAACAGAGATCTTTATGAAACAGCTGCAGGCATAAGCTTCATCCCGGGTGATATACCGTTGACAAAAGAGAAAGGTAAAAATTCCGATTACTATATAAATCCGATAAACGGAGCTCTTCAGTTACATATAGTCGGACTTGCAGGAACTAAAAATGAAATTACCGCTTATTTCAAGATCGTAACAAACGGTATTACTCCATGGCTGGGATACAGCCGCGCATATATGACATGGAGAGGATTTACATTTGGACAGAAACTTACAATGATGCAGGACCTTTATGCATGTCAGCCACCGACTATTGACCCTCAGGGACCCTGCGGTGACATATCGACAGTTGTATATGAAGTAAGTTATCAGTCTCCTTCTTATAACGGTTTCCGTTATTCTATAGGTCTTGACTTACCTACATTCTATTCAAGCACAGGTCTTTACCGAGGAAAAGATTATCCTGCTTATCAGGGAGAGGAAGTATTTCGTGCAGCTAATCCTATGATTCCCGATGTACCTATGTGGATAGAATATCAGAAATCAGCACAAAACCGTATCCGTCTTTCTGCTCTTCTTCGTAATTTCCAGTATGTGGATCTTATTGATAATAAAGAAAGAGATCTGTTCGGATGGGGTACAATGTTAAGTGGTAACTTCAGTTTCTGGAAACCTCTTACATTTTATTGTCAGGCAGCTTATGGTAAAGGAATCGGTAATTATCTTCAGGATATAGCAGGTAGACCTATTTCTTATATTCCGAGAGACGACAGACCGGGTAAGATGAAAGCAGCTCCTATGATGGGTCTTGTATTTGGTGCTTCTTATAACATAACTCCGAAATGGCAGATTAATGCTATAGCATCAGAATCCAAAATATGGGAAACCGGAACCTACTATGCTGATTATAAATATACTCTTTATATGTGTGGTAATATATTCTATAATATTACTCCTTATCTACAGTGGGGTCTTGAATATCTTTGGGGTAAGCATGCAAGCTGGGATCATCAACACGCAGTAAATAACAGAATTCAGACACAATTGATGTTTACATTCTGATATAGATTATATATGATTAATTAAAGATTCAGCTGTCAACACTTAAAGTTTATAACAATACTGATATAAGCAGAGCTTTTATGGTATTATAAATAGTGACTATAATAATACAGACGTAGATTCAGGTAAATTATAGACTTCTTAATTGTCAATTTTATTTGTTATATATAAAGATGGCTGTCATTTATCCTTTAGTGATAATCTGACAGCCGTTTTTATATATCTTTTTATGGACTGTGCACTTTGATCTTTTGGTTTTAATTCTGATGCTGTTTCCACAGATTAAATAATATGTAAGATTGTCTGCTTCTTTATAAAGAAGCAACATATTCCTTAATAATGTATTAAATGGAACAATACTAATTAATACTTGTTCTATTATATAGAAAATTAAAACAGTTATAATATTATGAAAATAAAAATTCCTTAGCCAAGGATTAATATTTCTCCTTAGTCCTATGATATGATAAATCAATGAAATAAAGTCTTAGTTATTAATATAAAAGAGCCACTATGTTATTTTTAGAATCCGGTAAATACAGAGTCCCTTTAATTACTGTAATTTCTATCTTATCAATGTCAATTGTGGTAAATCTTCCCGGACTTGCCATTTCTCCCGTTATGGGAAAGCTGGAAGAGGTTTTTCCTCATACCAGTGAACTTGAAATACAGTTGTTGAGCATACTTCCCAATTTCTTTATTATTCCGTTTGTATTGCTTTCCGGTAAACTTTCAATGAGTAAAAGCAAACTGAGTCTTGCCTTTCTTGGGCTTGTGATATATTTATTAAGTGGCATCGCATATCTGTTTGCCAAAAATATGGTCTGGATGATCATTATAAGCTGTACTCTCGGAGTTGGTTGCGGACTTGTTATTCCTATTGCAGGAGGTCTGTTGGCAGACTATTTCTTCGGAAAATATCGCGTCAAACTTCTTGGGGTTAAATCCGGAGTAGCTGTATTTACCATAGTACTGGCTAACATATTCGTAGGCGGAACGGTAAATAAAGACTGGCATGTACCTTTCATAGTCTACATTGTCCCTATCATTCCAATTGTATTATTTCCGTTTATTTCCTCCAAATTCCTGAAAAAAAATCTCCTTGAATCAAAAGATAAAGTTATAGAGCTGAAAGCAGATAAGGTGCAGGATAAAATTGCCACTAAGGACAAGAAGTTTAAAAAGAAGGACAATATGATTTTTAAACTGACCTGGTTTTACGGTATGATGACTTTCGTTGTTCTTGTAATCACTTATTATATGCCGTTCAGGATGCAAAAGGCAGGAATTTCAGATTTTATTTTGGGAGAGGTCACGGCTCTTTATTTTCTGGCGATGGCTATTCCCGGCTTTATGCTTTCAACGATAATATTCCTTTTCAGACGACATGCCATACTTATCGGTAACATATTGCTTATTGCAGGAATTATAGTTAATACAATCTTTTCAGATGCAATTACTTTTGCCGTAGGAGCTGCATTCATGGGTTTCGGATACGGAATTATACAGCCTATTCTTTACGATAAGGCAACTAATACAACCGATAATGACAAAGAATCTACTCAAAGATTCTCCATATTGCTTTCCGGTAACTATATAGCAATAGCACTTGGTCCTTTTATTTTCAAAATAATAGAAGATCTTATCCATGATCATTCTCTTATGGTGCCGTATTACATAAGTATAATAGTGATGGTAGTCATTATATTACTTAATATATTCTACAGAAACTCATTCGTTTTCAGTACGAAAGAGTATATGAAATAATATTGATATTTATAATATACTTTGACTTAATACTAAATATAAAACTGAATTATGGAAGATAACAACTTCAGAAAAGGAGATGCCGAAACCGATGTTTTCGGATCTAACGTAATGCTCAATCCGGCTCCGGTTGAAAAGATTCCGGACTCTCCAACCACACCAGAGATAGCATATCAGATGGTAAAAGATGAAACTTTCGCCCAAACTCAGCCACGGCTTAACTTAGCGACATTTGTTACAACTTATATGGATGAGTATGCTACAAAACTAATGGATGAAGCTATAAACGTCAATTTTATTGATGAAACAGAATACCCGCGAATCGCTGTAATGAGTGCGAAATGTATAAATATAATAGCAAATCTGTGGAATTCTCCTGAATCTAATAAATGGAAAACAGGTGCTCTCGGTATAGGTTCGAGTGAAGCCTGTATGCTTGGTGGTGTAGCGGCATGGTTAAGATGGAGAAAAAAACGGCAGGACGCAGGGAAACCGTTTGATAAACCTAATTTTATCATATCAAGCGGATATCAGGTAGTATGGGAAAAATTTGCAAAATTATGGCAGGTGGAAATGAGAGAAGTTCCCATTACAATGGATAAAATCACTCTTGATCCGGAAGGCTGCATTCAGCTGTGCGATGAAAATACAATATGTATCGTTGCTATAGAAGGAGTGACATGGACCGGATTAAATGATGACGCGGAAGCTCTTAATAACGCACTGGAAGAATATAATACAAAAACCGGATATGATATTCCTATTCATATTGATGCTGCCAGCGGTGGATTTATACTACCGTTTCTTAACCCTGAATTAAAATGGGACTTCAGACTTAAATGGGTACATTCCATAAATGCCAGCGGCCATAAATATGGTCTTGTTTATCCGGGTGTTGGCTGGGTAGTCTGGAAAGACAAAGAATTTCTGCCTGAAGAAATGTCATTCAGTGTAAACTATCTTGGCGCTGAAGTCACTCAGGTTGGTCTTAACTTCTCAAGACCTGCAGCACAGGTATTAGGTCAGTACTATCAGTTTATAAGACTTGGTTTCGAAGGATATAAGCAGACTCAGTTTAATTCGATGTCTATTGCGAAATATCTTCATAAAGAGATAGGATTGATTCCTTGCTTCCAAAACTTCTCTCAGGAAGTTGTAAATCCGCTATTTATTTGGTATATGGATTCTGAATATGCAAAAAATGCAAAATGGACTCTTTATGATCTTCAGGATAAACTCTCTCAGAGTGGATGGATGGTTCCAGCTTATACTTTACCGGCCAATATTCAGGATTATATTGTAATGCGTATAGTGGTACGTCAGGGATTCAGCCGTGATATGGCAGATATGCTGCTTGGAGATATTAAAAGTGCCGTTCTGGAACTTGAAAAACTTGAATATCCGACACCTTCAAAAATCGCAACTCAAAATAAGACTCCTGTTAAGAATAAGATATTCAATCATACAGGTATCCTTTCCAAGGATAAAAACACAGATAAAAAATAAATTCCTGAATTCGTGAAAATAAATGACTTGTAATGGATGAACTAATCATTACAAGTCATTTCGCATAAACGCAAAACCAAATCTGACATAAAAAAAGTGCTGATGGAATTATTCCGTCAGCACTTTTTTATATTAATCTTTTTTCAGATTAATCCATATACAGTTTTACAAGATTCCATTTTCCGTCAAGTGCATCAGGTACGAAGTCTTCTTCAAATGTTCCTTTAAACTCTTTGAATCTTGACTGCGACCAGATAAACGGCATACCCTGTATTTTTGTAGTTCCGTATTTCATCCAGAACGAAGTTTTCTTACTGTCTTTGTTCGGTTTATACGAAAGGTTGCTCAACACTTCTTTAACTGCGTTTGCACTGAAAGCTTTAGCGTCATTAGAACCGTCAGGACGTGTGCGGAATACAAGTTTACCATTGATACGGAATTTGAATTCCGTAGTACCGTACCCCAAATCCCATCTTCCGTATATTGAAAGCGGCTCTTTATCATCGGTATATGTGATCAGATTCTTATTTGATTCCATATCAACTACCGTATCTATAAGATCGAAGAACTGAACGCGACGCATAGGTCTTGCATTCATAGTTTCAAGTTCATATGCGATTGTCTTAGAAATAGGATAGTTAACGCCGAAAATATATTTAGGTGTGATAAGGTTGGTATCGTAATCTTTTTTAGTAGGTTTAAAGCCTGTTGAGTCGATAATCTTAAGCTCTTTACCGTCAGAAGTAAACAATACGAAACGGGCATAGCTCATTTCCACAATACCTATCTCTTTTTTATTTACGTCTACAAGCTGATAGCCGTTAAGATATGTTCCTGTATTATCAATAGATACTATCTGGTAGAAATCTTCAATAGATGTTGCAAACTGTTCGGCAGCGGCTGAACGCCATGTAAGCCATATACCAATCTCTTTCGATTCGTTATAAGAATAAAGGTGTGTCGTTTCATTGAAACATATACCGTTCTTATTGAAACCGAAATCGGTGTTACTACCGAACTGTCCCTGACATAAGGCATTCTGAGTGACAAAGTCTTCACCGATAGTATATGTCACGGCACAAGACATGGTATAGAAACCGCACCAGCTGTTGTGGGTCCAGAATATTTCTCCGTCATCCATTATCTTTACAAAAGCAGAACAATGTTCATGTCCTTTGTTTTTATTGGTTTCCTTTCCGTCAAGAGTGAATTTACCGGAAATAGCATCAAAGGCGTCTGCCTGAGCATTAATGAAATAAACATCAATGAAAGTCAGATCCTTATTATCATAGTAACTTAATTTAAGTTCATCCGGAGTGAATTTGTCAGGTGCCATATCTTCGAATGTTATCTTACCCGGAGCCCCTTTGGTAACACCGTCATAAATACCGTACATACGGAAAAGCAGCCTTTTTATCATTATGGCAACTCTATCGTCCGGATGTTCTTTAAGCCATCTGTAAAAATATCCGTAATTACTGTTAAGACATTCTTCCATTACATCGTGAGCCTGCTCCGGAATATCAATATATATACCGTCCTGAGGAGTATCGCATATCAGCATGTTTTTCCACTGATTGTTTCTTGCGGCACGGATTGCAGTTTTACCCTGAATCTTACCCTGAACGAAACCGGCATTATACTCATTCTCAAAAATAGAAACATTAGGATCCTGTGCGAAAATACTGTAGTTCCAGCAATTGTCTATTACTTCAGAATATCCCTTACAAAATTCATTTAAAACGAATTCCCTGATTTCGCCTGGTTTCTGAATGCTGTCCAAATCTGTATTATCCATAAAATATGACATTTGAAATTTAACAAATTACGAGATCATCTGTTCTTTATACAGAGGTCTGCTATATCTATAAAATTCAACACCCGAAGATTAAAAAAGTCTTTATTCACTCTTGTTTATAATGTTTTTTAAGAAAGAGAGATTGTCTTTTTATGCAACAAAAAATAAAGAATAATAAAAGGTTTTTTAGAGCTGCCTGTTAAACGATGAGATATTTGAACTAAAAAAAGATGTATGTGTTTTTTTTATTAAAAAGTTAATTTTAAAAATTACAATTATGGGAGTAAAAACTGGGAAAGGGTGGAATCTTCCGACTATCGTACTGATAGACATTTATATCATCTGGGTAGTTACCTCTATCGCCGGATTGGCGATTTCACCTATTGAGGGAGAGTTACAGAAGATTTTCCCCGGTTCAACACAACTTGAAATCCAATTGATAACAACTATGCCTTCTCTTGCATGTATACCTTTTGTATTCATCGGAGGAGCAATGGGGGTCAAATTCAACAATCTGTGGCTTATTAATATAAGCTGTCTTGTATTCTTCGCTGCCGGCTGTCTGTTCTTTTTAGCAGATAAAATGTGGCAGCTGATAGCTTTAAGCGTGATAGCAGGTATCGGTGCAGGAGTCCTTTCTCCTCTTTCCGTTACAGTACTGTCAAATATTTTCACCGGAAAATATAAAACAAAGCAATTCGGTATCACTTCCGCCCTACTTAATGCCGTGCTCGTTGTAGCTGTTATCGTTACAGGTTATATGGCAGAAGTAAACTGGCGTCTTCCTTTCTTGTGGTACTTGTTGCCTATACTACCTGTTATTTTCTCACCATGGTTAAAGAAGTATATAGTAGAGCCGAGTAAACTTCAGAAAGAACAGGCCGGCAAGAAAGCCAAATTCGATTTTGCTAAAGAATGTAATATTCCGGCACTTGTGAAATACTGTATTTTCTATGGGTTCATTACATTCGCTCTTGTAAGTACCAGTCTTTTTATTCCGTTCATGCTTCAGACCTACGGATATAAGAGCGGTATGGCTGGCGACCTTACCTCTGTGGTTTACTTCGGTATCATGCTTTCAGGTTTCCTTTTGAATCCTATTCTTGGTATACTTAAGAAAACTACTTTCGATATGATCCTTCTTGGTATGCTTGTAGGCTTTGTCCTTATGGTAATAACAAAAAGTCCGGTCATTATCGGTATAGGTATATTCATCGGAGCGTTCTTCTATGGTGTTGGTCAGCCTTACGCCTATAATATGACTACGACTGTGTCTTCTCAGGTCGCATCTTCTTTGACTATGGCATGGCTTATAATTATGAACTCTGTTGGTATGCTTATGTGTCCGGTGATAATAAATCTTGCGGAATCTATCTTCCACACAAAAGATATCCCTGCATTTCCATATTATTTCATGTTAGGACTTACTGTCATTGCCTGGGTAGGAGTATTCCTAAGACGTCTTTTTAAGAGAAAACCTAAAAAAGCGTTTGTTTTCGGAAAAGGATTTGTTGAAATATCAACTTTCCCTGCCGACCAGCAGGCTTATATAAGAGCTAATTATGCCGATGGTTATGAACTTGCTACAATTGAAAGTCTTGGTAAAGTGAATGCCGATACTGCTGCTGCATCATCTGCTTCTTCAAATGACAAACCAAAACCTTCAGCACCGTCTGCTCCTTCAGCTCCGTCTCCAACTTCTTCAACAAAATAAAATAAAAAGGAAATAGAATATTTAACAAACAGACAGGCAGAGATCTTTAACGGATCTCTGCCTGTCTGTTTGTAATTAAAAAAATCGTACAGTTGTCATATTAACACTGTACAATGACAATGTTGTCACCGTTCAGTTTCCATATTGCCACCGACCGTCTTTTTTTAAACTAAAATGATATTATTTATTTATCGTTTCTATCCATCCGCATATATCCATCATAACCTGGGGGCAAAAGGTCTGTTCTATATCAGAATATTCAGTTATCTTACCGGTTTCGCATGGCTGAAATAAATGATTAAGTCCATTATACTCATTAATGAAATTGTATTTATTGGAAGGCAGTAATTCGCGAATTCTGTTAATATTGATTTTGGAAGAAACCTGAAGGTCTTTTGTCCCTCCAACAGCAAAAACTGGACAATTTACTTTTGATATATCCTCTGAAGGATCAAAAGCGATAAAATAATCTATCCACTTATTTTCTATTTCTGCTACTTTTTTCAGATTGTTGGTATATGATACCGGCAGATCATATTCCTTCTTTTGTATAGCATCGGAAACGAACTCTTGCGGATTTTCAATTGAACCGAATTCTATTTTATAATTGAATATTTCCCTTAAAATATCGCAATATTCATCAGCTGACTTTTCAGAAACTCCGTCAACTAAAAAAAGAGATTTGTTTTGATCAAGAAGAACTTCATCACCCCGAACGGCTGTACCGGCAAGGCTTATTATGAATTTTGCTTTTTCTCTCGCCGCAATCATAAATGCTATCGTTCCACCTTCGCTGTGTCCGAGAACTCCGATTTTACCGAATTTATGCGTCTTTTTAAGATACTCGATACCAGCAAGAGCATCTTTCATTTTTGTATATGTAGTTACATTATCTCCTTCTCCGGTAGAATAGCCTATACCGCGGTCGTCATATCTTAATGTTGCGATTCCGTTTTTTGCAAAATAATCTGCTATGACAAGAAACGGTTTATGTCCGAATATATCTTTATCCCTGTTATGTCGCCCGCTTCCGCCTATCATGATAACTACCGGAACAGTTTTTCTATTCATATTTTCATATTTACGGGGATAAGTAAGAGTTCCCTGAAGAACGACGCTATCTTCCGTATTTGTAAAACTCACCTCTTCAGTCTTATAACTGAAAGGAGGCTTTGGAGTCTGATCACTGTATAATGTGATTTTTTTCTGTGAAAGATCAAAGTAATATGTCATTCCTGACTGAAAGAACTTTCCTTCTATATCCTTTTCTTTATTGATTTTTCCTGTATAATAGGCAGCAATAGATGGAATTTCTATTTTCAGGGAATCAGAGCCGTAACGGGTTACGACAGCATGTATTCCTTTTGCACCCTGATCGGGACTGTCGAGAGTACAGATTTCTTTTCCCGAATCATCCTTCTCTATATTGAATACCACTCTCAGTTTCACACCGTTTGCTTTTAGTAAACCATACCATTGTCCGGTTATATCTTCAGCAAAACAGGAAAGAGAAATAAAAAAAATAAGAACCAATGTAAGATGTGTTTTCATAATTATGTAAAGATTAGGTTTTTATAAATCATAATCGGGATATATAAGATATTGCATTCTCATATCTTTATAACCGTTTAGACCTTCCTGCCAGGTTGCAATGATTTCTTCTTCCGTCTTGCCGGCTTCAATTTGTTTTCTTAAAGACTCTGTTCCTGCTAGCAGATCGAAGAAACGTTTTCTGGATATGAATTTCTGTTTTTCCTTACTTTTATTATAAAAGTCAATGAAATATTTAAGAGAAAATCCATTTGTTGTTGAGTCCTGACGAAGATCTATTCCGTAACAAAGTTTATCTTTCTGAAGAGGATTCTTATCGAAACCGGGAAGTGATTTTGGCGTGAAAGTGAAATCGCCGAAAGCAGGGTCAGGAAAACCTATCACCTGAAACGGGAAATATGTGCCGCGCCCAATGCTTACCTCTGTTCCTTCAAAAAGACAAAGCGAAGGGTAAAGACGTACCGCATCATCATTAGGCAGATTAGGAGATGGTTTTACCGGAAGGGAATAAGGTTCTCCGTGTTTCCAGTTGTCCATTGTAATGAATTTCAGGTTAAGATTGCCATTGATCCAGTTTTCTCCCTGAATCATTTTTGCAAGTTCTGCAACTGTCAGACCGTGAAGAACAGGGATAGGCATTGTACCGACAAAGGATTTGCAGTTTTCTTCAAGAACCGGACCCTCGATATAATCATTAGGGTTAGGCCGGTCGAGCACAAGAAAATCTTTATCGTTTTCCGCGCTGCTTTCCATTCCGTAAAGCATTGTAGAGATATATGTATAGAAACGCGCTCCGACATCCTGAATATCGAAGATCACAAGATCAACATCGGCAAGCTGTTCTTTCGATGGTTTTTTGTTCTTTCCGTAAAGTGAAATAAGAGGAAGACCTGTTTTTATATCCTTTCCGTCTTTTACTGTTTCTCCTGCATCTGCATCTCCGCGAAATCCGTGTTCCGGAGCAAATACCTTTTTTATATCCGCACCGCGGCTAAGCAGGGTATCAAGAAGAAAAGTGTTTTTTTCATCGCTTAGCACCGATGTCTGGTTTATGATTAATGCTACTCTGCGACCGTCTATAATCTCCATGATTTCATCTATCTTGTCTGCTCCGAGAACTACTTCTGGCTTCTCTACCTCTGATGTTACAGCAGGAGCGGGGCTGGTTGCAGCATTTTTATCAGAATTTGAAGAATGACATGAAAAAAACTGGAATATAAACAGAGTGATAATTGAGGCGGCTAAATATGATTTCATATTATTTTATAAATAGATTTATTTTTAAATACGATCTTTTCAATAAATGAAAGATAAATATAACGGTATTAGAGCGGAAATTTTCAGAAAATAGAATAATCTTAAATTAAAAACGTTCATTCAGACTAATATTTAAAGATATTTATCGATTAATTTTGCTTTATATTTGTTATACTATAGTTTTTACTTATAGTTAAACTTATTTAATTTATTATATATAGAAAAGTGTTATGAGTGAGATTAAAGGTACGGATTTTGCACTGTCGATAATAAATCAGTTTTATAAACCCGGAACGGAAGAATATGACTCTTTGGTGAGTCACAGCAAACTCGTAAGAGACAAGGCCTTGGAAATAGCCGGTAAACATCCTGAAAAAAATCTTGACCTTAATTTTATAGAAGAGGGAGCGATGCTGCATGATATCGGTGTGTTTATGTGTGATGCACCTAAGATATTCTGTTACGGAGACGAGCCATATATGCGACATGGAGTGCTTGGTGCAGAATTACTAAGAAAGCTTGGTTATGAACGACATGCGCGTGTCTGTGAACGTCATACGGGTAGCGGATTAACAAGAGAAGATATAATAAGAGAAGAACTTCCGCTGCCACACCGCGATTTTATGCCGGAAACCGATGAGGAAAAAATAATATGCCTTGCGGATAAATTCTATTCAAAATCTAAGCCTGATACAGAAAAGCCGATTGAGAAAATAATGAAATCGATGAGGAAATATGGAGAAGGCCCCCATGAACGGTTTAAGAAACTTTGTAAGGAATTTCTTAAATAATTTTTTTAATCTTTCTTATGATATTGTTTAAATATTGTGCTCTGAAATCAATATTTTTAGAGCGTTTTTTCTGATAAATAGAAAGATAAGTTATTTCATATCGTCTCAAAATATATTAAATGCTTAATTAGAGCCCGATAATTTATGCAAATTTTGTAGTTTTGCATTTCAATAACCAATAGTTACTGATGCAGTTAATTAGACACAATAAACTAAAATATATATTGATGGTTATTTTGAGTATTATTTTTATTAAAATTAATGCTCAGGATAACAACACAGATGAAGATGTGGTCCCTACAGGGAGTGGCTTTGAGCTTGTTCCGGTGGATTCTGTCAGAGTTGTGTCTGATTCAATACCGATCGATAATGTGATGGTGACAGATACGCTGACGGTTTTGCCCGACAGTCTGTCAAATGATTCAATAGCACAACCCGCAAGCAGAAAGTCGGGTATCGATGATATAGTGACATATCAGGCAAGCGACTCGCTTGTTTTCTCAGGTAATAACAATGCCTATCTTTACGGAAATAGCCAGGTTAATTATCAGAAGATTGAACTTAAGGCTGCTGAGATTGAAATGAATCTTGACAGCAGCTCCGTATTTGCTACCGGTGTTCCGGACTCTGCCGGTATTGTTCAGGGAAAACCTGTATTTACCGACAACGGGGTGGATTATAATACGACTACGATTCATTATAATTTCAAAAGTCAGAAGGCCTTTATCGACAATCTTATAACTCAGCAGGGTGAAGGATATGTCACGGGCGGAAAGACCAAAAAGATGGAAGGTGATGAGTTTTATATGGTTAATGGTAAATATACTACCTGTGATCATCATGACTGTCCTCACTTTTATCTTCAGCTTACCAAGGCAAAAGTGAAGCCTAAAAAGAATATTGTGACAGGACCGGCTTATATGGTTCTTGCCGATGTTCCTTTACCTATCGCAATTCCTTTCGGCTTCTTTCCGTTTTCTGAAACTTATTCATCAGGTATCATCATGCCTACTTATGGGGATGAGCTTCAGCGTGGTTTTTATCTGCGTGACGGTGGATATTATTTCGCTATAAGTGATTATATCGACCTTGCTCTGACCGGTGAGATATTTACAAAAGGCTCATGGGGTCTTAATGCCGCTTCAAATTATATAAGAAGATATAAGTTTTCCGGAAGTTTCAATATGGGTTATCAGGTAACCATAACCGGAGATAAGGGTTTGCCGGATTATCAGAAGATGAAGAACTTCAAACTTATCTGGAATCACTCTCAGGATGCCAAGAGCAATCCGAATATGACTCTTTCGGCGAGTGTGAATTTCGCTACTACCGGATATGACAGAAATAACCTTGACAGTTATTATAACGCAACTCAGTTTACGGAAAATACAAAGAGTTCGACAGTAAATATGTCGTATAATTTTCCGAATGCGCCAATTTCGCTTTCGATGTCAACTAACGTGACTCAGAGAAACTCCGACTCAACACTTCAGGTTTCGTTTCCGGATGTAACCGTGAATATGCGCCGCCAGTATCCTTTCAAAAGAAAAGTCGTGGTAGGAAGTGAGAGATGGTATGAGAAGATCACAATGAGCTATACCGGTATCCTTAGAAACTCGATTACAACCAAACAGGATGAATTTCTTAAATCGAATCTGATTAAGGACTGGAAAAACGGTATTCAGCACACAGTGCCCGTATCTGCTACTTTTTCAGCTTTCAATTATATCAATATATCACCTTCGATAAACTTTGTCGACAGGATGTATACCAATAAGATTCATCAGAGCTGGGATCCGACGATACTTAACTCTAATGACGAAATGGTCGGTGGTATTGCCCGAGATACGACATACGGATTCTATAACGTATATAACTTCAACTTCAGTGTAAGTGCCAATACTAAACTTTATGGTTTTTATAAACCTCTTCCATTCATGGGAGACTGGCTTAACACGGTGAGACATGTATTTACACCTAGTATCAGTCTGTCAGGGCAACCTGATTTCAGTAACAGTATGTGGGGATTCTATGATTCTTATACAAGACCGTCGACATCAGATCCTACAATATTGAATGAAATAAAATACTCACCATTCAGTCATGGTACTTTCGGTACGGCTCCGAGTGGAAAATCCGGAACCATTTCGTTTAATATGACTCATAATATTGAGGCAAAGGTAAAATCGGATAAGGATACGACAGGATTGAAGAAGATAAGTCTTATTGATAATCTTACGACAGGTATCAGTTATAACTTTGCCGCCGACTCAATGAGATGGAGTGATATTCCGGTATCGATACGTTTTAAATTTACCAAAGGATTTACTTATCAGCTCAGTGGGACGCTTGACTCGTATACTTATGCCTCAAACGGAACGAGAATAGATCAGACAAGATGGTCGGTTGGTAAATTCCCGCGTCTGAGAAGTACAAGTACATCGCTTTCTTATACGTTTAATAACAATACGCTGAAGAATCTTTTCGGAGGAAATACTAAGAAAGGAGGAGTTCCTTCAGATACACCGCCATCCGATACACCGGATGCTCTTGCTGAAGAAGGATATCAGCCGCTAAGTGAAGCAATAGATGAATCGACCAAAACAGAGAAACAGGTATCGAGTGAATTCGATTCAGACGGATATATGAAATGGACAGTGCCATGGAGCCTTTCCGTTAACTATGGTCTGAGGTTCGCTTATTCTGATTTTAACGCGGCTAAAAGAGAGTATAACAGAAAGCTGACACAGAATCTTAGTTTCAGCGGTAATATCGCGATAGCTAAGAACTGGTCGTTTAATTTCTCTTCAAGTTATGACTTTGACGCCAAGCAGATGGCATATATGAACTGTAATGTGACACGTGACATGCACTGTTGGACAATGTCGGCAGGCTTCGTCCCTGTAGGTCCTTACTCATCGTTTAATTTCAGTATAAGGGTTAAATCTTCATTGTTGAGTGACCTTAAATATGATAAGCGAAGTTCACCGTCTAATAAGATGGACTGGTATTGATTCTGATAAAGAAATCATATATAAAAAAGCAAAGGTCTTTATGTT
>CAMTON010000060.1 GCA_947074105.1 uncultured Bacteroidales bacterium
AGATTATCAACAAGTTCATTATGAAGCCTGCTGCCGTTTTTCTTTTTATAATATAACGTAAAGTCGTTAAAACGCAGAGAGTCGGTAAGCCTTATAAGATCGGAAATAAGCGATTTGCGGTCATTTATAAATATCCGTATTACCAGGATAACTATAAGCACGATAAACAGAAGGGAAAAATACATCTCCTTTCTGAAAAGATAGCTTCCGCCGACTCCCGAAGCAGAGAGAAGCAGCGAAAGTGCCGTTATTCTTATGTAATCCTTTCCCATATTATAATTCATATTTTTCTATTTTCCTGTAAAGTGCGAAACGGGTTATCCCAAGCATCTCCGCGGCTTTGGAAACATTTCCGGCTGCTCTTTTCATAGCTTTCTCTATAGCTTCTTTTTCAAGAACTTCAAGATTCAGATTTTCTCCCTTAATATCGTTTTTGCCGCTTTTATTAAGACGGAACAATTCACTTCCTATTGTCCTTTCTTCACACATTATCACTGCACGTTCGACAGAGTGCTGAAGTTCCCTGACATTTCCCGGCCATTTATATTTAAGAAGTACCTGTCTGGCTTCGCGGCTGAATGACGATATCGTTTTCTTATATTTCTTTGAATAGATATCCATGAAATGATCGGCGAGAAGTATTATGTCATTTCCTCTGTCGCGCAGAGGAGGCATATTAATCTCGATTGTATTTATACGGTAAAGAAGGTCCTCACGGAACATTCCTTCATCGGTCATCTTATGGATATCGGCGTTTGTCGCCGCAATTATTCTGATATCTACATTTATGGACTGAGTGCTTCCCAGACGTGAGATCATTTTCTTTTCGATGGCGGTAAGAAGCTTCGCCTGCATTGAGGGGGTAAGATTCCCTATTTCGTCAAGAAACAGAGTACCTCCGTTTGCCACTTCTATTCTTCCTGCCTTTGATTTTTTTGCGTCTGTAAATGCTCCTTTCTCATATCCGAAAAGTTCACTTTCAAAAAGATTCTCAGGAATTGCCCCAAGATCTATCGTAACGAAAGGATGATCCTTACGGGTTGAATTCTGATGAATCATACGTGCGATCACATCTTTTCCCGTACCGTTTTCTCCGAATATCATGATATTGGCATCTGTCTCCGCAAGTTTGCCGACAGTGGCAAAGATATCCTTCATCGGTTCAGATTCACCTATCACGTCTTCAGGCTTTACAAAAGATGAAGAAAGCGATTCAACCTGTTCTCTGAGACTTGTGATCTGTTTATGAGACTCACGCAGTTTCATAGCCGATGAGATTGTGGCAAGAAGCTTCTCTTTTTCCCACGGTTTGGAAATAAAATCTGTGGCTCCCGATTTTATCGCTCTTACGGCCTTATCAGTGTCGGCATAAGCGGTCATGAATATCACTATTGCCTCCGGATCTATAGACAGGATCTCTTTCAGAGCGTCAAAACCCTCTTCTCCGCTTATAGCGTCGCGGCTGAAATTCATATCAAGCAATATGATGTCAGGTGAAAACGTTTTCATAAAATGAGAAATCTTATCGGGAGTGACCGCGACCTTTATCTTTTCGACATAAGGTTCAAGCAGCAGGTTAAGAGCGAACAATACATCCTGATTATCGTCTACGATAAGGATTTTAGCTTTATTCATGGGATTGAAAAGTTATATTATACGCTAAATATACATTAATTTATTTTATCATCTTTATTCAATAATTGGCTGAATATCAGAATTTGTATAAAAATGTAAAATTATTTTCCGGTATAATTTTTCATATTGAAAAAGTGTGCGGAAGCGAACCGGTGTTGTGCGATAACGAACGTTTTAGTATGATTTTTAAATGACTTATTGTTTTAATGATCAGGTTTTTATAATAATGGTATGAAGTTTGTCGTAAGCAAAATTCTGAAAAAAAGCCGATAAACATTATTTAATATTATCCTGATGAAAAATAAATATGTCGACAGGAACCGGATAGATTAATAGGGTTAATTTTTGTTTGAAATTCTGCTTATTTAAGATACCTTTACCACACATTACACTACGGGATTTTCAACAGAGGAAAATCGGAACAATTGAAACACATTTTTAAACACACCTGGTTCTAATAAGAATGAAAAAGATTTTATCACTTCTGTGCCTGGCATCGTCGTTGCCTGTCTTAGCACAATCACCGGAAGTTTCAGGACTTAACGCAAAGCAATTCGGAAAATTCTGGAAAGCAGAATCGGAATCACCGGATTATAAGATCAGTTTCAGCGGAGACACCGCAGAAATAGTAGCGCCAAAAGGTTTTACACTATGGCGAAAAGAGAAAATGAAAGGCAACGTAACGGTAGAATATGATGCCTGTGTCGTTGTCGAAGATGGCAATCCGGCTGACAGACTCAGTGACCTTAACTGCTTCTGGATGGCAAGCGATGCGAAACACCCCGATAATTTATGGAAAAGAGAATCGTGGCGAAACGGAATTTTCGTCAATTGCTATTCTATGCGGACGTATTATCTGGGATACGGAGGAAATCATAATTCCACTACCCGTTTCCGCCGTTATGACGGCAATGAAGAGGGGATAACAAATGCGGAAGCACGTCCGGCTATTCTTCGTGAATATACGGATCAGGACAATCTTCTTCAGGCTAACCGGTGGTATAAGATCAGAATCGTAAATGAGGGAAATAAAGTAAGCTATTATATAGACGGCAGACGTCTTGTAGATTTCCGTGACCCGAATCCTCTTACTGAAGGATGGTTCGGTTTCAGAACTACACAGTCGCGTACACGTATTACCAATTTCCGTTATAATATAGCGGAGGAAGACAATTCCTTTGTTCCTCTTCACTGGATAGGTGATGTGCCGCAGACTGACAAACCTGTAAGTTTCGGTATGCCATTCAACAGAGGAGAGCTGAAAACAGGCGATGCCGTGGCTCTTTCTACCGATAAAGGTGAGAAGATAGCTGTTGACTGCTGGCCTATGGCTTACTGGCCTGACGGTTCGGTTAAATGGGGTGCTGTCGCGGGTATCATTCCTGCGGGAACCGAAACACTGAAGTTTGAAAAGAAGAATGTTTCAAAAGCGGAAGCATATTCTACTTTCGCGTCAGGAGAAACAACATCCGCAAAAAACAAAAAGAAGAAAAGCTCAGCCAATATGCTTGATGTCAGAGAGACATCGTCAGGCTTCAGCATATCAACTGGTGAAGTGACGGCTTATATATCTAAGACCGGAACAGCACTTATCGACTCTCTTCTGCATAATGATATCAAAGTGGGAGGGGCGGCATATCTTATCGGTTCGACACAGAATGCTCCTGCTGTTGAAGGTGTAGGAAGCATAAGTTTCAGAAACTTTAAAAGCCGTATCACTGAAGTTATCCCGGAAAGAACGGGAGAGCAGAGAGCGACGATAAGAATAAAAGGTGTGCACCGTGATACGGAATCAGACCGTGAATGGCTTCCTTTCGATATGCGTCTTTATTTCTATGCCGGGAGCGCGCAGATAGGTATGGTGCATAACTTTATCTATGACGGTGAGCAGACGGAAGACTTTATCCGTTCTCTCGGAATACGTTTCGAAGTACCGATGCGTGATGAACTTTACAACCGTCATGTGGCTTTCGCCTGTGCAGAAGGTGGGGTATGGAGTGAACCGGTAAAACCTCTTGTAGGCCGCCGTATCCTTACTCTTGACGGAGATAAGACATGGCAGAAACAACAGATGGAGGGCAAACGCATTCCGGCTTATGAGAAATTTGACGACTATAACAGAAATCTTATCGACAACTGGGCTTCATGGGACAGTTATCGTCTTTCTCAGCTCAGCGCTGATGCATTCTCTGTAAGAAAACGTGCGAATGACAATAATCCGTGGATAGGTACTTTCAGCGGAACGCGAGCCGAAGGCTATGCTTTTGCGGGAGACGTTACCGGTGGTATGGCTGTCTGTCTGCATGACTTCTGGGAATCATATCCTTCCGCAATTCAGATTGACGGAGCAAGAACAGAGACCGCCACACTTACCGCATGGTTCTGGAGCCCTGATGCTGAGCCGATGGATCTTCGTCATTATGATAATGTGGCACACGACCTTAACGCAAGTTATGAAGATGTGCAGGAAGGTATGAGCACTCCTTTCGGTATCGCCAGGACACATTCGCTTACGATAGATGTAAAAGAAGGATATAAGGGGAAAGAAAACTTTGCTGAAAACGCAGCGACCGTTACGGCAAATTCCCGTCTTATGCCGACACCGGAATATCTTTATTCAAGAAAAGCTTTCGGAGTATGGAGTCTTCCTGACCGTTCGACTCCGTTCCGTGAAAAAGTGGAAGACCGTCTTGATACATATATGGATTTCTATCATAAAGCGATAGAGCAGAACAAATGGTACGGTTTCTGGAATTACGGTGACGTGATGCATGCCTATGATCCGGTACGCCATGAATGGAGATATGATGTAGGAGGCTATGCATGGGACAATACCGAACTTGCTTCAAATATGTGGCTGTGGTATAATTTTCTTCGTTCGGGAGATCCTAAGGCATGGAAGATGGCTGAGGCTATGACAAGACATACCGCAGAAGTCGATGTATATCATATCGGACCAAACGCGGGTCTTGGCAGCCGCCATAATGTGAGTCACTGGGGTTGCGGAGCGAAAGAAGCCCGTATAAGTCAGGCTGCATGGAACCGTTTCTATTATTATCTTACGACAGATGAAAGATGCGGCGACCTTATGACGGAAGTCAAAGACGCGGAACAGAAACTTTATACACTCGATCCTATGCGTCTTGCACAGCCGAGAAGTAAATTCCCATGTACGGCACCAGCCCGTCTGCGTATCGGGCCTGACTGGGTATCTTATGCCGGAAACTGGATGACAGAATGGGAGCGTACCCGTAATACCGAATACCGCGATAAGATAGTCGCCGGGATCAACAGCATATGCGCAATGCCTAACGGACTGTTTACGGGACCTCAGGCTCTTGGTTTCGATCCCGCGACATGTGAGATAAGTTATGAAGGAGATCCCGCGATGCAGAATACCAATCATCTTCTAGCGATAATGGGAGGCTTTGAAGTGATGAACGAAGTGATGTGTATGGTCGATATGCCTGAATGGAATAAACTCTGGCTTAACCATGCGATAGATTATAAGGAAAAAGCCCTTACGATAGGACGTAACAGATTCCGTGTATCAAGACTTGCCGGTTATGCCGCATATCATCTTATGGATGAAGAGAAAAAGAAAGCGGCATGGCATGATCTTATGACAACACTGGAACATACTCCGGCACCGCCTTTCAGGATAGAGAAAATCCTTCCGCCTCATGTGCCTGCTCCTAAAGATGAATGTGCGACGATAAGCACTAATGATGCTGCACTGTGGAGCCTTGATGCCATCTATATGATGGAAGTCATTCCTCTTGATGAGCTTAATTATTGATATAAAAAGAAGAGATATAACTAATAATGTTAAATATCCGTTTCTGATACTTCTCAGAAACGGATATTTTTATTTTAAATCCTGATTTTATTCAAATTAAAAGACAGTTTCCGGAAACAAATACCTTTAAATAACAGTTATAGATTATGATTTCAATTGAAATGATATTGCCGGACAACCTGATCTGACGGATCAAAATTCAACTGATTTTTTCGTTGAACTTAATATTCGGACTACATGAAAAACTTTTTAAAAAGTATAGGCTCAATTATCAGCAGTCTTCTGATAGGTTATATACTATGGAGCAGCAGTTATCTTTTTATAAAATGGGGTTTTACGGTAAATATATTCTGGTTGATTGTCGCCTGTCTTTTTATCGGCTCCTTTATGTTTCTGATGATAACATTCTTCGGTCATCTGTTTGTCTATCCGATTCTGAAAGGAAGTACCACCAGATTCATGAGATATCTGAATACTCTGATTCTGGCAGGATTCTGCATAAACTCAATACGGTCGATATGGATACTGAATTTTGACTATAATGAAATCGAACTTATCAAAGGAGTGATATATATGGGCTTCTTTATGTCTTTATATTTTCCTTTCCTTTCTCTTCTGCATGATAAGGATATATTGAAGTCGATGGAAGAGCCAGAAACAAAAACTACGATCACTCCGCCGCTGTGAAATCGAAAATATCAATCAGTCCTTCTATATTCAGTATTGCTGCAGGTTCGGATTCTTCTTCACAATAAAAGCATAATCCGTTTTCGCAATTCACTCTTAATGTGTTTTTGATGTCATCATTAAGTAAATATGAATAATAGATATTATTGTCGTCTTCAGTCTTGGAATCAGGAGTGAATATTGTTTCCGCACCAAGATATATATCGCAGTTTATTATCGTATCTGAGTCTGCAATAAACTTCTTCGGTGAAGCTATGCTTAAGAACTCTCTGTTGTCCGGAGTGCTGTAATAGCTCAGGTGCATAAGCTGATATGAATCTGTAAAATCGTAGGTGTAATATTTGGAGTAGACAAAACCTGTATCTGTTCTTGATACCTCATGCCATCTGTTATATGAATCAAGAAATGAATTTACCAGTTCCTGTTTCTGATTCTTCTGCAAAAGAGAATCATTGACTATATCAAGCACTATTTCGAGATTTTCCGACATTCGGATTTCAGCTTCGATCCTGTCGGTTTCAACATTACTGTCATGATCCGCGCAAATCGCAGAAATCTGAATGCAGAAATGATCATATCTGTCTTGTTTCTCCTGTTTGTTATTATTACAAGATGCAGCAGCTAAAAGCAATGCTGCTATAAAAAGCGGATTTTTTGAGAAAAATCTATATGGCATTAAAACGAAATAATTATAAGTTTATAGAAGTAAAAAACTGTTCACGTGATCATCGTTCTTAATGATCCTGATGCTTATACTTTTCTGCGAAAATATACGTATGAAAAAGGAAAGCTTTTGTCGTCGATATAAACGCATAAAAAAATCATTTATTATATATATTGCGTTTATAAACAAATTATTTTCCTGAGAGTTTATTATTTTAATAGATAATGACTTATATCCATAAAAAAAGAATATTTTTAAGTATATGTTACAATAAACCGAAACTAAATCATGGAAAAACTTCAGATCAAAAAGACGCCTTACGATTTCGTTCTTGAATTTATTTGTGCTATAGGACTTACGGCTGTGTTGTATCCTCTGTTTTCTTACACAGAGCTGGCCGAAGTAAGATGGCCTGTTCATTTTAATGTATCGGGAGAGATAAACAGTTGGGGGACCCGTTCGAATATGTGGTTCATTCCTATTATGACGGTCGTGATGTATGTCGGAATTTCCATACTTGGAAATAAGGCTGATAAACTAAAATTCCCCGTTCCCGTAACCGAAAATAATAAGTACAGCTTATACCGGCTTGGATTCAGAGGGATGAAGTTTGTGAAATTCGGAGTGATGTGTATTTTCGCTTATATGAATATAATGTCATTTCTTATTGCGACAGAAAAGGAATCAACGATTGATTTCAATGTGATTCTTATTCTGTCAGGAATGCTGTTAATCATTACATTAATAATGTATCTTATGGCTTTCCTTTATAAAGAGAAATAAAAAGTAAGCGGCAATGGAAAAATATCACATGAATAATCGCCCGAACAGGGAGATAAAAAATAAAGTCCAGATAAACAAACTTCTTCATACCGGCAAATATGTCACACTGGCTTTATGCAAAGACAATCAGCCATACATCGTGACATTAAGTTACGGTTATGATGAAGCTACTGACAGTCTTTATATGCATTGTGCCGATAAAGGACTTAAACTTGATTTTATAAAAGAAAATCCTAATGTCTGCGGTACTATAATTGAAGACGGAGGATATATTCCGGGAGAATGCGGCCACTGGTTCAAGTCGCTTGTTTTCTGGGGTGATATATCTGTTCTCAAAGAACCGGAACAGAAACGGAAAGGAATGGAAATCATACTGCGTCAGCTCGAGAATGACGATGAGGTGATCTATAAGAAAATAAACAGTGATATCCGCTTGTATGAACAGCTTGTAGTGCTTTGTCTTAAGATAAGCGAGATACACGGAAAATCGGGCCGGTAAAAACATATACCCATCTTTTATCAATTAATCCTTTTCTGCCATGAAACTATTCTATGCCTTCATCATTATGCTGTCTGTCTCTTTATCTGTTTTTCCGAAAAATACGGTAAAGAACCCATCCTGTGATTACTCTACAAATTCAGCTCTTGAAATTCTCCGGGTTGATATGACAGACAAAGAGACGATGATAGTTTTCAGGGCTTATCCTTTAAAAGACAGTTGGGTAAAAGTTGGTCATGACAGTCATATATCCGAATCAGGAAAATCCGCCGCTTTGAAATATAATATGATATCTTCAAAAGGGATAGATGCGGGAAGAGTAAGCTTTAATCCTCTTGAAGACTACAGAGAATACACTCTTATTTTTCCGTCACTTTCTGAAAATACCGGTAAGATAGATTTCTGCGACGGTGAAACATTTATCGGAGGCATTGATCTTACGGGAAAAATCAAAAGAGAAAGTTCTGTAATACCGGCCGGTTTTCAGGGAGAATGGCGTACTGATGATGAATATAATGAATGGAAATATGCATTTTATGATAATATAGCTATAATTGACGGCGTATTTATGCATTATGAAGCTGTCAGAAAGAAAAATAAAGCACTGAAAATAACTTTAAAAGATGGCGATGAAAAGAAAGTGCTATATCTGAAGAAAAATAAAAATAATCTGATCTCAATCAGAGAATCCAATAAAGAATATCGTCTGTTTACCTCTGAAAGGAAATTTGCTTTTTCAAATAAGGAAACCGAAATAAAGTCACATTTAAGAAATGACTCTACATCACTTAAGGGAATTATAAGAAACTATCATCAGGACTATATGGGAGATTCGATATACCTTAATCTTGAAGATATATCACAAAATACCAATACATATTATACTGCTGCCGTAAACTCTGACGGAACATTTTGCTTTTCTTTTTCTCTGTGCAGTACTGCAACAGGAATTCTGACATTTGAAAACCGTGACATAAATATCTATATGGAATCCGGAGAGACTCTTGTTTTACGTATCGATAAGGAAATAAAAAGAAAGGGCTGTGATAAATCATTTACAAAACCCGTTTTTATGGGAGGATCAGCAGCGGTAAACCGTGATATCGTGAATTACGGAAATTTCTTTCATTATGATCAGTCGGAATTTGAACATGATCTTAATGCGCTTTCCTTTGAAGAATTCAGAAACAAATATCTTGCAATCTACCGCGGCAGAAAAACTTATATTGACAGAAACCTTATAAAAAAGAATATTACCGGGAAATCAGAAACTCTGATACGACGACTTATTGATTCCGAGGTTGCAAATCTGATTCATTCCTACCACTAAGCTAACACAGCACAATTTATTTTATTATTAATATGAAAGTATCTATGAAACAGATCTGTTTTATAGAAAATGCCTGTATGTCTATATAAATACTAAGAAACTTTAGTTAACATCTTTATGGTAATAAAACAAAGCGACTCTTTGATTTGTTATTAATAACGTTTTTATCGTAATAAAATCTAAAGACATTTTTGCCCGGAATAGGAAAATGCAGCAAATTAAAAGGTATAGACACAAAGAATTCCTAATATAAAAATCCGATAAAATAGACAGGCTATGAGGTTGGGAACAAAAATATTACTGAAGGTAACTCTGCTTATCATCTTTTTACTGATTGTATTCAGTAGTTGTAGTGGCGGCCGTAAAGACCGAAACATGGACGTACTGAGCACAAAAGCGAATGAGGAACAGATTCCGGCAGTTGACCGAAAAAAGCCTGATATAAATGTTTATATAGAAAATTCAGGAAGCATGGACGGTTATGTGACGGGCGTGACCGATTTTGAAGCTGCTATTTATAATTATCTGAGTGATATTAAGATTGCCGGAATAGGAAATTCGCTGAACCTTAACTATATAAACAGTAAAGTGATACCACAGGGCAACGCTATGGAAAACAATCTGGTGCTTCAGGATTTCATTTCAAAACTTGAGCCTACGACTTTCAGACAGAAAGGAGGGAATCGTGGCGTTTCCGATCTTTCTGAAGTTTTGCGTAATATTCTTGAAAATACCGATAGTGACAATGTTTCTGTATTTATCTCCGACTGTATATTTTCTCCGGGAAAGAATGTGAATGCCGACAATTATCTGCAGAATCAGCAGATAGGAATAAAAGTGAATATGGCAGAGAAGATTGCAGGAGAGGATATCGGTATTGTGATATATCAGATGGAATCGGTTTTTGACGGCAAATATTTCAATAAATCTGACCGTCCGGTAAAAATTAAGGAGAAACGTCCGTACTATATCTGGCTTATAGGCAACAGGTCGGATATAAATGTTCTGCTTGAATCTCCCGGAGAAAAGAGTTTCGATAACCGTGGTCTGAAAAATAAATTAGTCATGCTGAACGGAAGTTCCGTACCCGAATATGCAGTATCTCCCAGCGGAAGCACTTATAAGAAAGATAAGAAGAACCCTAAAACATCAATTTACGGAATCACAAAACAGAATAAAGGTCCTTATGCCGGACGCTTTATGTGCAGAGTAGGCATTGATCTTAAAGATTTCCCTCTCGATGAAAGCTATCTGCTCAATGCCGGGAATTATGAACTTAACGATCCCGACTATAAGATCGAGGTTACAAAAAGCAGTGACGGAAGATATACCCATACTCTGATTTTATCATCGGATATTATTAAACCGACAGAACTGAGCATAAGGCTGAAACGAAATATCCCACAATGGATTTATGACACAAACGATGATATCGGAGAAGACCTTGTCGCTGATAATGCGATGGATAAGACCTATGGATTCAAATACCTGATACAGGGAATTGAAGATGCCTTCAGAAACTATTCTGATGAATATTTTAAAATAAAGATTTCAATAAAAAATTAATTATATGAGTGATTTTTTAGGTTTTGTCTATTGCAGCCTTTTTGAGAAATGGTTCGGAGCAGGTCTTGCGGATCATTTTTTCGGTTTCGACTGTGTAACAGGAGAATATTCACTGTCAAACCAGTTTAACCTTATCGGTCTTATGACATTTATAATATCTCTGGTAAGTATGATAGCGTATTACTACTGGCCTCTTGATCATCCGCGATTCAGCAAATGGTGGACCTGGCTGATCATGTTGTTTGTAAACAGTGCGATATGCTTGTTTGCCGGATTCTATTTTGCCAATTCAGACAGGAAAAGTGGTGCCATATCCGATTGTCTTATGTATTTCAGAGATGAATCGGGAGAAATACTTTCCACGCTGATCACATCTGCCGAATGCTGGGGCTTCGGCCTGGCCAATTCCGTTATTGCGGCGATATTCTTTTTCTTTCTTTCAATGTTATTCAAGTGGTGGAGTACAAGCTGTAAATATTCACCGTTCTAAAAAGTCAGATCATGGGTAAAATATATTTATTCGCAATAGGAGGAACAGGGACAAGAGTCGTTAAGTCACTTATGATGCTTCTCTGCAGTGGTGTCGCAATAGATGCGTCATCAGTAGTTCCTGTATTTATAGATCCTGATAACAATTCCGCCGATTATTCCAGAACAGTCAGCATGATGCGTTCATATAATAATATCAGAAAGAGACTGGACCTTACGAGCTCAAATAAAAACAGATTTTTCAATACTCATATTGATGAACTGATACCGAACTACAGGATGAATGTTGAAAATTCAGGGGACCGGAAATTCAGTGAATTCATAGGCCTTAACAACATGAAAGATGAGACAGGCAGGTTTGACTCCAATTATGCTCTGACATCAATGCTGTTTTCCCGAAAGAATCTTGATTCCGGAATGGACGTCGGTTTTAAAGGCAATCCTAACATAGGGAGTGTCGTTCTCAATCAGTTTTCTTCTTCTGAGACATTTATGCAGATTGCATCGTCATTTAAACAGGGAGACAGAATATTTATTATCAGTTCAATATTCGGAGGAACGGGTGCGAGCGGTTTTCCGCTTCTGCTTAAGAATCTCCGGGGTATAGATTCTTCCATGCCGGCTTACGGCCTGATAAAAGATGCGCCGATAGGAGCCATCACTGTTATGCCCTATTTCGATGTGGAAATTTCAGAAGAAAGCGAAATCGATTCCTCTACTTTCATATCTAAAACAAAATCGGCACTAAGCTATTATAACAGCAATATCAACGGTTCTCTGAATGCGATGTATTATATAGCCGATTCCCTGGCTGCCAAATATAATAACAGTGAGGGAGGTATGACGCAGTGCAACAATGCTCATTTTATAGAACTTGTTGCTGCAATGTCGGTAATCGATTTTGCCTCTATACCGGATGAGGATATGATAACCGGTAACGGAAAACCACAGAATACGATATATAAGGAGTTCGGATTTAAGAATGATAAGGAAAAACTCATATTTGAAGATCTTGAAGCAGGCTCTCAGGAGATGCTGAGAAAACCTCTTACGAGTTTTCTTTTCTTCGCCAATTATATCAATGTTCATTTTGATAAGGCAGTCGGCTCAATGCAATGGTCAAAACAGATTAAAATTGACAGAAACTTTGCATGTCAGCCATTCTTTAACAGTGATGTCCGGCTTATAGTGAACAGTTATACGGAATGGCTGAAGGAGATGAGTGGCAATATGAGATCTTTTTCGCCTTATGAACTTGAAGAGAGGAAAAAGAAGATATTTCATATCGTAAAAGGTATACCTCCGAAGAAGGTTTTTTCAATGAAATCGGATTATGATCTTTTTGATATACGACTCAGCCGTAAATCATCTTCCATAAAGGAGGATGCTTCATCCGAACAGAAGTTTATAGAACTGTTTTATCAGACGACATCATTGCTGGTAGATGAAAAATTTGATTTTTAAGACTATGGGAAAAGTATTGAGAATATATGAAGGATCTCCAAATATCATGGACTGGGACGTTTCCGTCGCTATAGGCAGTGACGTGATAAACGGTGAAAATAATAAAGGGATAAAAGATCCGAACGGAGGGAGCTGTAAAAAAGAGATCACTTCCATACCATCGCCTTTTGCCAGAATCGACCTGATGAAGACAGCGTTCAGATATATTGTAGATAATGATTGTCTTGACGGTAATACCATATATCATAAGATGGTATCCGACTGTTTTGACGTGGGAGAGATTTTTTTCAATATAGATAAACTGTCTGACAAGATAGAGATAATAGTATGGGATAAGAACAGAGATCTGCGCCGTCTCCTTGAATCTGATAATTATGAACATGCTGTTTATGGCAGGACTCTGGATCTCTTTCTCCGACAGGATGGCAAGGTATATAATTTTGATAAGATCAAAAGGATATATCTTCTTAACTATATCGGAAAGGACAAGCCTGATTCGATGAATATCATCGGTGCCACATCCCCGGCGACTTTATTTTTTACATCAGCCAATAATCTTGATTATGTATCAGAAAATATAAGTTTCGGTAATGACAGACCGTTTGATGAGAACTTTCTTCCACTTTATAAAAGGGAGTTCGAATATAGAAAATACATTTTTTCGGTCAGTAAATATATCCCTGACTTTGCTTTACTGTTTCCGGAAGTGGACAGGTATATGCAGATGTGCTATAGAAAATTCAGTGACCGTGAGAAACATATCATTGATGACATATCGGCCGACGTTATGGATGAGTATGATGATATTACGGTTGCGGGAGCTGCCGATTATGTAGAGATACTCGGATTTAACCTGAAGAAAAGAAAAGAGAATACTGCCAGTATCTCGGAAAGTGATTTTATGATTGCCGCTACCCGAAATGTAGAGGTAAGACCGCTTGTGCTTCCTGTTGACACATATACGAAAAATGCGATGTATGTTTCGGATAAATGGGACAGAGAAACAAAAGTGCCATATTATGATGAAAAGCCACTTTCTCAGAGACGGCTTCCTAAGGATAACACTCTGTATCCATATCTGACATTGTGCGATTTTCTTGAAGATCATATAATAAAGACGCGTTATAAGATCAATTCAAAATATTATTTTGACGGTAATGATACCGAAAAGAATAACGGATCATATATGCTTCCGCTGAAGAAAGAGTTTTTCAACTATTTCACTCCTTCAGATTTACGCGGAACGACATGCGGAAAAAGGATTTTTGAACTCGAAAGGCTTGCCGGAGATAGTGTGAAAGCGATTCTCCGTGTGCCTGTCAGAAATGGTTTCATAGCATATGAAAAGATATATTTTAAAGATACCGCGCCTGACAGAGATAAGAATACAGGAAGTATTCTGAATATAAACTTCACTCTTGCCATAGTTCCTCTTATAAAATATGATAAGAGCAACACTCCTGTCTACAGGGTATCACTAATAGACAGGGATAGTCTTGCAAAAAAGGAAAATGAATTTTCTCTGTTTTTTCTGAAAGATAATGAGACGGTAAAACCGACGTCGACAATAAAAAGAAACAGAAATAAGGATAACCGTCTGATTGTGGAACAGAGGGTTGACAGCAGTACTTATTCCCTTAATTCTGATTTTGACATAATTGAGCTTTCCGTAAACCGACACTGCTGTCTGATCGTGCCTGAATTTGTAAGTAAGAGCGGATCAAACAGATTTAAGTTTGCTGTTGACTTCGGGACTACAAATACTCATATAGAATATAGCATTAACGAGTCTCAGCCGGTATCTTTTGATATAGGTAATAAAGATGAGCAGATTCTGAAATATCATGAAACAACTGATAATGACATAGAATCCATATACGACGGTGATTTCATACCAGATTTCATAGGAGGTAATTCAAAATATAAGTTCCCGATAAGGACAGTTCTTGCCGAGAGTGTAAACACAGACTGGAACAAGCCTGTAACTCCTATGCTGCATACAAATATTCCTTTCATTTATGAGAAGGAACCGCTTTGTATGTATAATAATATTTCGTCAAATCTCAAATGGTCAAACAATCTTATCAATCAGATCAGAATTGAAAAATATATTGAGAATATTTTTATACTGCTGCGAAACAAAGTACTTCTGAATAACGGAGATCTTAACCAGACTGAGATCGTGTGGTTTTATCCGGCCAGTATGACAAAGACAAAATTCAGTCAGTTCCGCAAGATATGGGAGGAACTTTACCTGAAATATTTTGGGGAGAATACTGAAAACATAGTGGCAGTGTCTGAATCTTTTGCTCCTTATTATTATCATGAGCGGTTTAATTCAACAACTGCTAATACTGTATGTATAGATATAGGAGGCGGGACGACAGATGTGTTGATTGTCAGTGATAAAGATAATATGGCACTTACTTCATTCCGTTTTGCAGCCAATACGATATTCGGGGATGAATACAGTGATATATCGCCAAACTGCGGTTTTGTGAAGGAGTATATCGAGGATATTGAAAATAAACTTACGGACAACAATCTTTCAGAACTTAAGAAAGTGCTTAGTGACCTTAAATCAAAACAGGTCGCTCCAGATATCATTGCTTTCTTCTTCTCTCTTTCGGATAACAGATCGCTTATCGACAGGGACATAAAGATTAACTTTTCAAAAATGCTTTATAATGATGAAAAGTCGAAATATGTCTTCATTCTGTTTTATACGGCTATAATATATCATATAGCCAGTATAATGAAAGAAAAAAAGATGAGAGTGCCCAGATATATAGCTTTCAGCGGTACAGGATCGAAGATCATCGAGCTTCTTGCTCCAGACAAAGATTCATTGAGTGAATTTACGATTAAGATATTTGAGAAGATTTATGGTTCTGCGTATCATGAAGACGGACTGAACATTCTGACTACCGATAATCCGAAAGAGGCAACCTGCAAAGGAGGCATATATAAAAAATACCCTGAAAATTATTCTGACGTAAATAAGATAAAACTTGTTCTTACCGGACTCGATAACTATATGTTTGCTGATTCCTCTGTAAGATACAGCAAGATAACAGAGAAAGAAAAAGGTGAGATAGTGAAAGGTTGCAGATCTTTTCTCGATTTTATGTTTGACCTGAATAAAGATATTTCTTTCAATAAAGAGTTTGGAGCTCCTTATTCGATACTGGAAAGTGTGAAGAAGGAATGTTACAGAGATCTTGAGAAATTTGTTCAGCAGGGTCTTGACAAGAAGATCAATGAGATAAAGGAAAGCGGAGCAGCCGACGAAGTAGAGGAATCTCTTTTCTTCTATCCTCTTGTCGGAGTTATCAATGCATTATCAAGAAAAATCTATCAGAAATGAAAAGATACCTGTTAATACTCTTAATCGTTCTGTCCGGACATATTTCCCGGGCAGAACTTAATATAAAACAGAGTCAGTATGAGAATATGATCGACTCAGTGGCTTTCGTATATTCAAAGGCATATCTGACTGTTTATTTCGATGGAATTAAGGAAAAAAAGAGTGACGGGGAATTATTCATAAAATTAAAAGATGAAACAGAACCGTTTAAATTCCTTGATAATTTAAATAAATCAGGACATTTCACCGAAACCTGGAAAGAGATTGAAATAATACTTGGTAAGAAGTCAGAATATGAAAAATATAAAGGATTATCTCTGATAGATTATGCGCTGGATACAAATGATAACGGCAAACAGTTTACTGCTAAACTTAAAGAAGGATTTCCCGGAATTCAGGAAGATCTGAAGAATGCTTTTACAAAAAAATTCACAATAGTGAATGATATTCCTGCGAAAAAGGAGAATGATAAACCTGTTGAAAATAAAAAGGAAGAGGATATGGCAAAACTTAAGAATGAAATTTTTTTTAAGATACTACCTTATTTTATGTTGATCATAGGTCTTTTTATCGGAACAGGTGTAATGCTGTTTCTGAGTATAAGAAATATGAAGAAAAGAATATCTGAACTTAGTGATTCCCTGGCTGAAGCGATAAAAAACAAAAAGGAACAGGTTTCCGGATCATACACAGGCAATGAGGTTGTAAAAACCTTAATATCAGACAGCGATTTTAATTCTCATATGAAAAATATGATAATAAGAGAATCCGAAAAAGAGAGTATAAAGAAGGCAGTCACTGAAAACAGAGAACAGATCATAAAGAACATTAATACTATTAACGGGATGGGCAATGTGCTTTACATGCAGGGCTACTCCGCTACAGGAAATGATAATTACGGAAAAACAGGAAAGGGATCTGAAAAATCAAAATCAGGAAATCAGCGAAAGAAGGATATAATAAACTATCCCGATAAAGATCTCAAAAAAGAGATAATGAGATATTCTGAATCTCCCACAGATTCTAAATTCTGTGCTTTTACTGAAAGCTTTGATATGGGATATTCCCTTTATCAGATATATTTTACAGAAGGTTGCGGCCAGGCAAGATTCCGGTTATGTGATGACAGTGATACTCAGGCAAGAGCAATGGATAATGCTGAGCGGTTTCTTAAAACAACCGCTGATATCTGTAAAATTAGTGATGATCAGAACAGAATGGAGATAGAAGACGGTATTCTGAAAGAGGCCGCGAAAGGGATATGGATAGTTGAAAAGAAAATGAAAATAAACATATATTGAGAAAATAATGAATCTGCATAATATTATAATTTTTTCTGTCGTCGGACTGATAATTCTATATCAGATAGGTATTTACAGAAATACAATAAATAAGATACAGAGTTTCAGAAACATATTCGGACCTTATATAGACAAATACAGGCTGGAGGAAATATTTCTGCCTGAAGATCAGATAAATGCTATAGATGCGGATAAACTGAATAATCTTTTTTCTGATTTCAGAGAAGAGCCGGAAGGGCCATTTATAAAAGTATCAGTGATATGTTATGATGAAACGGAGAATACAGTGATGAAGAATATTCTCAATTCACTTAATACATATCTTATAAAGAATAAAGGTGCAGCGAGTGATTTTCTGCTTATAAAAGATATTGTCGAAAGAAACTGTGACGGCGACCGTGATGAGATAAATGTGGAGATACCTATGCCTCTTTATCTCGGACTTATGGGAACTATGGCAGGAATAATAGTTGGTCTGGGATATATAGGTCTGGTAGACGGGTTTACCAATTTTGTAAATAACCCCGGTCCGTCACTTGAGATTCTTATGAGCGGTGTTGCAATAGCTATGATTGCTAGTTTCATAGGCATATTTCTTACTACAAAACTGTCATGGAAATTCAAATCTGTGAATTCTGAAACCGAAAAGGAGAAAAATAAATTTTACAGCTGGGTTCAGACAAGGCTTCTTCCTGTGCTTTCCGGTAATGCGGTAAATTCGATTTATGTGCTTCAGAATAATCTTAATTCATTTAATAAGCAGTTTTCCGAAAATGTAAATAAGATGGATGATGCTTTCGGAAAGATAAATCAGGCTTATTTACAACAGGTGGAGATGCTGAAGATTATAGAGAAGCTTGATGTCGGTCAGATGTCTACTGCCAATGTGTCTGTTCTTTCCGAACTTCAGAAATGTATGGGAGGAATAACGACTTTGGGCAAATATCTGAATACCGCAGGTGAATATCTTGATCAGGTCAGCCTTCTGAATAATAATCTGAACTCACATCTTGAAAGGACGGGAATGATAGAAAAAATGGGACGTTTCTTTGAAACCGAGATAAGTTCAATCGAACAGCGCAAATCTGAGATAAACCGTATGGTGGGAAGCATTGATAATGTGCTGAAAAAATCATTTGAAGAACTTCAGGATAATGCTGCTTACTCTATGATCGAGATGAAAAATACTATTGTCAGGCAGCATGATATGTTTAAGAAGGTGATCGATGAACAGAGTGAAGGGTTAAGAAACTCTTTATCTGATATTTCGGGGATTACATCAGTAAATCATAATCGGGAAAATGATACAAAAGAAGAACTTAAAATAAATAGTGGAAAGATAGATGAATTAAGAAGTTCCGTTGAAAAACTTATAACAGTGATGCAGAAAGAGACAGAAAACAGAATTTTGGAAAAGGCGGGAAATAATATAAAACCGGCAGGTAAGATTCGTGTTATACGTAATATGCTTTTGAGTATTCTGATCATTATACTATTGTTACCTACAGTATTTTTTGTTTACGAAAGATACGGAGACAGTTTAACTGGAAGAGATGTGCAACAGAGTGATGATCCTTATATTAAAGGAATGAGTGAGATAGAAAACGAACTCAGACTGCTTCGTCTGGAGATAGAGAAAAACAAAGAAAATAAAGATGAATTTCCCGAATCTGCATCCGGATTTCCTGAAATCATGTATCACTGAAAGACACTAATGTAAAATCATGAAGCTGTATGAATAATAATAAATCTTTTTTCTGGACAAGCTATGCCGATCTGATGACTTCATTATTTTTCATAATGCTTGTTTTATTTATTATTTCTGTAGTGCTTTTAAGCAGGAAAGTAGGAGAAATAGAATATGCAGCCACTGCGACTAAGGTTCAGCTTGAAAAGATAAAAGAGATAGAAGCAGCAGTAAATGAGATAGATCCAAGGTTTTTCAAATATGATGCGGAACATAAAAAGCATATTCTGAACATTGACGTTTCTTTTAATATCGGTAGCGCAGATATCACAAATATTCCGATAGAAAAAAGAACGGATCTTCTGGAAGCCGGGAAATCTATAAGAGAATTTATTGTAAGAGCTCATCAGGAATATAAAGTCAATTACCTGCTTATCGTGGAAGGTCAGGCTTCGAAAGACGATTATCCTCTTAATTATGAATTAAGCTATGAACGTGCACTTTCCCTTGTAAAATACTGGTCTTATAATGGGATTTACTTTGACAATATAGGTTGCGAAACCCTTATTTCCGGTAGCGGACAGAGCGGTGTATTGCGCTCTTTTCCGGATGACAGGTCAAACAGGGCAAATCAGCGCTTTCTTATTCATATAATTCCTAAGCCCGGGATAATGGAGGGAGAGTGAATAAATTTATACTTATGAGAATAAAAATCCTAATATCATTATTTGCATCTTTATTTCTGTTCTCTTTCTGTTCATTTGAAGCCGGAAAGAGAGCAGACAGAAACAAACCGCGCTCTCAGAGAATTACGGAACCTAAAACAAATCATATATCCGAAGAAAAAAATAGCAAAAGAAATATTTCTAAAAACATTAAATCCGAAGAAAAACAAAATGGATTATCTGAAAAATCCATATTATCCGGTGAAGATATATTTGAAAGATTCAATAGTGCAGTATTTATAATATATACTACCGACGGAACAGAATATCGTCAGGGATCAGGTTTTTTTATAACCGGAAACGGCATTGCCGTAAGTAATTATCATGTGTTCAAAGGTATGACAGTCGGATATGAATCGATAAAACTATATGACGGTACAACATATAAGATTGAAGATGTAATTGCAAAAAATGAAGAACATGATTTTATAGTATTCAGAGTTGTTTCCCGAAAAGGCAATTTTAATTTTATTCCCATAACATTAAGCAAACCAAGAATAGGAGAAAAGGTATATGCCATAGGAAGTCCTTACGGTTTTGAAAATACTTTTTCTTCAGGTGAAATTTCACAACTTAGAGAAAACAATATAATTCAGATCAGTGTGCCTATTGATCATGGAAGCAGTGGCGGTGCTCTTATTAATAAATACGGAGAAGTCGTAGGAATAACAAGCGGCGGTCTCGGGAAGTCAGGAGCGAATATTAACTATGCAGTTGATATCAGTATAATATCGCGATATATTCCTTAATACATATCAATCATATATAATAATCCGTCATATCGATAATACCCGCTCTCAGCGCATACTTGACC
>CAMTON010000061.1 GCA_947074105.1 uncultured Bacteroidales bacterium
TTTGTGCCTGAGAAATATATTGCGGGAAAAGCAGTTTTGATTTGGTATAGCAAGAATCCATATATTGATAAGACACGAAAAGAGATAATTTTAAAAATTTTAAAATAATAACACTTATATTTACGTATATCAAAGTTTGATTTCCATGAATTCACACAAAATAATTTTATGCGCATTATTATTATCCATCCTGTTCGGCGGATGTGGAGATGCCGCAAAAACATCAGATGATGACGATCAGAATGTATCGGTAAGAGAACTTCCTTCAATACCGCCGGAAAACGTAAAGATATTCACTATGAAATGTGATGTGTTTGATAAAGAGCTTCTGTCAAACGGAATACTTCGCGCAAGAGAAAAAGCGGAGTTGAAATTTACATCGCAGGAGATAATCAACAATATAAACTTTCGAAACGGAGACAGAGTGAACCGCGGAGACGCAATAGCTTCGCTCGAAACGGTTAAGATGGAGGATAAGGTGAGACAAAGCAGAAATGCACTGCTTCAGGCACGTCTGAATCTTCAGGATGTGCTGATAGGTCAGGGATATACGCTTGCAGATTCTCTTTCCGTACCTGCGGAGACAATGAATATAGCCAGAGTGAAGAGCGGTTTCGAACAAGCCGTTGCCGATCTTATAATGGCTGAATATGATCTTGAGAAGGCGACGATAAAAGCTCCTTTCGATGGAATAATAGCCAATCTTTCAGATAAACAATATAATTATCCTTCTTCAACATCCTTCTGCACCCTTATAAACGACACATATTTCGAGGCTGAATTCAAAGTGCTTGAAAGTGAGATAGGGAGTGTGAAAAGAAATGATAAAGTCGATGTCATGCCTGTATCGGGCAGTGAAGCTTTTACCGGCAGAGTGACCGCCGTAAATCCTCAGGTCAATGAAAAGGGGCTTGTGGTGATATCTGCTCTTGTAGAGAACAGGAAAGGTTTGCTTTTCGACGGGATGAATGTGAATATAAAAGTTAAGCAGGAGATAGGCAACTGTATGGTAGTGCCGAAAAGCGCTGTCGTCATACGTTCGGGAAAACCTGTTGTCTTTATTCATCAGGGAGGTAAGGCAATATGGAAATATGTCACTTTGGGACATGAAAACAGTACCTGTTACACTCTTCTGCCGATGGATGACACTGTGAGTGAGGGCGATGAGGTGATATATGAAGGAGTGGTGAATCTGGCGCATGAATCGCCGGTTACGATAAAACTATAATCAGGTGCCGATGATAAAGTTTCTTATAAACAGACCTATCGCGGTCATAATGTCGTTTACCGCCTTTTTCGTTCTGGGCATAATCACATATTTCGCTATTCCAGTGTCCCTGCTTCCGGATATCGACATTCCCGAAATAACGGTCAGAATGGAGGGGCGCTCTGTCTCTGCGCGTGAGCTTGAAAACAGCGTAGTGAGCAAGCTGCGCCGGGAGCTTATGCAGGTGGGAGGAATCAGGGATATAAGGAGTGAGACAAGAGATGAAAACGCTGTGATACGACTTTCATTCAATTATGATGCCAATATCAATCTTGCCACAATAGAAGTGAATGAGAAGATCGACGCGGCGATGAGCAGACTTCCGCGAGAGACAAGCCGTCCGAGGGTGGTCAGGTCGCGCGCTTCGGATATTCCCGTTTTCAATATGTGTCTTACATTTAAAGACGACAGGCAATTTGCCGTATCTGAAGATGAGGAACGTTTTCTTCAGCTCTCAGAGTTTTCGGAGACTGTGATAAAACGTCGCCTTGAGCAGCTTCCGCAGATTGCCATGATAGATATCACCGGAGTAAGAAGTTCGGAGGTCGAAGTCATAGCCGATAAGAATAAGATGGATCTTCTAGGGCTTGGAATGCAGGATATAGAGAGACTGCTTTCAAATCATAATACCGAGCCCGGCTCGATGAGGATAAAGGAAGGGTATTATGAATATGATATACGCTTTTCTTCAGTCTCGAGAAGTGTAAACGATATAGCAGGAATTTATGTGAATCATGAGGGCAGGATAATGAGACTCCGTGATTTCGCGGAAGTGCGACTGAAAGGTTCTGACAACAGCGGTATGGCCATAGTGAACGGGAAACCTGCTGTGATAATGGGTGTGATAAAGCACGGAAACTACAGCATGGAAAACATGAAGAGCGCGCTTTCGGAGGTGATCTCCGGTTTTGAGCAGGAGTTTGAGAATGTAGAGTTTACAATAATGCAGAATCAGACGGAACTTCTTGATTATACCATATCAAATCTGAAATGGAATCTTCTGACAGGGTTTCTTCTTATATGTCTTGTGGCGCTCATCTTCCTTGGTGATCCGCGTTCTCCGATAGTGATATGCGGCAGTATGTTTGTATCTCTTGTCATATCACTTCTCTTCTTTTACCTTTTCGGTATATCTCTGAATATAATATCAATATCGGGTCTTATCCTTGCGCTGGGTATGATGATCGACTCGTCGATTATCGTGACCGACAATATCGCGCAATACAGGGAAAGCGGACTTTCACTTGAAGATTCATGCATAAAGGGAACGAATGAGGTGATAACTCCTATGCTTAGTTCCTCGTTTACCACGATAGCCGTATTTGTGCCGCTGATATTTATGAGCGGTATAGCCGGAGCATTGTTTTTTGATCAGGCTTTCGCGATAACAGTAGGGCTGCTTGTGTCTTATGTTTGCGGGATAATGCTTTTGCCGGTACTTTATAAGCTTTCATATTCTGCGAAAAAGAGAGACTCGAAAGTGACGTCGATTCTTATTTCTCTTTCCTGTAAAGTGGAGAAACGCCTTGTCTGTTTTTATGACAGAGGGATAGAGATCGTGTTCGGGCATAAGAAACTGTCGTATCTGTTCGTGGTTTCGATGCTTCCCGTATGTGTGTTGTTTTTCATGCTGATACCGAAGTCCAAGATGCCGGAACTCGACCGGTCGGAAATGACGGTAAACATAGACTGGAACGAAAACATTCATGCCGAAGAGAATACTGAAAGAATAAACGCACTGATGAAATATCTGTATGACGATATTGATGATTACAGTTCTCTTATAGGTCGTCAGCAATTCGTGCTTAACAGAAAAAGGGAGATGGAACCTTCGGAAACAGAGATATACATAAAATGCGCCGATAACGCTAAGGTGGATATGGTGACGGAAAAGCTGAAAAGCTATATGAGCGACAGGTATCCCGAATGTGTCGTATCGGTTGCTCCGCCTCCGAATCTGTTCGAGCGAATTTTCACTACCGGTGAAGCTGATCTCGATATTGAACTTTATAAGAAATCGAATACAGGCATAACGGTAGAAGAGATAAAGCAGCTGAAAGGGGAAATTGAGGAACGGTGTGCAATCACGTTTTCAGAGATTCCTTTCAGTGATCAGTATAACGTCTGCATGAATATTCCGAGAATGATGACTTATAATGTTTCGCAGGATCAGATTATTAAATCAATGCGCTCATCGTTCAGACAATACAACGTGGCGACACTCAGATCTCATACGCAATATCTGCCCGTATATCTCGGATATGAGAAAGCAGATCTTGACGATGTGCTTTACAATACTCTGATTCCTACAAATACGGGAGAGAAAGTGCCACTTTCCGACTTCATCATGCTTGAGCCGAAACAGGATATTAAATCTGTGACCGGAGGAAAACAGGGGGAATATATCCCGCTTTCGGTAATGAAGATAAAAGATGAGAATAAAGTTGTCGGTGAGGTAAGAGACGTGGTGAGGAACAGAAAAGATTGGGACGCGGGATTTTCCGGAGCGGTATTCTCAAACAGAAAGATGATAAACGAACTTGCCATCGTGCTGATGGTGTCGGTGCTGATGATGTATTTCATACTTTGCGCTCAGTTCGAATCATTTATACAGCCGTTTATCGTGCTTATAGAGATACCTATAGATATAGCCGCGGCATTACTGCTGCTTTATGTGACAGGCAACTCGCTTAACCTTATGTCTGCTATCGGCATAATAGTGAGCTGCGGTATAATAATCAACGACTCTATCCTGAAGATAGATATAATCAACACTCTGGTAAAAGAGGGACGTCATGTTGAAGACGCGATACATATAGCGGGACACAGACGTCTGAGGTCGATACTTATGACTTCGCTTACTACCATACTTGCCATGGTTCCGATGCTTTTCACTTCGGATCTTGGTTCCGAACTGCAGAAACCGCTTGCGATAGCATCTATCGGGGCGATGGCGGTCGGCACATTGGTGAGTCTGTTTATAATACCGGTGATCTACCGTTTTATTGAAAGAAAAAGGTGTATATGAGAATAATATTACTGATAACGGCATTTGCTTTAAACTGCGCGTATTTTATAAAAGCTCAGGAAGTCAGGGTTTTCACTCTTGCTAAAACCATAGAGCTTGCTTCTGAAAATTCACTGGAATCGTTTCGTGTAAAGAATCTGTACCGGTCGAATTACTGGTCATACAGGACATACAGGGCTGAACGTCTGCCCGGACTATCGCTTAATATGACCCCGATAAGCTATAACAGACAGTTTGTACAGCGATATGATTATGAACAGAACATAGACGTATTCAAGGATCAGAGCACTATAAACTCTTACGGTCGTCTTTCGCTAAGTCAGAATGTGGATTTCACCGGAGGTACTATATATATTGATTCGGAGATAGGGTATCTCAGAAATTTCGGAGCAACGAAGTTAAGTCAGTTTTCCACCGTGCCGGTAAGAATAGGTTACTATCAGTCGCTGTTCGGTTTCAATCAGTTTAAATGGGACAGAAAGATAGAGCCTTTGAAATTCGAGATCGCGAAAAGAGAATTCCTGGTGAATATGGAGAGTATTTCAAAGAGTGCGACTCAGTATTTCTTTTCCCTCGTGTTAGCTCAGAGAATATATGATATTGAGATGACAACTCTCAGGACAAACGAACAGATGTATGGGATAGGTCTGGAAAGACAGAAGATAGCCGCGATAACCAAAGCCGACCTTCTGACTCTGAAACTTGATGTTGTGAACGCCGGCAATTCGGTGAAGGCGGCTGAAGCTGAACTGAAGAAATGCCGTTTTGATTTTGCCTCATATATAGGAATCGATCCCGAAAACGATATAAGAGTGATGATACCGGGAGCTCCTCAGCTGCTTAATATTTCCTATGAACGGGCTAAGGAACAGGCGTCAATCAATAATCCTACGTTACAGGATCTTCAGAAACAGCTGATGACTTCGGAAATGAATCTTGAAAAGGTGAGACGTGAGGCTCTTTTCTCGGCAAAGCTGTCGGCCAGTGTGGGTTTCAATCAGGTGGGTCCGAATCTTGCTTCGGCATACCATTCACCGCTACGCCAGGATCTTGTGTCGGTCTCTCTTTCACTGCCTCTTATAGACTGGGGCATAAGAAAAGGAAAATACAATATGGCTAACAATCTGCTTAAAGCTACCGAGATATCTGTCGAGCAGAGCAGAGTTGCTTTTTATCAGAATGTGATGACGGCATGCGACGATCTTGAAATGCTTATGAAACAGATATCGAGCGCGTCGGAAGCGATGGATCTTTCCGAAATGGCTTATGAGGACACGAAGCAGAGATTTGTGATAGGGAAAGTGGATGTTAACGCTCTTTCAATAGCCCAGAGCAGAATGACAACGGCTCAGAAAAACTATATAACCATATTGAGAAGTTACTGGCTCAGCTATTTCGAATTAAGGAAACTCACACTTTTTGATTTTGAGAACAATGTGCCGCTAAGTGTGGATTTCGATCTTATACACGGACTTTAAATAACAATCATCTCTTTTTTATTTTCTATGAAGGGAAAAATATCTTCTTTTTCTGTAATAATACTTTTTATAGCTTTATCGTTGCTCGGCATATATTTTCTGCCGCGGCTGACGGTGAAACTGACTCCGTCATATACGCTGCCCTCGCTTACCGTGGGGTTTTCTATGTACGGAAGTTCACCGCTTGTGGTGGAGCAGACAGTTACGTCGAAGATAGAAAGTGTAATGAACAGGATAGAAGGTGTTGAGTCGGTGACATCATATTCGGGAAAGGGTTACGGAAGCGTGAATATAAGATTCAACAAATCGGCTGACGCGGATATGGTGAGATTTGAAGCTTCATCGGCGATAAGAGAGCTGTGGCCCGAACTGCCGGAAAACGTAACATATCCATCAGTATCGATGAACCGCCCGACGGATAACAATGAGGCGGAAAAACCTTTGCTTTCATATACGGTCATGGCTCCCGTGGATCCTGATGAGATTGTGAAGATCACTACAGAGAAAATACAGACTCCGATTTCTTTATTTAAAGGAGTGAGTTCGGTGAGCGTCAACGGCGGTAATAAAAAAGAATGGGTCATTGAATACAAACGTGCGGTATGGGAAAAATACGGTATTACGCAGTCGGATGTTTCAAAGGCAATAAATCTGAACTTCAGTGAAGCGGATCCGCAGCTTGCATCAATGACAGATAAAGACGGAAATGAAAGAGTAATAAGACTGGGTTTCAGTCAGAATCCCGAAAAGATATTCCGTCCCGAAGAGATTGCGGTCAAAGATATCGACGGTCATAAGATATATCTCAGTCAGATTGCTGATATCGGCAGACGGGATGTGCAGGCAATGAATTATTTCAGAATAAACGGTCTGAATCTTGTCAATATAACGATTTCGGCGGAAGCGGGAGCCAATCAGATAGAGCTTGGCGATAAGCTGAAAAAAGAGATAGCGGTAATAACGGAATCTCTGCCTGCGGGTTTTGAGCTGCAAAAGAATTATGACTCAACATTGTTTCTAAAGAAGGAACTTGATACAATATATTTCAGAACATCGTTTACGCTGCTGATACTTCTTGTGTTCACACTTATGATATCACGCAGTCTGAAATATCTTCTGCTTATATCTTCATCGCTTACTGTCAATATGCTTCTGGCCTTCATAGCATATTATTTCCTTAAGCTTGAGATACAGCTTTATTCTCTTGCCGGAATAACGATATCGCTGAGTCTTGTGATAGACAATATCATAGTCATGACAGAACATGTGATCCATAAAGGAGACAGGAAAGTGATACTTTCTGTAATTGCGGCGACTCTGACTAGTATAGCTGCGCTGAGTGCCATATTCTTTATGGACGAATCAGTGAGACTTAACCTTCAGGATTTCGCGCTTGTCATAGTGGTCAATCTTGCCGTATCTGTGATCGTATCTCTGTTTTTTGTTCCGGCCATGCTCGAAAGAATCGGATTAAAAAGAAAATCTGGGAAACTTGATATAAAGCTAAAAAGGCTTAATATCAGATTTAACCGCGGGTATATGTCGTCGGTGATCTTTGTGCGAAGATACAGATGGATTGTTTTTATATGTTTTATGCTTGGCTTCGGTTTTCCTGTTTTTCTTCTTCCCGCCAGGATGGAGGAAAACAAGACAGGAAGTAAAATATACAACGCGACGATAGGATCAAGATTCTATCAGGAAAATATGAAGAAACATATAAATGTGGCTCTTGGGGGTTCATGGAGACTTTTTGCCGAGAAAGTAGGACAAGGAAGATACTGGTCGGACAGGGGAGAGACTGTGGTGACGGCTAATATCTCTATGCCGTCGGGCTCTTCGATAAAGCAGATGAACAGTGTTGTGGAAGAGACCGAGCGTTTTATAAGTACATATTCCGGAGTAAGACAGTTTCATACATCTGTTTCAGGAGCTCAGCGGGCACAGATATCCATTTATTTCAATACAAAAGGAGAGAAGGAAGGATTGCCATGGAGACTGAAAGATCATCTTACCCAAAAAGCTATAGAATTTGACGGAGTGAGTTTCGTAATCTATGGAGTGGGACGCGCTTTTGATAATAATCTGTATGAATACGCGGGAAATTATAAGGTGGAATGTAAAGGCTATAATTATGACGATCTGTCAAGATATGCGGTTCTTTTTAAAAATCAGCTTCTAGAGAACAGAAGGGTTAAGGAGGTGATTATCGATTCGAGATTTTCATATCATAAAAATGACTATAAGGAGTTTTATTTTGATATTAATGATTTTGAACTATCCAGAAGAGGGATGAGTAATTACAGGATGTTCGGAATGATGAATGACAGATATGTGAACAACAGAAATATCGCTTCAATTCCTGCAGACGGTAAAACAGAAAATGTGCTGCTGGTCTCCGATGCGTCGGAAAATGAAGATTTCTGGGGTCTCAGAAATAATCTTTATCTATCTGACGGAGCAATGATTTCGGATCTTGCAGAAATAGAACTTGCTTCGGCACCTAAAGAGATAGCCCGCAAAGATCAGCAATATCTGCTGTGTCTTCAGTATGAATATGTGGGTACATGGCAACAGGGGAACAGAGTGCTTGATCGCGAAATAAAAGAATTTAATAAGAAACTTCCATTGGGATACAGCCTTACTTCGTTAAAAAATCAGAGATGGGAAAATGAAAATACATCAACAAGGTACCTGCTTCTGCTGCTAATAACGGTGGTGATATTTGTGGTATGTTCGATTCTTTTTAATTCACTGAAACAACCACTGATAATAATATCTATAATACCGATATCGTTTATCGGACTTTTTATGACTTTCTATGTTTTCAATCTAGGTTTCGATCAGGGAGGTTTTGCCGCGTTCATTCTTCTTTGCGGAATAACTGTGAATTCGGCTATATATCTTATGGATGAATATAATAATATCATTGCTGACGGAAGGTATGCCGGTATACCGGATGAAAAACGTTATGCGTATGCTTTTGTAAAGGCATATAATCTTAAGATCGTGTCGATTTTTCTTACCGTGATTTCAACGGTGATAGGTTTCATACCTTTTATGGTAGGTAATGCCGAACCGTTCTGGTATTCACTTTCGGTTGGGACAATAGGTGGTCTTGTGTTCTCTCTTATCGGTCTGTTTATCTATTTCCCTCTTGTGATAAACAGGAAATCTTAATATTTGCAAATGCTTAATATTATAAAATGGTTTAATATTTATTTAGATATTTAGATTGTTAATCTCTGAGTATGGATTAACGTTTTAGAGTATTATATGTTAAATGTAATAGCTTTTGTGTGGTTTGTTAGTCTTGTATTTGGTTTTAATGTGTCAAATTTCTGTTTTAATATAAATATTTGTGTTAATTTGCAATTGTGTGATAACTGTTGAATCATATAATTGTTATATTTGTGTGTTTGAAATTATTTATATAATAAATCAAATTTTAACTACGGCTTATATAGATGATCTGAATCATAATTTAATCATATTCTTTTTTATTGACTGAATACTTACGGCTACCGATTAAACAGACTTCTCTTCATTATAAGAATACCATTTATTGATTAATATTTTGTGCTTATGAAAAAGCTCTTGCTTAGCTGCAGCCTGCTATTGCTGCTGTCTGATCCCGTATCCGCATATACGTTTACAATACGAACACGTTCGAAAAAGAAAACAGATAAAAAAGAAGAAGTAAAGAAAACAGAAGTAAAGAAATCGGATTATGAAAAAATAAAAGAAGATGCTTTTACTTCTGAGGGCTTTATAACAGTACATACGAAAAAGGGGAAGGTTTATCTTGAAGTTCCCATGACTATTATGGGCAGGGATATGCTTCTCGGTTCGACTATCACCTCCACAAGTGATAACGGCAACGGTATAATAGGAGCGAAACCAAATCATCCGCTGCATTTCGTATTTCTTTCAAATAATGAAAATATAGAGATGAGAATCCCTTCGGTTTCGGATATCACTGAAAAGGGAAATCTTGTGAGTTATAATGATGCGGCAATCTATAAGGTTTTTAAAAGAGAGTGTTATAACTCGGATTCGACTTCGGTAATAATAAATGCAACCGATCTTTTTCTTAATGATGATAAATTTCTTACTCCTATCGACAAATACGGAAAAAATTCCGCAGGAGGAAAAAGAAAAATTGATGCCGTCAATGAAAAAGACAAATCATATATAGAATCGGCTAAAGCTTTTGAAGATAACATATCGGTAAAAAGTATTATGTCATATAAGACTTCGATTTCCGATATGGGGGCAAGATGGAAAAATGTTCCTTTTACAGTTGGAGTTACAAGGTCTGTTCTGCTTCTTGATACCATCGTTAATAATCCGCGTCTGACAGACAGCAGGATTGCGATATTTCCTACAGAAAAGACTTTATTCGGCTCGGAGAATCAGGGGACAAAAAAGATCTATTATGCCAATATATGGGATCTGGAGCCTTCGGATAAGGATGCTTATCTGAAAGGTGAGAAAGTGGAACCGGTGAATCCCGTCGTATTCTATATTGACAGTGCTTTCCCTGATAAATGGAAACCGTATATCAGTGAGGGGGTGAACCAGTGGAATGAGATGTTTGAAAAGGCGGGTTTCATAAATGCCATAAAGGCAGTGCCGTTTCCTGAAAATGATCCGGCTTTTGATCCTGATAATCTTAAATATTCATGCGTCAGATATGCTCCGGTTTCGATTCAGAATGCTATGGGGCCTTCATGGATAGATTACAGAAACGGAAAAATAATAAATGCTTCGGTTTATCTGTATCATGACGTGATAGAGCTGCTTAATAACTGGCTTTTTGTCCAGACATCGCAGGTGGATAAAAGAGTGCGTCATACGATGATTCCCGATTCTATAATCGGTGACGCTATGAGATATGTCATTTCTCATGAGATAGGTCATTGTCTCGGTTTTATGCATAATATGAGCGGTTCGTCGCATATTCCGGTGGATTCACTTCGTTCGGCAACATATACGCAGAAATATGGTACGACTACCTCTATAATGGATTATGCGAGGTTTAATTATGTCGCTCAGCCGGAAGATTCGCTTAAAGGATTGAAACTTACGCCTCCGAGATTCGGGGTGTATGATGAGTTTCTTGTAAAATGGGCTTATACATGGCTTGGTGATATCGATGCCGGAGAAGATTATGATGTAAGAAGCAAATGGCTGAGAGAAGCATATAAAGATCCTGTTTACAGATTCGGGAAACAACAGTTTTTCGGAATCCTCGATCCCCGTTCTCAGACTGAAGATCTCGGGGATGACGCGGTGAAAGCTTCTGAATACGGTATAAAGAATCTGAAGTATATAATGAAAAACTTTCACTCGTGGGTGGAGGATGAAGACGAAGATTTCAGTTACAGAAAGAGTATCTATAATGCGGTATTCTCTCAGTATGTAAAATATCTGGGTCACGTCAATTCAAATATCGGCGGTATATATCTGAATGAGAAATATTCGGGAGATGACCATTCGTCTTATGAACCTGTTTCTTCAAAAAAGCAGAAAGAAGCTCTTTCGTTTCTTCTAAAACAGCTTGATGATATCGAATGGCTTAACGATCCGGTATTGATGAATAAGATGTCGCTTAAAAAGCCGGTTTCTGTAAGACTCAGACAATATATGATGAGCCTTATTATGAATGCTCCTGACGGTACCGAACTGTGTGCGGCAAAATCTGATGATCCGTTTACTCCGTCGGAATCTATGAAGATAATTTATGATAAGATATGGGGTCCTCTTAAAAAGGGAGGAAAACTTACAGGTGAAGAGATGTATCAGCAACAGTATTACCTGTCGGTTCTTTGTAATAGTGCTTCTGTGAATTATCCTAAGGTAGCATCGGTATCACTGACAGCCGAAAGAGATTCATTTATAGAAATGTTTTTTGATGCTTTTGAAACGGAAGAGGTTAGTGAGGTTTCCGCCTATACAGAGCCTGGAGCTTTATATTTCCAGTCGATTATTCAGCCTTCAGAATTATATGCATATATATTGAAGATTGAGAGTCTGCTAAAGAATAATGTAAATAACAGCGATACATCGGTAAAGGCGTATTGTGAGTACACACTGTTTAATCTTCAAAAGGCATTGAAAAATGAGAAAAAATAGAATTACAAAGAGAGCGGCTTATTCGGTGATTCTTTTTTCGATGCTTTTTAACTGCATTCCCGCAGAGGCGGCTTCCAAAAAGAAAAAGGAAGTGATAAAAGAGGATTCGGAGGTTGCGGAAAAGAAAGATAAAAGATACGATAAGCTTTTCAGCGGAAAGAAAAAGACGACAGGAAAGGGTCTGATAACCATTATCCTGTGTAATAAAGATATATATCTGGAAATTCCGGATGAGGTGCTTGACAGAGAGATGATAATGGGAACTACCGTCGTTTCGTCGTCTTCACCGAGAGAAACATGGGAAGGTCTTAAACCAGCACCTTATAAGTCGGTGAGCTTTTCCCGCTCGGATACATTAATGCATCTTGGAATAAATAATAAGAAGTATTTTAATTCTTCGGCGGAAAAGGGAAGTAAATATGAGAAGGAGAGCAGAAACGCGATATTCGCTTCTTTTCCTATCATAGCGGTGAATCCCAAAGATTCGTCTTATGTCATTAAAGCGACTTCTCTTTTTAACGGGGATAAGGATTATCTGACTCCGAAAGATGAGTATGCTTACAATAATATGAAGGGTTTCGTTGTAAGAACTTATAATTATAACAGTTCGGCCGAGATTATTAAAAGTATAGAAGCTGATTCACTTTCATTTTCGGTTCTGAGCGAGCGTTCTTATAAAGTAACCAGAAAACTGTTTACCATGTCGGAGCTGGCGAAAGATGAACCTGTCACTGCTAAAGTAAAAACATCTTTTGTTTTTGCTCAGAGTGCTGAAAGCACTTATAATACATTTTGTGTTCCGAAAGGAATCGGCGTCAGACGTGTGAGTGTACTTGATTATTCTGATGCTTATCAGGGTACGAAGGTGAAATATCTTGCAGGCAGATGGGCGAGAAAAGAAGCAAAGCCGGTTATAAGTTTTGTGATGGACAGTGATTTCCCGGAATTATGGAAAACAGCTATCCGTAAAGGAGCGGATATCTGGAATCAGGGTTTCGCAGAGGCGGGAGTTGACTGTTGCGCGATATCTGTTGAGGAAAGAAACGACAATAATGATGTGACAGGATTGCTTACCAACAGGATACGTTATGTCGTGTCGCCGTCGGAAAATATATTAAGTAACGTATGGTATCATCCTGATACTGGAGAGATATTCAATGCTGATATTTCGGTGAACCATAATATTATAAACGAGATACAGAGAGATGCTTTTCTTTCATTAAGTCCTTATATGGAAGAGGCAAGATCTCTTACTCCGGATTCCGTGCTTTTTGTAAATATGCTTGCTCAGAAAATAGCATTCCATATCGGAAGATGTCTTGGCTTCGAAGCTAATTATAAGGCGAGTTCGGTAGTTCCGGCAGATTCTCTTTCTTCTGCTTCATATACAGCAAGGAACGGAATCATGGCTTCTGTTATGGATTCTGCCGGATTTAATTATGTAGCGGGAAAAGAGGGGATAATTTCGGGTGCAAAGCTGTGGCAGGATAAGGCGGGCGAGATTGATATCTATTCAATCAGATATCTGTACGGCAATGATAGTGATAATACTCCGGTTTATAATTCTTGTTCTTATATAACGGGTTCACCTGCAATAGAAGCCGGATATAAATTCGGCAGAAAGAATCTCGTAAGAGAAATAATGGATCCTTATGCACTGAATAATGATCTCGGAGATGATCAGATAAAGAGTTCTGAAAAAGGCCTTAAGACACTTGAAATGGTTGTCGCACAGGCAAGCGGATGGCTTGACGATCAGGATAAGGATTATGAATACCGTTCTTCATTATATGATATTATAATTGACAGATACTTCCAGTATATATCGAATGTGAATGCTGCGATCGGTGGAATGGATAAGGATGAATTAAACGGTTCATGCAGTATCGTAGAATATAATAAACAGAAAGAAGCAGTCAGATGGTCGCTTGGTAAGATTAAGGAGGCGGACAAGTTTGAGAATAAGAAACTTATGTCTGAGAGTGAGCTGAATGTGGGAATTGCCGATTATATAACGGAAGAATCATTCAGAAATCTTATGCAGAAAGTGCTTTCGGCTGAAGAATACCGTATGGATATGCTTAAAGAGATTGACAGATATGTGTGGACTACATATCCTCAGTCAGGGAATATCAGTAACCGGGAACTTAGATCAATTAAAATGCAGAATCTTTATATCGGGATGCTTATGAAAGAGCTTGGTCTTGATAAGGGTGAAATTAAAGAGGTTTGGAACGGCTCTGACGATTATCAGCTTTTTGCTCTTCTTAAAGAGTGCAGAAACCGTATAAGGTCGATTACCGGTACAGGCACTCAGGCACAGAGAGATAATGCGAAGTATTTATTAAAACGTTTAAACGACAGATTATGATAAGACTAATAAAAGGTGCGATACTTTTTTTATTCCTTCTGACTGTTAATATATCGGTTATTGCCCAGACAAAAAGTATCGTAAAAGGTACTGTTGTCGATGAGGACGGATTAAGTATAATAGGAGCAGTGGTTTCTGCCAGAACGGCTTATGAGCATAGAAATAAGATAATACCTGTCGTAACTGATATTGACGGGAATTTCTCTATATCAGTTACTCCGGATATTAAGGCAGTTGTAGTTTCCTGTCTCGGAATGCAGAGCAGGGAAGTTTCACTTGAAGGAGATATTTCGAATCTTAATATCGTAATGTCTTATCAGGCAAAGGCTCTTGAGCAGGTTGTGGTAACGGGATATTCACAGACAACGACAAAGAAAATAACGGGATCTGTAGGAATAGTGACATCGGATGTCCTTAAAGACAAACCTCTGGCTACTATTGATGCCATGCTTCAGGGGGAGGTTCCGGGTGTTGTCGTTCAGGCAAATTCAGGACGTCCCGGAGCACAGTATAATATAAGAATCAGAGGGGTAAACAATCTTTCGGGAAATTCTTCCCCGTTATGGGTTATTGACGGTGTTCCGCTTCAGAATGATCTTCCTGATCTTACTTCAGATCAGATTAAAACAGGAGGTTTTGATAATATTTTCGTAAACGGAGTCGGAGGAGTAAATCCTAATGATATTGATAATATCACTATTCTGAAGGATGCCGCAGCTGCAGCAATTTACGGTTCGAGAGCGGCAAACGGTGTAATCGTTGTTACTACGAAACGCGGAAAAGAGGGAAAGACAAAAGTTTCATATTCCAACAGTTTCTCTTTCTCTTTTGCACCAACACAGAATAATAACAGAATGAATTCTGCGGAAAAACTTTCATGGGAACAGTCTATCTGGGATGAGTTTTCTTCGGATAAATATGCGGCTTCAAAAACCGACAATACTGTGTTTTATCCCGTTATCGGTGTAGTGGGGCAGATAAGAGCCGGAGTCGGCCCTTTTGCCTGGATGAAAGATAATCAGCAGATGCAGAATGAATATATCTCAAAGCTTTCGGGAAATGATACCAACTGGTATGATCTTCTGTTCCGGAATTCATTCTCTATGAATCATCATCTTTCTTTAAGCGGAGGATCCGATAAGACAACTTATTATGTTTCCTGCGGATATACCGGGGATGACGGCATGCTGATCAATAACAGTTATGAGAGATATAATTTCAATACCAATGTTACGAATAAGCCTAATAAATATGTGAAGTTCGAAGCGGGTGCTGATATTGCTATTCAGACAAGTGTGATGCCTGAAAGTTATGTCGATCCTTTTCAGTATGCGTATTTCGCCAATCCTTATGAGACGGCCTATGATGCGGCAGGAAATTATACTGCCGATAATACATATTTCAATCTCGGATATTATAACGGAAGCACAACGACGGTTATGCCCGAAGATGGATTCAATATAATGAGAGAACTGAATGAAAACAGTATAAAGACAAAAAACTTATCTACCATACTGCGTGCCTCAGCCGATATAATGATTTTTAAATCTCTGAAATTCGTAGCCCTCGGATCATATACTTTTTCTAATAATAAGTCAGACAGAGTGACTGGAGCAGGTACTTATACAGCCTTTAAGGAAAGACTCGGTAATGATAAATATACTACAAGTAATCTTTACGGCTCAATTTCTCAGAATGCGACGGAAAGAGACAGTTATGTGGCAAGAGGGCATTTCGTTTACAATGAATCTTTTAATAAACATGCGGTATCGGTAATTGCCGGTTCAGAATTAAGAGGTTCTTCTTTGAATTCGATCTTTACTAAAAGATATAATTATGATCCCAAGACGGGTACGACATCTTTACCCGCTATTTCCGGAGAAACAGATGCATGGCTGAAAGCGGTTGAACTTCTTAGCGGTGAATATTTCAATACCAACCGTTATGCTTCCTTCTATGCATCGGCAGATTATTTCTATGATAACAGATATGTCTTCAATACATCTTTCAGAACCGACGGCAGTTCAAACTTCGGAAGCGACCGACAGTTTAATCCGACATGGAGTGCGGGAGGTGCATGGCATGTTTCTCAGGAAGAATTCCTTAAAAGCTCATCTGTGATAAGTCATCTTACCGTGAGAGCTGCAACAGGTTTTACAGGAGATGTCAATACTTCCGCTTCGCCGTATCTTATAATGCAGTATCTGAGACAACAGTACAGATATTATGACGGAGAGCAATATCTGATGGGAACAATTCCTTCGGCTCCGAATCCTGATTTAAGATGGGAAAAGACTTTCGATATGAAAGCTTCGGCAGATATCGGACTTTTTAATGAAAGACTGACTCTTGCCGTTGAAGCTTATTACCGTAAGAGTACAGATGTCATAACTTCTTCTCAGGTTCTTTCAACAACGGGATTTTATACACAAAGTTATAACTCCGCCGATATCCTGAATCAGGGTCTTGAATCGACTCTCGGTGTTAAGATTATCAGAACAAAAGATTTCAATCTGAATGCTTCGGTAAATGTTGCATACAACTATAATAAGGTTACGAAATACAGACCTTCCTATGCCAATAATATTACGGTAAAAGACCGTTATGTCGAAGGTTATCCGGTTGGGGCTATTCTTTCAGGAAAGGTGACAGGGATAGATGCTGAGACAGGACTTTATACATTCGAACTTCGTCCTGACGCTCAGATATCTTCATCTTCCGATCTTAATAAAGCGGATAATTACCGTTTTTATTTGGGAACGACAATCGCTCCGGTAACGGGTGGATTTAATATTTCTGCGGATTATAAATCATTAAGATTAAGTGTAAGTGGATCATATTCCATAGGAGCGAAAAGATATGATAAGATATCGTCTCCCGCCTCATATTACGGACCGCGAAGAGACGGAGCAACGACGGAAACTATGCAGAGTCAGTATAGTGACATTTATGCAAGTCATCTGAATGTGAATAAGGATCTTGTCAACAGATGGACAGAAACCAATACTTCGGCTCAATATCCCCGTCTTTATGATTATTTCGGCACAAAACATAATTTCGACTATTACAATGTAATGGACAACAATATCGTGGATGCCATTTATCTTAAAGATGTGTCATATCTGAGAGTACGTAATATACTGTTGTCTTATTCACTTCCGAAACAGGCTCTCAAAAAGATCAAAGTCGATAATCTAAGATTCAATCTGTCGCTGAATAACTTCTTTACAATTACAGGATATGACGGTATGGACCCTGAAGTACCGGGAGCGACATATCCTACCACTAAATCTGTTTCATTCGGAATGAGTTTCGATATTTAACAGTGAATAAATCTATTAATTAAAAAGAGAATCAATAATATATGAAAAAGCTGATTCGTAATTCATCATTACTGATTATTGTCTTTCTGGTCTCATGCAGCGACTACCTGAGCGTAACTCCGCAGGGGAAGGTCATTCCGGAAACCGATGAGGAATTTGCTTCACTTATCCATCGCCATATCAATAATATCGAGGGAGGTGACGATATGTTTGTCATAGGAAATTTTGAATCAATAATACAATATGAAAGTTTCGCCGATAATTTTGACGCAAACGTAAAGGTCGGTTCCATTCCGGCTTATGCGGGTGATAAGATAAACAGCCGACAATATAATTTCAGAAGTTATTTCGAGATTATAAGAGACTGTAATATTGTAATCGAAAATATTCTTTACCGCGGTACAGAACTTTCTGATAAGACTTGCGCGGCAGCGTATGCCCTGAAAGGGATCTGTTATTACAATATGATAAGGGAATACTGTGAAGCCTGTGAACCGGGAAAAGATCAGTTAGGTCTTCCGATCGTAGATCATTTCAATATGGAAGATATGCCTTCACGTGAATCTCTTGCCAAAACAATAGAACATACTGCTGAATGGCTTAACAGATCTATTGCATATGACATAAAAGACCGTTTTTTCCTTATTACCGCCGATGCTTCAAAAGCATATCTAGCAAGACTTAAATTCTGGGCAGGCGACTGGAGCGGAGTTGTCACACTTTGTGAGGAGCTTCTTACAAACGCTGATTATCAGCTTGCCGATATAGCGACATATCAGGATATGATACAGTCAAAAAACGGTTGGGGAAAAGAGATTATAATCCGTTCGCATATAAATAACAACAGTGATATCGACTGGTATTATGCATCATATATCAAGGACCTTAAGACAAGACCTGTAAGTGCCGCTCTTGCCGGACTTTTTGAAGATGACAAAGAAAATGATATCAGATATGCAATATCTTATGATAAGAAAAGACAGAATCTTAAAAATCTGAGCGGAAAGGTTCGCGGCTCCGAACTTGTCCTTATGCTTGCCGAATCTTATTATCATCTTAATGACTATGATAATGCTATTGACAGACTGAATTATCTGCGCAGAAACAGAATCAAAGATGTGGAAGATTATACATTGGAAACTCTTCCTGAAACAGATGAAACGTCACTTATTAAAAATGATGCTAAGGGAAATCCCCTAACTCCGCTGTTAACTGCAATATTCAATGAGAGAAGAAAAGAGCTTTATGCTGAGGGAGACCGCTGGTTTGAGCTGAAAAGAAACGGATGTCCCGAAATGTGGGTTATAAACAACGGTCTGAAATATACTACTCATAAATATCTGTATACCGCGCCTCTGTATAAAGGAGATGTGGATCTTAATAAAAATCTTATTCAGAATGAGGGATATACAGATTAAGAATTTAAAAGAATGAGATTATGAAAAATAATATATTACCGGATAAAAAAATATTAAGAAGAGAGATTAAAGGAATCATTATGATTGTGCTTTTAGCTGTATGCCATTCATGCGATTATAACGAACTTCCTCCAAAAACCGATGATGCTTCAACGGGTTACAGACTGCCCAAAGGAGAGGTGCCCACAGCGGCTGATCTTGATACTCAGACTGCTCTTAAAAAAGAATATAACGATGCGGTCAAATGATCATATTCCGCTGATAAATAAAAGAATAATCCAATATTAATCATTTTAATTTTTACGTTTTATGAAAAGAATTCTAAACTATTTATTTCTTTTTGCCATGATAGCCATGGCCTCATGTTCCGACAGCGACAATGCCGTTACAAAAGTCGAATTTGCTAAAGCGGTAAATGTAATGCTTGCTGATGCACCGATTGATGTAACACTGAAACTAAGTTCTTCGGCAACATCAAACATTGCAATTCCTTTCACTGTTTCCGGAACTGCTGAAGAAGGTGTGGAATATTCTATCTCTTCAACATCTTTCTCTTTCGCTCAGGGAAACTCTACATCTACAGTAACTCTTACTCCGCTAAATAACTTTACTGCAGATAAAGAAGTCGTTCTTACTCTTAGTACTCTTCCTGCAGGTTATGAAAGAGGTGCTACTGCATCGACTGTAGTTACAATTGAATCAAAAGAACTTATAATTTATTCTTTTGCAACTGAAAAAGCTACGCTTCTTGACAAATATAAAGTAACGATAAACCTTACAGGTCAGAACAGCGGAACTTCTTTTACTGCGACTGACGAGATGAAACTTCCTTTCACTTTCACTTCTGAAAGCTCTGCTGTGGCAGGTGTTGATTTTGAAGTTGAAGGCGGTGTAACAGAGTTTACAATTGAAAAAGGTATGAACTCAGCTTCAGTTATCATTTCTTCACTTGACGGAGAACTTGGTGATGAAAAAAGCTTTACAATGAAAATCGATAATGAAGCTGCTTCTTCAAGATTCCTTCAGGGTAACAATGCTGCAATTGAAGTCGCTGTTAAAGGAATAATGAAACTTTCTTCTCTTTTAGGAAGATGGGAATTTGTTGAAATCCCTGAACTTGAAGAACTTCTTATGTGGGTTGAAGATATGGACGATGATTCAGATCTTGTACCTTACAACAATTTCGGTTTTTTCCTTGATTTTGTTGAAGAAGACGGAGTATTCAGCATTGTTCCCGGTGATGTTCCCGGCGATCTTTCTGCTTTCTTAAGAAACTCTGTTATTGATTATTCAGCACCGTTCAATACTATTTTGAACTCAACAATCCTTAGCGACTACTGTACAGAAGAGCCTTTTATGTGGACAATGGAAGATATCCAGCTTACTTATTTCGGTCTTTCCAAAGTTAACCGCGCTTTCTCGATGACTGATGTTGCTGAAGGAGCTTCTACAATCGCTATGCGTATCAAAGAAGATGGAAATCTTGAAATTCACCTAAGAGACTATGATATGCCTCCGTTTATGGAAAACTGGTGGGGTGACAGATTCGATTCTGACATGTTTGGATTCTGCTACATTTTCCAGAGAGTGGATTATTAATTATATGCTCCGCAGAGCATTATAACATAAAAAAGAGAATGAAACCCGTTTATGATTAAATAAACGGGTTTCATTCTCTTTTTTATATA
>CAMTON010000062.1 GCA_947074105.1 uncultured Bacteroidales bacterium
TTAAAAGAAGCATTTTTGCTGAATTCGTTCCCCTGCAGCCCATCGCCGACAAAGTAATTTATTGTTTTTTTATTTTCCGGATTAAACTGAGTTATGCCTGCATCAGATGATACCCATAGATTGTTGTTAGAATCCTCCTGAATGGCAAATATCACATTACTTGGCAATCCGTCCTTTGCAGTAAATTTTTCTATAGTCTTTTCTTCCTGATTCCAGGCTACAAGCCCGTCAGAGGTGCCAAGCCATACATCCTTGCTATAGCGGCTTTTGTAAATCGTATGTATTATGTTTTTGCTGAGTTCTGTTTCATATACCATTTCAGGGCCGGCCATATCTACGCAGCAGATACCGTCATAGGTTCCTATATATAGTTTATCGTCTTCGGAATAAAATAGCGAGCTTATCCATTTGTCGGTTTTAATATAATCGGGTTGAATGGTTTTATGGGTAAGAAGGTCATAATAAAACAATCCCCCTCCCATAGTTGCAATCCACAACCTCTTATGTTTGTCTTCAACCATATCATACACTCTAGCTATACGTTTGCCGTTGTTGTCGGTAAGGTCGGACAGATAAGTGCATTTTCCGGTATTGCGGTCTATTTTTCCCATTCCGCTGGTGAAAGATCCGAACCACAGATTATGTTCGGAGTCTTCATAAAGATTCATTACGATATTTGGAGTAGAAGATTTGCCTGTTGACTTGAAATGAGCTATACTTTCGCCCTGATCTGTTATTCCGTAAAGTCCGTCGTTATCGGTGCTTATCCACATTATGCCTTTATGATCACGGAATAATGAAGTTACGGCGCATGAACCAATAACATTTCTGTTAACGGATTTGTGTCCGATATATTTAAAGTTATTAGTTTGGGCGGGAATCATTATCACGCCTTTCTGAAAGATAGCGATCCAGAAGTTGCCGGAATTGTCTTTCATTATATTATGGACTTTTGATTCGGAAAGGTCGAAATAACTATTGTTTAACCGGTTGTCGCTTATCTCAGAAGTACGGCAATTAAATATTTTCATCCCGTCACCGTCAGTTCCGATATATATTTCATCCTGATTAGCCTGGTAAAGTGATTTTATAGAAAATGAAGTTTCTTTGCCGTTGTAAAGGACGGGGATGAATTTATCCGCATTTTTGTCAAAACGGAACAGACCGTTGGCTATAGTTCCTGCAAAAATATTTCCGTAAAAGTCCTGACCGAGTGCAGTAATTATTATTTCATCTTTCTCAATATGATATTCACGGAATTCTCCGGAAGGTTCAAATCTGAATATCTTGTTTTCATCTTTAACAATCCATAAATTTTCATTTTTATCTTCCAGTATAAAATCAGTCATAAGGATAGGTACCGGTAATTCTATAGGTTTTACAGTAAGTTCCTCCCCATTAACTGAGAGAATGCTCAGTTCATTTCCTGAAATAAGTATATCACCGTTTTTTCGCTGAATCATCATTCCTATATTGCTGAAGAACTGATCTCCGTTTTCTCTTGTAGCAGGTTTGGAGAAACAGTCTTTTGATGGTATATACATCTGCACGCCGTTATAACTGCCAATAATAAGATTGCCATTGCTGTCTTCAAATAGATTTCTTATAAAATTATGCCTCAGAGAATTCTCATTATCCGGATCATGTTTATATATGATGAATTTCGCACCGTCATAGCGGTTTAGTCCGTCTTCAGTTGCAATCCATATAAGGCCGCTCTTATCCTGGTATACTTTATTGATAAGACTGCTCGACAGCTCTCTATCGGCAGTAAAAAGTTTTATGGATTGAGAATGGCAAAGTATAAAATTGAAGATTAATAATATTAATGTGTTTAATCTCATGGTAATTATTGTGGTTGTTATATGCAAATATAATTATAATTATAAAATGAAATATTAATAAATAGTGAAAAAATAATATTACATATGACATATGTAACAATATTGTGTTCGTAAGTGTCTGATTATAAGTGGTTAATTCTGGTGGGTGTAACATGGGATATAGTACAGGTAGTATTTAGTCGAAAACTTGTAATATAAAGTAAACAATAAGTAATGACATTTTCTGATAAATATTTTATGATGAAATATATTTGCCGATGTCAAACAGAATCTAATAAACAAATAAATATAATTTCAATGAAAAACAAACAGAATTTTACTCAGAGTATATTTAGCGGACTGATTACCGGACTTATGTTTTTATCCGGGGCCGTGACAGCTGAAGCATCAGTGAAAAAATCCTCTATGAATAATGCTCCTGTATTCAGCGGCTTCAAATATGAGGGAAACGATAATGTGTACAGAGAAAAATGTCTTAATGATAATGAGTTCTATTCTGTAATCCTCCAGGGATGTTATCCTGATCCAAGTATCTGTCGTAAAGGAGAAGACTATTATCTGGTATGCTCCTCTTTTGCTATGTTTCCGGGTGTACCTATATTTCATTCAAAAGACCTTGTCAACTGGACTCAGATGGGTCATGTACTTGACCGTGAGAGTCAGCTTGCGGTAGAAGACTGCGGAATAAGCGCGGGAGTCTATGCACCGGCGATAAGATACAATAAGTATAACGATACTTTCTATATGATAACCACTCAGTTTTCCGGAGGATTCGGCAATATGTTGGTTAAAACTGATGATCCGGCTAAAGGCTGGAGCGATCCTTATAAACTGAATTTCGAAGGCATAGATCCTTCAATGTTTTTTGATGAAGACGGAAAGGCTTATATAGTTCACAATGATGCTCCTGCAGAGGGAGAAACTCTTTATAGCGGTCATCGTATAATAAAAATTTGGGAATATGATCTTGAAAAGGATCAGGTTATTGCAGGAACTGATAAGATGATCGTAAACGGCGGCGTTGATATCTCAAAAAAACCTGACTGGATTGAAGCCCCTCATATTTATAAGAAAAATGGCAAATATTATCTTATGTGTGCTGAAGGGGGAACGGGAGATAATCACAGCGAAGTGATTTTTACAAGTGATAACATAAAAGGTCCTTATGTTCCGGCACCAGGTAATCCTATCCTTTCACAAAGACATCTTCCGGCAAACAGAAGTCATAAGATAGATTGGGCTGGTCATGCCGATCTTGTGGAAGGTCCTGACGGAAATTACTATGGAGTATTTCTGGGAATACGTCCCAATGAGGCGGGAAGAGTGAATACCGGAAGAGAAACCCTTATTCTTCCTGTTGACTGGACCGGCGAATATCCGGTTTTTGAGAATGGTCTGCTTCCTATCGAACCGAAACTTCGTCTTCCTGAAGGTGTGGCAAACAGAACCGGAGAGGGAGAATACTTTCCTAACGGTAATTTTTGTTTTAATGAGAATTTTTCATCAGATAATTTAGATTATAGATGGATAGGCCTGAGAGGACCGAGAGAAAAATTTGTCAATACTACCAAGAACGGATTGAAGGTAAGTTCATTTGCAACTAATTTAAAAGAGGTAAAACCTACATCTACACTTTTTCACCGTCAGCAGCATACAGGTTTCTCAGCTTCTGTAGATCTTGACTTCAAGCCTAAGAATAATGAAGAGTGTGCAGGTATGACATTTTACCAGAGTGAGAAATTTCACTATCTTTTCGGAATAACAAGACAAGATAAAGACTATGTGATATTTCTTGAAAGAGTAGAAAACGGAAAATCCACATTGATCGCATCTGAGAATATTGATATGAAGTCAGGTGTAAGACTTAATGTTGAAGCAAAAGAAGACAAATATGTTTTTGGCTATTCTACAAAGGGGTCTGTTGAAGAAGTTTCTCAATGGGAAGTTTCCGGAGATATTCTTTCAACAAATGTAGCCGGTGGTTTTACCGGATGCCTTATCGGACTTTACGCTACTACGGCGAATGATGTTAAATTTTAATATATTCGGAATAATAATATGATAAAGGTTATTCTTTCATCAATAATAGTATTATCTCTTTTTAGCTGCAGTGATAATAAAAAGAAATATTCAGAAGCTGAAGAGAAAACTGAAACTGTTACGGTCTCTAATCCTGTGATAAATGCAGACGTACCGGATATGTCAGTAATAAGAGTCGGCGATTTTTATTATATGATAAGCACAACGATGCATCTTATGCCCGGTGCACCTGTTATGCGTTCTCGTGATCTTGTGAACTGGGAAACTATAAGTTATGTTTTTGACCGTCTTGAGGACCATCCACGTTATGACCTTATTGACGGAACTGTTTATGGCAAAGGCCAATGGGCTTCATCCATAAAATATAAAGATGGAATATTCTATGTCCTTTTTTCTCCTAACGATGAGCCTTTTAAATCTTATATCTATACGGCAGAAGATCCTGCCGGGAAATGGACACTTCATTCGAGACTTAAACATTTTCATGATGCATCGCTTTTCTTTGATGATGACGGACGCAATTATGTGTTTTACGGAACGGGAGAATTGCAGGAGCTGAATTCCGATCTTACGGATATAGAAAAAGAGGGAGTGAATATGGTTCTTTTTGAACGGGATGCTGAAGAGTATGGTCTGCTTGAAGGTAGTCAGGTGATAAAACATGATGATAAATATTATCTTCTGATGATATCTATGGTTTGGGGAGAACCGGGAAGAGTAAGACGTCAGGTTTGTTATCGGGCAGATAATATTACCGGACCTTATGAAAAGAAAGTAATTCTGGAGCATGATTTTGCAGGATTTGGCGGAGTAGGACAAGGTTCTGTCTTTGACGGGAAGAATGGAGACTGGTGGGCGATAATATTTCAGGACAGAGGAGGAATAGGCCGTGTTCCGATGTTGATGCCTTGTACATGGACCGACGGATGGCCTATGCTGGGTGATATTAACGGCCATGTACCGGAGAAAATGGAAATGGAAGTTTATAATATTCCGGAATGTAAAGGAATATCGGGAAGTGATGATTTTGATAAAGACAAGCTTTCTTTATTCTGGCAATGGAATCATAATCCACTTAACGATAAATGGTCATTAACCGAGCGTCCGGGTTTTCTCAGACTTAAGACAAGCCGCGTTACCGATAATATTTATAATGCTCCTAATACAATTACACAGAGAATGCACGGACCTGTAAGCAGCGCTACTGTTGCGATAGATATCTCGGGGATGAAAGATGGTGATGTAGCCGGTTTTGCAGCTTTCAACAGCAATTCAGGCATACTGTCCGTGAAAAAAGAAAATGACGTAAATAAATTAAGAATGTCTACCAATGATGTGGCCTTTTCAGAAGACAGCAGAATGAGAGTGACCGACGTAAATGAGATTATCATTGAAGAAAATGAAATTGATAACGATATTATATATCTGCGTATCGACGGAGATTTTAATCAGGGAAAAGATATAGCATCTTTTTATTACAGTCTTGATAATAAGAAATGGATAAAAACAGGATGTGATGTGAAGATGATTTTTGATTACCGCCGACTGTTTATGGGCAGTAAGTATGCCATATTTAATTATGCTACAAAAGCTTCCGGAGGATATATAGATATCGATAATTTTGAAATGAACGCGTGTGTTTCCGAAATAAATAAATTCTAAATTTTAATGAGTGATTATGGTGTGACGTGAGTCATGCCATAATTAAAACAGAAACATGGAAAAATAATTAACTGATATAAATGAAAAAAATAATACAAAATAATACAATAGGACGATAGAACAATGATAATAAAATAACGCACAGAGATAATTACTTGCCGAAATAAATTAATAAAGAAGAACTGATTACTTACAACATATATTCAGCACTCAGCAATAAATGAGTGATTTGAAGAATAACAAAATTTTAAATCTCAGAAATCTGATATCAATATGAATTATATAATAATGATCCTTCTTCTTTTGATACCGTATATGACAAATGCTCAGGAAAAAGGAACTTATCTTAAGAAAAATGCCGGAGCAAAACAGCTTATGGTGAATGGAGAACCTTTTCTTATACTTGGAGGGGAACTCGGAAATTCATCTGCTGCATGTTTTGAGGATATAGAAAGTTATTTCCCCAAGCTGAAAAGAATGGGTCTTAATACGGTTCTCGTTCCTGCATACTGGGATCTAACAGAACCTGAAGAAGGGAAATTTGATTTTTCACTTACCGATAAGATTATTGATGAGGCAAAAGAAAATGAACTTAAAGTGATATTTCTGTGGTTCGGAGCCTGGAAAAATTCAATGAGTTGTTATACACCGTCATGGTTTAAGAAAGATTATAAAAAGTATCCCCGCTCATATACTAAAGAAGGAAAGCCGCTTGAAATAGCAAGCGTATTTTCGGAAAATGTATTTAATGCCGACAATAAGGCTTTCGGAAAATGGCTTGAGCATATTGCGCAAAAAGATAAGAACAATGAAACTGTAATAATGATTCAGATAGAAAATGAGATCGGTATGCTTGAAGATGCCCGCGACCATTCTGTGGTTGCTGACAGTCATTTTAAATCTTCGGTGCCTCAGAAGCTTATGAATCATCTTATTAAAAACAGGAAAAATCTTAATCCGTATATTAAGGAAAAATGGGATAAAAACGGTTCCCTTAAAAGCGGAACATGGTCACAGATTTTCGGAAATGATATTTATACGGATGAAATATTTATGGCATGGTTTTATGCGGAATATGTCAACAGGATGGCAAAAACTGCACGTGAGATTTATGACGTTCCTTTGTTTGTAAATGCCGCTATGAACAGCCGAAACCGAAAACCGGGAGAATATCCTTCAGCCGGACCGCTTGCCCATCTTTCCGATATTTGGAAATGCGGAGCACCGGAAATAGATTTTATTTCTCCTGATATTTATGATAAAGGTTTTCAGGAAATAATTTCCGGCTATCATTTTCCGGAAAATCCTCTTTTCATTCCAGAGATACGAAGAGGCGCAAACAACGGAGTTCAGGCTTTTTATGCATTTGGAGAACATGACGCAATAGGATTCAGTCCTTTTGCAATTGAAGACGGAGAGGATTCGCAGAATAATCCTTTTGTGCAGGCTTATTCATGCCTTAATGAAATGATGCCGCTTATTACAAAATATCAGGGAAAAGGAGTGACAAAAGGATTTCTTTTTGATAGTGAAAATAAAGAACGTATAATAAAAGACAGTAATATAATCATAACAGGCCGTCACTTCTTTACTCTTCCCTGGGATCAGCGGGCAACCGATGGTTCTGTATGGCCGGAAGGTGGAGGAATGATTATACGTACCGGTGATAACGAATATATTATTGCGGGAAGCGGAATAGTTCTGACTTTTGCTTCGGAAGGAGAAATCAATTTCTCAAAAAACTTAGGAGAAGACGGGTTTATTAATACAGGAGACGGAACAAAGGATGAGAAAAGATGGACAGGGAAGAAAAGAACAGGAATACTTTCTGTCGATGAAGTTAATATAACTTCTCAGGGTGAATTAAAATATAAAAGACGTCTTAACGGAGATCAGGATCATCAGGGACGTCACGTAAGAATAGGAGTTGATGATTTTAAAATACTCAATGTAAAACTTTATGAATACAATTAAATCAAAAAATAATATTATGAAAAATACTTTAGTAACAGCCTTATTTGCTATTGTATGTGTTTCGTGTGGCAGCAGTCATGAAATGTCAGACAAAGAGAATAATCTTAAGAATTTTGCTGACGGAAAATTCCTTGTCGGAGTTGCTCTTAACAGTCATCAGGCTGCGGCAAATGATGAAAATATCGTGAATCTTGTAAACAGGAATTTTAATTCCGTAGTAGCGGAAAACTGTATGAAATGCGAGGTCATACATCCGGAAGAAGGAAAATATGATTTTACACTGGCTGACGAATTTATAAAATTCGCTGAAGACAATGATATGCATACAGTAGGACATTGCCTTATATGGCATTCTCAACTTGCTCCCTGGTTTTGCATTGATGAAGAAGGCAAAGATGTTTCCGCTGATGTTCTGAAGCAAAGAATGAAAGATCATATCCATACCGTAGTTTCAAGATATAAAGGGAAGGTTCACGGCTGGGATGTCGTAAATGAAGCAATAGAAGGAAACGGAGACTGGAGAAAATCCAAATTTTATGAAATACTTGGTCCTGAATATATTGAATATGCTTTCCGTTATGCTCATGAAGCAGATCCTGATGCTGAACTTTATTATAATGATTACGGAATGAATGAAGCAGGGCGAAGAGACAAAACAGTAGAAATGATTAAGAATCTTCAGTCAAAAGGAATAAGGATAGATGCAGTCGGAATGCAGGGACATATGGGACTTGATTATCCTTCTTTATCCGATTTTGAAACAAGTATAAAGGCTTTTGCCTCCACGGGAGTAAAGGTAATGATCACTGAATGGGATATGAGCGCACTGCCTACAATAAACAGAGGAGCCAATATCAGTGAAACTGTTGATTTTCAGAAACTACTTAATCCTTACCCTGTCGCTCTTCCGGATTCGATTGATGCTTTATGGAATAAAAGAATGGGTGAATTCTTCACACTTTTCGTAAAACATTCCGATGTCATTACAAGAGTGACTGCATGGGGGCTGACTGATGAAGATTCATGGAAAAACAACTGGCCTATGCAAGGCAGAAAAGATTATCCTCTTCTTTTTGACAGAGACTATGAGCCGAAACCATTCATTATGGATCTTTTTAATTCAGGATGTAACAATATAAACTGATTGCCTTATGAAAATAAATAATACCATTAAGATATCTTTCGCTCTGCTCCTTTCATGTTTTTGTGAAATGAATGCCGAAGTCAGACTTCCTGTTCTTATTTCTGACGGAATGGTTCTGCAGCGTGACAGTAAAGTGAAAATATGGGGGACTGCCGGTTCCGGAGAAAAAGTAAATATAACTTTTCAGAAAAAGAAGCATTCAATTCAGGCGGATGAGGCCGGAAACTGGAGCACTGAGCTATCCGGACTTAAGACAGGGGGGCCTTATCTTATGAAGATTAATGATAAAGAGATAAAGGATATTCTTGTCGGTGACGTATGGCTTTGTTCCGGGCAGTCGAATATGGAATTTCCCGTAGAAAGGGTTACCGAAATGTTTGCAGACGAGATCAATAGTTATGAAAACATTAATATACGTCAGTTCAAAGTTCCTGCAGTTTATGATTTTACTGAAGAAAAAGATGATCTGACTCCTTCTTCCTGGAAACCGCTTACAAAAGAAAATGTGATGTCTTTTTCCGCAATAGCATATTTCTATGCAAAGGAGATGTATGAGAAGACAGGCATTCCTGTAGGAATAATCAATTCTAGTTGGGGCGGAACTCCGGTTGAATCATGGATTAGTGAAGAAGGACTTAAGGAATTCCCGAAATATATAAATGATAAAAAGAGATTTGAGAATCAGAATTACAGAAATGAAATAAAAAAACTTGAGTCAATGGCATTTGAAAGATGGAACAGGGCTTTGTTTGAAGGAGATCCCGGACTGAGTTGTGAGATTCCGTGGTACAGCGATGACTGTGATGATTCGCAGTGGAAAACCGTAGATCTTTTTTCTACACATTGGGGAACAAACGGTCTTAATGCCAATAACGGCTCTCATTGGTTCCGTAAAAACATAACCGTTTCTTCCGAATTTGATGGCAAACCTGCCACAATAAAACTTGGTTGTGTCGTAGATGCCGACTCGGTATTTATAAACGGAGTTTTTGTTGGGACCACTTCTTACCGTTATCCTCCGCGTATATACGATATTCCTGCCGGAATATTGAAAGCAGGCGAAAACAATATCACCGTCAGACTTATCAGTAACTCCGGAAATCCTCATTTCGTAAGAGAGAAACCATATAAGATAATATGCGGAGAAAAAGAGATTAGTCTTGAAGGGGAATGGAAATATCGTTACGGTGCATCAATGCCTTCTGCTCCTGATATGATGTTTTTCTATTATAAACCTGTTTGTCTTTACAATGCAATGATACATCCACTGAGAAATTATGCAGTAAAAGGAGTCTTATGGTATCAGGGAGAATCCAATGTTTCAAGAAGAAACGAATATGAAGCTCTTCTTTCTTCTATGATAAAAGACTGGCGCCGTTCATTCGCAGACAGCGGACTTCCTTTCTATATCATCGAACTTGCCGATTATCTTCATCCTGACGATCATCACGGCCGTAAGGCATGGGCTGAGTTTCGCGAAGTTCAGGCAAAAGTCGCTTCAGGCAATTCAAACACTACACTTATTAAAAACTCCGATCTCGGCGAATGGAATGACATTCATCCGCTTGACAAAAAGAGTGTGGCGAAACGTATCGCCGATGCCGTGTTAAATGAAAAATAATAATCTAATACAGAAAAGAATATGAATTCACAAAGTCAGGAAGCTGTTGCCGGAAAAATAAATATCACGGCATCCGCTACCCATGAGGTTTCCATGGCTGAAAAAATAGGATATAGTCTTGGTGACTGTTCTGCCAACATTGTCTTCCAGATGATGATGATCTATCAGACAAAATTTTATACCGATGTATTCGGTCTTGAAGGTGCCGTGGCCGGAACTGTAATGCTAATAGCACGAATAGTTGATGCCTTTGTCGATCCGACAGTAGGGATTCTGTCTGATCGGACAAAGACGAAATGGGGAAAATACCGTCCGTGGGTCTTATGGACCGCATTGCCTTTTATGGTGTTCTATGTTCTTGCATTTTACAATCCCGGCATTGAAAATAAAGCCGTAGTAGCCGTGTATGCTACTCTGTCGTATACTCTTCTTATGACACTTTATTCATTCAATAATACTCCTTATTCATCACTCGGCGGGGTTATGACCGGAGATATAAAAGAACGTACGAGCATTACATCAATCCGGTTTGTTGCCGCAACAGTTGCGCAGTTTGTAATACAGGGACTTACACTTCCTCTTGTCAATAAATTCTCCGGAGACGGAGATATTTCAAAAGGATGGCTTTACACGATAAGCATTTATGCCGCGATTGGTTTCGTATTTCTTATAATCACATTCTTTTCAACAAAAGAAAGGATTGAACCTCCTGCTAATCAGAAATCCGATACTCGTCAGGATATAAAAGATGTATTTGGTAATGTGCCCTGGCGTTCAATGTTCCTTCTTACACTTTTCATCTTTACTACTCTTGCAATGTGGGGCAGCGCGATGAACTTTTATTTTGAAAATTATGTAAACCGCGAAGCTTTATTTCTCTTCCTCGGCAGACTCGGTCTTGTAGCTGAAAGCGACAACGGTGGTATGTTTTACGGAATTCTTAACGCATTCGGTCTTATCGTAGCATCTCCGGAAAGAGCTTATGAAGTAGGTTTCGGTGTCTTCAATATGGTTGGCGCACTGGTACAGTTTGCCGGAGTCATACTTCTTTCTACATTTCTTGCCAACCGTTTCGGAAAGAAAAAAGTATTTATCGTCTGTCTTGCCCTTACCGCTTTTTTTACCGCTCTGTTTTACTTTCCGGGAAAAGCGGATATCGAAACTATATTCTATCTTAATATTCTGAAAAGTCTGGCTTATGCTCCTACAATTCCTCTGTTATGGGCGATGATAGCCGACGTTGCCGACTATTCGGAATATATAAATCACCGCCGTGCCACAGGATTTGTCTTTGCAGGGGTAGTCTTTGCCTTAAAAGTAGGTCTCGGACTCGGAGGTGCGATTCTCGGTTTCCTCCTTTCCGGCTTCGGCTATATCTCCGGCTCTGCCGGAATGCAAAGCGATACTGCAATAAAAGGAATAGTTTTTTCTTCAAGTCTTATTCCGGCTGTATGCTTTTTCATCGGAGTTATAGCACTTTATTATTATCCGATAACAAAAGAATATAATGAGCAGATGCAGGCTGAATTAAAAAGAAGAAGATCACATTAATACAAACACTTTAAATCTGATGTTTATGAAAAAAGAAAAAAGATATCTCGTTCCGGATCTGTACATGGCCGATCCTTCAGTGCACGTTTTCAATGGTAAGATATATATATATCCCTCTCATGACTGGGAAAGCGGAGTTGCCGAAAATGATAATGGTGATCATTTCAATATGAAAGACTATCATGTATATTCTACCGACGACATAATGAACGGAGAGATAAAAGATCACGGAGTAGTTCTTGACGTAAAGGATATTCCATGGTCAGGACGTCAGCTTTGGGATTGCGACGTAGCATTTAAGAACGGAAAATATTATATGTATTTCCCGCTGAAAGACAGAAATGATATTTTCAGAATGGGAGTTGCCGTAAGCGATACACCTGAAGGACCTTTCACTCCGTGCGAAGCACCTATGAAGGGAAGCTACAGCATCGATCCTGCCGTATTCCGTGATGATGACGGAAGCCATTACATATATTTCGGCGGATTATGGGGCGGACAGCTTCAGAGATATAAAGACAATAAGGCGCTTGAATCGGCTCATCTTCCTCAGGGAAATGAAGACGCACTTCCGGCAAGAATAGCAAGACTTTCTGACGATATGCTTGAATTCGCGGAAGAACCCCGCTCAGTAATTATCACTGATGAGGAAGGCAATCTACTGAAAGCCGGTGATACCGAATGCCGTTTCTTCGAGGCTTCATGGATGCATAAATATGAAGGAAAATATTATTTTTCATATTCTACCGGAGATACACATAACTTGTGTTATGCAGTCGGTGATAATCCTTACGGTCCTTTTGTATATCAGGGAATCATACTGACACCTGTTGTCGGATGGACTACTCATCATTCTATAGTGGAGTACAAAGGTAAATGGTATCTTTTCCATCATGACTCCGTTCCTTCCGGTGGCAGAACATGGCTGAGAAGCCTTAAAGTCTGCGAACTTGAGTATGATGAAAACGGAAAGATTCTTACAATAGAAGGAACTGACGAGCAGAAAATGTCAGAACTTGACATTGCTTTATGCAGCACAATATTAACGGCAGAAACAAAAGACTCATGAAGAAAATCTGTTTGGCTGTTATCATTTTCTGTCTCGGAGGATGCATTAATGCTTTCTCCGAAGACGGTAGTTCACTCTGGTTACGTCAGAAAGGAGGGAAAAACACACGTGTAGTCATTCCTTTCGAATCTGCGGTAATGAAAATTGCCCGTGATGAACTTCAGAAAGCGATGAAAGGAGTAAGTGTTATTCTGAAATATGATAAGGAAGCATCTGCCAAAGAAGAAGGTTTCAGCATAAAATATGAAAAAGGGAATTATATTGTATCATCTCCCTCTGAAGCAGGACTTCTTTATGCGTCATATCATCTGATCAGAATGGAAGCGGCAGGCGAATTAACCACCGGTATTAATGTGAAGGAATCACCGGCTTACGGAATAAGGGTTCTTAATCACTGGGACAATCCGGACGGAACAATTGAAAGAGGCTATGCCGGTGAATCGCTATGGCAGTGGGATGAACTACCCGGCATAAGATCGGAAAGATATGAACAATATGCCAGGGCAAATGCTTCTGTCGGAATCAATGGCACTGTACTTAATAACGTGAATGCATCTCCCTCGATTCTTACTTCCGCATATCTTATTAAAGTAAAAGCCCTTGCCGACATTTTCCGTCCATACGGAATCAGGGTTTACCTTTCTGTAAACTTTGCCACACCTATGATAACCGATAATCTGGCAACTGCCGATCCTCTTGATAATGATGTCAGAGTATGGTGGAAGAAAAAGGCTGATGAGATATATTCTCTTATTCCGGATTTCGGAGGCTTTCTTGTCAAAGCCAATTCAGAAGGACAACCCGGCCCGTGTGACTACGGACGCAGTCATGCTGACGGAGCTAATATGCTTGCAGAAGCTCTTCAGTCTCACGGTGGAATCATTATGTGGCGAGCTTTCGTCTATAGTCCGGAGGATTCCGACAGGGCCAAACAGGCGTATAATGAATTTAAACCGCTTGACGGAAAATTTCACGATAACGTGATCATTCAGATAAAAAACGGTCCGATAGACTTTCAGCCCCGTGAACCCTACAGTCCTTTATTCGGTGCTATGCATCGTTCAAAGACAATGGTCGAATTTCAGATCACACAGGAATATCTCGGTTTCTCAAATCATCTTGTCTATCTGGCACCTATGTGGAAAGAATTCTTTGAATTTGTTCCGCACAACACTCTGAACGCTATTGCCGGCGTTGCCAATACCGGAACCGATAAGAACTGGTGCGGCCACCACTTTGCGCAGTCAAACTGGTATGCATTCGGTCGGCTTGCCTGGAATCCCGAACTCACATCTGAAGAGATAGCAGAAGAATGGCTTAAACAGACATTTTCAGCAGATAACGGTTTTGTAGAATCTGTTCGTGATCTTATGACAGAAAGTCGTGAAGCGGCAGTCAATTATATGATGCCTTTAGGCCTTCACCATATTTTTGCCTGGGGACATCATTACGGTCCCGAGCCATGGTGCGACATTGATGGAGCGCGTCCTGACTGGATGCCTTCATATTATCATAACGCATCTGAAAAAGGGATAGGTTTCGACCGCAGTTCCCTGGGCAGCAATGCCGTGGCTCAGTATCCTCCGGAGCTGAAATCTATTTATGATGATCTCAGGACATGTCCTGACGAATATATATTGTGGTTTCATAATGTTCCGTGGACTCATAAAATGCAGTCCGGTAATACGTTGTGGAATGAGTTATGCGTGAGATATAACAATGGAGTTTCTTCGGTACGGAAATTCTGTAATATCTGGGGAAAACAGAAAGCATTTGTAGATGATGAAAGATTCAGATCTGTCAGTGCCAAACTTGAAATACAGCTTAATGATGCAGTGTGGTGGCGTGATGCATGTCTGCTTTATTTCGGTGAATTTTCAGGGAAAAATGTTCCCTCCGATCAGGAAAAACCGGGCTACGACCTTCAGAAGATGAAAGATTTCCGTCTGGATATAACAAACTTCGAATCTCCGTTAAACGGATATTTTGAATAGATATTTTTATTTAATGTTGTTTTAGTAAAAGGTGTGTCAAATCCATGTTTTTGACGCACCTTTTCTACGTTTTGAAACTGTGTTTTTACGTTTTCAAAGTGAGTTTTCATGAAAGTGCACAGTGGCAATATGACAACTGTACAGTGACAATATCGCAACCGTACACTTTACATATGACAACTGCACGTCTTTTTTCAAACATGTTTTTTAAAGAAATGAGATATTCCGTGCCTCTGTAAAATATTATTGATATATGTGGCTTTTATATAATTGTTTTGGATGTTGATGTAACATTTGTGTTGTGGTAAATAGTTGACTGTTAATGCTTTGTGGTTTGTTGTGTAATGTGCGGTATAATGTTTCGACTGATATTTTATAAAGATGTAATGCAGAGTCAATTATGTGGAACAATATAGAAATGCAGATAATATCGTGGGATATATATTTGTGCAGAACAAAAGAAATAAACTAAGAATCTTTATCTGACATTCAACATGAAAAATCTTCGTATTTCAAAATTTGTAATTGTATGTTTTGCTGTCTGCTGCTTTATTGTTTCATGCACAGGCATAATGATGAGAAAAGAAAAATCGATATTTCCCGTTCCCGGAATATCAGAAGCGATTTTTGAATATTTCGATTATGAAGGAAATGATGATTTCTATAATGAAAACCCTCTGACAGGAAATGACAGTTTCTACAATCCCATACTTCCCGGCTGGTATTCCGATCCGAGCATATGCAGAATCGAGAATGATTACTTTCTTGTCACTTCCACTTTTTCGTATTTCCCCGGTATTCCGATTTTTCACAGCAACGATCTTATAAACTGGAAACAGATAGGACATGTGCTTGACAGAAGTTCTCAGTTAGTAAATATGGAAGGCCAGGGAGTAAGCGGCGGAATATTCGCACCGGCTATAGAATATAATCCGGCTAATGAAACATTTTACGTCATAACAACAAATGTAGGTGTCGGAAACTTTTTTGTAAAGACAAAGGATCCTTTCGGAAGTTGGTCTGATCCGGTTATGCTTCCTGAAGTTGGAGGTATTGATCCTTCTTTTTTCTTTGACGATGACGGAAAAGCTTATATCGTCAATAATGATATTGCTCCCGCAGAACCGGAATATGAAGGACACCGAACAATCAGAATAAGAGAGTTTGATACGGAGAATGACAGAGTGAAAGGACCTGAAAAAATAATAGTCGATAAGGGAGCACGTCCTGAAGATAATCCCATATGGATAGAGGGGCCACACCTTTATAAGATAAACGGAGAATATTATTTGATGGCAGCAGAAGGGGGCACGGCAGGATGGCATTCAGAAGTGATATTCAGAAGTATTTCACCGATGGGAGAATATAAATCGTGGGAAGGTAATCCGATTCTTACACAGAGAACTCTGAACCCTGAAAGACCTAATCCTGTAACCTGTGCGGGACATGCCGATCTTATTCAGACTAAGGATGGCGACTGGTGGGCTTTTTTTCTTGCTTGTCGGCCGATAAACAACACTTTTGAGAATCTCGGCAGAGAGACATTCATGATGCCGGTGAGATGGAGCGATGATGGTTTTCCCTTTATGACACATGATGATGAGGTAGTACCTATGATTGAACGGGTCAGTGGTGCAGAAAGAAATGAAGAAACGACTTTCGGAAATAAGAAGTTTTGTGAAAATTTCAATATCGGAAATCTCGGGTATGAATGGCTAAGCCTTCGCGGACCTATAGACGATTATTATTCTCTTAATTCAAATCCGGGATATCTGACAATGAAATGTTCTCCCGTAAAATCCACAGAGAAGAAATCACCCGCTTTTCTGGCACGCAGAATGCAGCATCACAAGTTTGACTGTTCAACAAAAATATATTTTGATCCGCGCGAAGGTGAGTATGCAGGCATACTTCTTTTTAAAGATGAAGCGCATCAGTACTTTCTGGCTGTAGGAAGAGAAAAAGAAAATAAGACAGTATCTCTTATAAAAATCTCTGATCAGGGAGAAACAGTGAAGGCTTGTGAAATCCTTAACTCAGACAGTGTCTCTCTAAGACTGAAAGTAACATCCCGCGGAGCTTTATATGATTTTTACTATTCTGAAGAAAAAGACAACTGGAAAAAAATAGCAGGCAATATAGATGCTTCATATCTGTCAACAAGAATAGCCGGAGGATTTACGGGCGCTACAATCGGCTTATACGCATTCAAGAATCAATAATAACCACAAAATGAAAAACAGACATCATGAAAAGCAGACCTGACGACAGCTGATGCGAAATATACGCATTGCTGAGAAATGATTAACATCTTGTATACTAATCCCTTAAGCTAACATTAATGAAAATTGTAAAATTACGGATTCAAAAGATTCCCGTTATTATTCTTATGGCCATATTCAGCTGTATATCAGCTTATGCAGCCCCGGAAATAATAGTAAACGGAGTGGTGGTTGATGACCTTAATGAGCCGATTATCGGTGCCACCATCATAGTTAAAGGAAGTAGTTCTATAGGGACTACAACAGATATTGACGGTAAGTTCTCTCTGAAAGTACCGGATTCGAAATCCATTCTTGAAGTTTCATACATAGGAATGGTGACACAGCAGATCAAACCCGTATCGGGGAATATAATCAAGATAACACTGCTTGATAATCAGCTTCAGCTTGAAGAGGTAGTGATAGTGGGCTATGGCCAGCAGAAGAAAGTTAGTGTGGTGGGTGCTATTGCTCAGACAACCGGAAAAGTGCTTGAACGTGCAGCCGGTGTAAGTGATATCGGTGCGGCTCTTACCGGTAATCTGCCAGGTGTAATAACAACAGCGAGTTCAGGTATGCCGGGAGAGGAAGAACCGCAGATCGTGATACGAGGTGCAAGTTCTTGGAATAACAGTGAACCCCTTGTTCTTGTCGATGGTATAGAACGCCCGATGAGCAGCGTCGATATCGCTTCCGTACAGTCGCTTTCTGTTCTTAAAGATGCATCGGCTACTGCGGTTTATGGTGTGAAAGGGGCCAACGGTGTTATCCTTATCACAACTAAAAGAGGTCAGGAAGGCTCGGCACAGATTAATGTCTCTTTTAATTCAACACTGAAATTACCTTCAAAACTGCCCGGTAAGCTTGACTCATATGACGCTCTTATGGCAAGAAATACGGCTATTGAAAATGAGCTGGGGCTTCGTGCCGATGCGTGGGAATATATCAAACCGCAGGCAATAATCAATAAATACCGTTTTCCAACGAGTGTAGCGGAAGCGGAAAGATATCCTAATGTCGACTGGCAGGATGTTTTGTTTAAAGACTATGCGATGTCATACAATGCCAACGTAAATGTGGGAGGCGGAACAAAATTTGTAAAATATTTCGCTTCTATGGACTATGTGCATGAGGGTGACCTTTTTGATGTCTTCGATAACGGACGAAATTATAATTCCGGTTACGGGTACGACAGAATCAATGTAAGAAGTAATCTTGATTTTTCAATCACGAAAACAACTACGTTTAAAATGAATATCGCCGGATCTACCGGATATAAGAAAACGCCGTGGAACAACTCTAATTATGACAGTTCGGCCGACTGGTCTATTGCTCAGCAGTGGGCTGGAGCTTATAATATAGCTCCGGATGTATTTCTTCCGAAATACTCTGACGGCTCATGGGGTTTTTATCCAAATATATCCAATGTCACCAACTCGGCAGAGAATATATCTCTTGGCGGTACCATGAGTACAACCACTACAAGAATCACTACGGACTTTACACTTGAGCAGGACCTTAGTTTCATAACCAAAGGACTTTCAGCACGTGGAATGATAGCTTGGGATAATACTTTCGTAGAGTGGAAACGAGGTATAAACGACCTTTATAACGAGGCTCAGCTTAAATGGGTTGATCCCGATACCGGAGAGGTGATATACAAGAAACAATATGACAATAACACAGGTTTCGACTTTATGGAAGGTGTGTTATGGAATACTTCCGGAGGGGAGGTTCAGGACTGGGCAACTCAGAGGAATCTTAATTATCAGATGCAGCTTAACTGGGCAAGAACATTTGCTAAAAATAATTTTACGGCAATGGGACTTTTCAGTCGTCAGGAAAATGCGATAGGAAGCGTGATACCGAGTTATAGGGAAGACTGGGCGTTCCGTACGACATATAATTACGACGATAGATACTTTATAGAGTATAATGGAGCTTACAACGGTTCTGAGAAATTCAGTAAAGAAAACAGATTCGCTTTTTTCAACTCAGGAGCTGCAGGATGGATGATAAGCAATGAAAGATTTATGAAACCTCTTTCTTCCGTTATCGATATTCTTAAAGTGAGAGTATCCTATGGTGAGATAGGTGATGATAATATCTCTACCCGTTGGCTTTATATGAACCAGTGGGCATACGGAGGTACATCGTCTCTTGATATAAACAGAGGGATCAGCCCTTATACATGGTATCGTGAAATCGCTGTGGGAAATCCTGATGTAAGATGGGAAAAAGTGGCAAAGACCAATTATGGTATCGACTATTCCTTCTTCAACGGTCTGATGGCCGGTAGCGTTGAGATTTTCAGGGATAAAAGAACTGATATCCTTGTTAGCGGATCCGATCGTTCTGTCCCATCATACTTCGGAACAACACCTGTTACGGCTAATCTCGGCAAAGTAAAGACAGAGGGTTATGAAATCGAACTTCGCCTGAGCAAGAATCTGGGAAATGATATAAGAGTATGGGCGAATATGAATATGACTCACGCAAAGAATACGATACTTGAAAAAGATGATGCAGCACTGCTTCCTGCATATCAGAAAGTAGCAGGATACAGTATCGGGCAGCACAAGACATATATCAATTCCGGGTATGTTAATACATATGATCAGCTTTACGGAAGTCCGCAGCATGATACAAATGACGGAAGCAGACTCCCGGGAGATTATTATATAATCGACTTTAACGGAGACGGAGTGATTGATAACAAGGATCAAGCTCCTTACGGGTACTCGGATACTCCGCAGAACACTTATAATGCGACAGTCGGTTTTGAATGGAAAGGTTTCAGTGCCTTTGTACAGTTTTATGGAGTAAACAATGTATCACGTGTGGTTCAGCTTACAAGTTTCGACAGCCAGATGAATACTGTATATAAGATGGGTTCATGGTGGGCTGATGCCGGTGATGCAGCCGATGTTACCACTCCGCGCTGGCTTTCATCGCAAAGCGGTTATCACAACGGAACGCAATATATGTACGATGGTTCTTATGTCCGAC
>CAMTON010000063.1 GCA_947074105.1 uncultured Bacteroidales bacterium
CGCGGTCATCGCCGTACTTATATCGGAGCAATGCCGGGAAGAATCATAAGCAATCTTGCAAAGGCAGGAACATCAAATCCTGTTTTTGTTCTTGACGAAATTGATAAGATCGGTTCTGATTTCAAAGGAGATCCTTCTTCAGCTTTACTTGAAGTCCTGGATCCTGAACAGAATTCAACATTCCATGATAATTACCTGGATATGGATTATGATCTTTCTCATGTAATGTTTATTGCCACTGCTAATAATATCAATAATATCCAGCAGCCTTTGCTTGACAGAATGGAGATGATCGATATCAGCGGTTATATTCTTGAAGAAAAGATAGAGATTGCCCGTAAGCATCTTGTGCCGAAACAGAAAGAAGCTCATGGTTTGTCAGAAATAGAATTCGAAATTCCTAAGAAAACTTTAGAAGCGATAGTTAAATCATATACAAGTGAATCCGGAGTAAGACAGCTTGATAAGAAAATTGCTAATCTTATGAGAAAACTAGCTCTTAAGATTGCAATGAAAAAACCTTATCCTGTAGTTTTGAATCCTGAAGATCTTAAAGATTTTCTTGGTGCAGAAATATATCTTCAGGATAAATATGAAGGTAATGATTATGCCGGTGTCGTGACAGGTCTTGCATGGACATCTGTAGGGGGCGAAATTCTTTTTGTTGAATCTTCTCTTTCAAAAAGTAAAGGAGAGAAACTTACTCTTACTGGTAATCTTGGAGATGTAATGAAGGAGTCTGCAATTATTGCAATGCAGTATATTAAAGCTCATTCTCAGGATATCGGGATTAATGAAGAATTATTTGATAAATGGAGCGTTCATATCCATGTGCCTGAAGGCGCAATTCCAAAAGATGGTCCATCTGCCGGTATTACAATGGTTACGTCACTTGCTTCAGCCTTTACACAGAGAAAAGTTAAACCTAATCTTGCAATGACAGGAGAAATAACTTTAAGAGGAAAAGTATTGCCTGTTGGCGGTATCAAAGAAAAAATTCTTGCTGCAAAAAGAGCCGGAATAAAAGATCTTATTCTTTGTGTGGATAACAGAAAAGATATAGAAGAAATCAAACCGACCTACCTTAAAGGTTTGAATTTCCATTATGTAAAAGATATCAAGGAAGTACTTGATATTGCTCTTTTGCCAAATAAGGTGAAAAATCCTATTGATTTTTCTTGTTAACTATTATAATATAACTCTTCTGATCTTAAATGATCAGAAGAGTTTTTTATATATAAGTTTTTACAGGCATTTTATCATTATTATTTATCTACACATTTTGCAATTAGAATTAATCTGATTCTTATTATTCAGATGATTTATTTTTAGCTTTAAAATGAAATGCATTATATAGAGATTGTTGCATAACAGAACATGCCTATAAAAGGAATAGAAGTTCATATGGTTAAAATGATTATAACAATATGGAAAATGCCGTATCAAGGAGTTAAATCCTTAATACGGCATTTTAATTATTTATTTTCAATAATAGGATTCTTTATTTCAAAAAATCATTATTTCAGAAGATCTTTATTCTCCGAAGATATTAAGTGAGAACCCGTCTTTAAGAGCCTGTTTAGCATATTCCTTAGCTCCGAATAAAGAAAGATCTTTATAGTTGCCACACTGAATTTCATTCGCTGCCGGAATAACTTCTGCTTCAAGAACCTTTTCAAGAGAAGATTCTATCGCTTTTTTTATAGTTGCAGGATCTACATCTCCCCATATTGAAAGATAAAAACCTGTTCTGCATCCCATAGGAGAAAGATCTATGACTCCATCAAGGTGAGTTCTTAATTCATGAGCTAAAAGATGCTCAAGCCCATGCATAGCGGCAGTTCCGAATGCTTCTTTATTTGGCTGTAGGAATCTGACATCAAATTTTGTTACTATATCACCTTTTTCACCTTTAAGTGTACAACATTTGCGTATATAAGGAGCTTTCACGTTTCTGTGATCAAGCTCAAAACTTTCAACTTTTTCCATTTTTTCGACTTTTTCTGTAAAGTGCAAAGGTAGTAAAACCTATTAAACAAAGTAAACATTCTTAATTATATAATGTTTTCATATAAGGAAATTAAGTGATTAATAAAACGTTTTTAATACGTAAAATGATCCTTATAAATCATACATGTGATTTATAAACAGATACAATTAATATTAATATGGAAAATAAGATTTCTGTAAGCTTAATCCAGGAAGTAATGGAAGAAGCTTATGAGACATTTAAAAACAACAATGAAGGAGCCAATGCAAACTATATTCCCTTTCTTGCCAATGTACCTTCAGATCTATTTGGTATAGCTATATGTCTGCAAAGTGGTAAAATATTAAAAGTAGGAGATACTTCATTTGTATTCGGAATTGAAAGTGTCTCAAAAGTCCCCACAGCTATTTTAATATTGAAGCAATATGGCGCAGAAAAAGTAGTACAGATGATAGGTGCCGACGCAACCGGTCTGCCTTTCAATTCTATTTTCGCGATTTTACTTGAAAATGATCATCCGTCCACTCCTTTAGTTAATGCAGGAGCAATAGCAGCATGCAGTATGGTATTACCGGCAGGAGATAATAAGCAGAAATGGGATGCAATAACTGAAAATATAGAGCAACTTTGCGGATCAGCTCCTGTTCTGCTTGAAGAACTTTATAAATCAGAGTCAGAAACCAATTTTAATAACAGAGCTATAAGCTGGCTTCTTAAAAATTATAATCGTATATATGATGATCCGATGAGCTCGCTCGATCTTTATACTCGTCAGTGCTCTTTAGGCATTACAGCCGAACAACTTGCTATAATGAGCGGAACAATAGCGAATGACGGAATTAACCCTGTTACAGGTAAAATAATCTTTGATTCTGCTTATGCTTCAAAGATTACATCAATGATCGCTTCAGTGGGATTTTACCAGCATACAGGAGACTGGCTTTATGAGTCAGGATTACCTGCAAAAACAGGTGTAGGCGGTGGAGTTATGGGAGTATATCCCGGCATATTCGGAATCTCTGCATTTGCTCCTCCTTTGGATTCTGCAGGAAATTCAGTTAAAGCTCAACTGGCTATAAAATTTATTATGAATAAGCTGAAGCTCAATATTTTCAACAATGACCGTCCGGTAATAACAGAATAGAGATAATAACTGAATACAGATTAAATAATAATTGAATAGAAATAATAAAAGAATATAGATAATAACTGAATATAGGACATTCATATCTATATTTAAAAATCTATATTTCAAAGACTTCTGTTTAAACTACAGTAATATTAGAATATAAATTTAAGGCAATTGAATTTAAGCATATAAAGAATAAAATAAATGCGCATCACGATCAGTCGTAATGCGCATAATTTTTTTTGATATCACTGTCATAAGCTGAGAACCGGAAGATAAGAAAATACCTTTTTTCAAAATAATAAGTATTTTCAGAAACAGATTCTTTTACAATTAACTGTTTTCCAGCTCACTTTCGGCTCTGGAAGCCATATTGGTTAATTCGTTTTTTGCCTGATTCAATCTTGATTTTAACGCACGATTATTTTTTTTCACAACATATATTACTTTTCTTCTTGTTTTTGCACCTTCGTCAGGAGCGAACAATAGTCCAAGTGCCATGCCGGTCAGTGTACCTACTGCAAATCCTATAAGCAAATTTATTGGTTTCATAATTGTGTTGTTTTAAAGGTTATTTTAAATATCACTTTATTAACACTATAAATCACTTTAATGTTTAATTTTTTCTGATTAATGACTATCGATTTTAAATATTTATGAATAAAGAGTCCTGATTAATAAATAAGAATTAAATATAATCACATATTGCAAAATAAAAGCAGAATAAGAAAATAATAAAAATTTACATTTAAAACATTTATTAACTATATGTGAATGGTATATTCAGTCTGATGTAATATTAAAACCGTATATAAGGATATAAAGAGAATATTAATGCGATTTTGAAGCTAAATTAACAACTTATATTATTTTTTTATTTAATCAAAATATAATATTTATAAGTCTTATGTAAATCTAAACCATAGATTTTCTGTAGTGTTTACAAATTAAAATTAAATCTGATACATTATAGATCTGATATAAAATGATAATAGAAAATCTAAATATTAGTTTTAATAATATAACTTTTCCGGTTTATATTATGACAAAAAGTGTAGGTGATAATTGCAATCTGAATTGTACCTATTGTCAGAAGAAAAACAAAGTAAATAATGAACTGATGAGTACTGATGTTCTTGAACGGTTTACAAGACTTTATATAGAAGCTCAGATTCATTCTTCAGTTAATTTTTATTGGATAGGAGGAGAGCCAACCCTCTTGGGAATAGATTTTTATCATAAAGCCCTTGAATATCAGGAAAAATACGGAAAAGGGAAAAAAATCACAAACACCATTCAGACTAACGGTACTCTTATTAATGAAGAGTGGCTTCAGTTTTTTAAAGAAAAAGATTTTAACGTAATTCTTACTATTGACGGTCCTCAGTTCTGTCATGACCATTACAGGATTGATAAGAACGGTAAAGGTACTTTTACAGAAGTTATGCACTGTCTTAATAAAGTAAGGGAATATGGTATTAAACACAGCATCAAAACCACTATAAACGATTACAATTCAAAATTCCCGTTAGAAATGTATCATTTCTTTAAGGAAAACAAGATAGTGAACCTAAACTTCCAGCCGCATGTTTCTTCTGTACGTGGAAGAGTAACAGAATGGTCGGTTTCTCCTGTAAGCTATGGAAATTTTCTATGTTCCATTTTTGATGAATGGGTACGAAAAGATATAGGAAAAGTTAATGTTTCAATATTTGATAATACTCTGAAAGTATTTTGTCGGAAAGAAACTCATAACTGTATATATTCTCAGACATGTGGTCATATTGCTATGGCTGATGTAGAAGGAAATCTTTACACTTGTAACAGATTTGACGCTGATGATTATCAACTCGGAAATATTAAGCATAATACTATTACGAGAATGATGTACGGCCGCAAACAGCTTAAATTCGGCCAGCAAAAAAGATCTAATCTTACGCTTCAGTGTCGTAAATGTCAGTTCCTTAAATTTTGTAACGGAGGATGTCCCAAAGACAGAATCGGTTGCTCGATAAACGGAGAGAAAAAACATAATTTCCTTTGTGCGGGATACCAGAAATTCTACAAACATGTGGCACCTACAATGACCTATATGGCAGGGGAAATGGCAGAAGGAGGCAATATATCAAGAGTTATGACATTTTTTGAGGATAATGTTTAAGAAATATCTTTTTATTTATTAATAAAATTGATCAATATGATAAATGGCGCAACAATTAAGTGGCAGGGCGGTCAAAGAATAGAAGCTGTAATTGATAAAAGAATTATTGTTCTGAGTCCTACATCTGAAAACGATACAGTTTCACCAGGATCTATATTTCTTATCTCTCTTGGTTCATCGTGTGCAGTGGAGATGATATCGCAGATAAAAATCAACAAACTTGACATAGAATCTTTTGAGATAAATACTCAGGCTGCGAAGGATAAGGAAAATAAGAATATATTCAATGCTTTTGAAATAGAATTTGTGTTTTCCGGGAAAAGCATAAATATTCCAAAACTTCTTAATTCCATACAGACAGCAGTTTATGAGAATTCGGGAATTGCAATTATGATAAGTAAATTCGCAAAGATAGATTATTCACTTTTTGTTAATGGGAAACCAATAAACAAATCAGATTATTCTGTTTAACAAGTTAAGAGAATTTGGATATAAAATATATACACTTAATTCTACTTATCTAAAAAAGATTATTAAATTGATTTGATTTAATCAACAAATATCCTGAAGATTTCACTTCCGGCTAACAATAATATGCCGGCACATGCTTCTTCAGTATCGAAAATATCTTTTTTATTATTTATTATGGTTTCACTGCTTCTGGCGAAATTCAGCGAACCGTCAGGATTTATCTGTTTAGTAATATTATCCCAGGAGTTGGTGATGAAATCAAGGTAGTCCTCTTTTTTCAATACATCAAGATTTATACTTTTTGACAAAGCATAAAGCATTAATATAGTAGATCTTACATCTTCTTTTGTTGAGATGTTTTTACCGAAAAACTCATGTAAGATATAGTCTTTATTATAATGAAAAAGACCTTTTGTTATTCTCTCGAAATCTTTAATAAGAAGAATTCTTCTTTCATCATTTTCAGGCAATTCCTCTATTATTCTCGATAAAGCGGAATATGTCATTATATTATCTATTGTAACAAATTTTTCCGATTTCTTTTTCTCTTTTTTTGTCTGTAACGGATCACCCAACAATGAGAATTTTTTCTTAACCGGATATTTCTCTTTCAGTCCGTTGTAAATATCACATACCTTATCGAAATATTTAGTATCACTTTCATAACTCCCTAATTTCCCGAGAATAGGAGTAGTGACATAAAAGGAATTAATATTTGTAAAGACTTCGGTATTAGTCGAATCAAGAAGTTCAGCATAATATGATTTTACAGATTTGATTCTTTCAGGTTCTGACGATAATTTATAAAGTTCAAGATAAACATAACCGCAATGCTGATTATAATTATAAACTGAATCATTTTCTTCTAAAAGCTCCCACTTGTTATATATAGCCCAATCTTCTGCAAACTGATAAAACTCATCTTCTTCATAAATTTTATAAAGCTCGAGCAATCCCTCATAATATATCGAACGTGATAATACATTAGTATTTGTCCTGTTATTATCTTCTAAAACTGTATAATCGGAATATTTATCCATGAAATAAGAATTAACCTTAATCATAGTGTCCAGAATATCGTGATGTTTTCTAGAATTATTATCTGCAAAAACAGTTGAAAAAAAAACAGAAAGAATTATGCAAAGGAGAGTTTTTCTCATAAAAATAAAGATTTATACCAAGACATTATCCGTAGATATTTTATCGGTATTTTAATAAACCGTGAGCGGTAAAGATAATACCGCTCACGGACAATTAATTAATTTAATTTTTATTCAGATCGTTGAAAAGTTTTACCCTTTCTTCGATAAGCGGATACTGGTGATCCTTTATAAAAGAGACGCAGGCTCTCAGACCCTGTTGACGACTACCTGTAGTATCAAGAGAAATAGCGCTTATGCCGTAACGAAGAAGTTCTGTCATTAATTCTGCGCCGGTCATTCCGGGATACGCTATTGTAAAATAAAAGCCATCAGCAATCTCCTTGTCAAGATCCTGATCATAAACGATTTTAAAACCGTTATCCGTAAATATCTTTTTTAGTTTCGAAGCTCTTATGCCATATTCCTTAACATCACTGATGAAATTATAATTTCCTTCAGTCGCAGCTTTCATCATTGCCGCGAATGCATATTGTGCAGAATGAGAAACACCGGACGAAAGAGCATATAAAATCCTGTGAACGAATACTGAACCGAAAGTTCCGCCGCCATATCTTTTTATAAAACCATCAAATTTCTTATGGTAAAGTTTATCAGAAATACATGCCACTCCAATTCTCTGACCTGCATAGCTGAATGCTTTAGATGCAGAAATCAGTAATACATAATTGTCGGTATATTTAGCTACCGAAACCTGGAAAGGAGCTTCAAAAGGAGTAGAGAGATTATCTCTGAAATCCATTGCGAAATAAGCAAGATCTTCAAGAATAATAGTGTCATATTTCATTGACAATTCACCAATAATTCTCAGTTCTTCTTCTCTAAGGCAAATCCATGAAGGATTATTAGGGTTGGAATATATAATTGCCGCAATATTATCTTTCGAAAGATAGCTTTCAAGTTTTTCTTTAAGTTTATCACCACGATAATTGTAAACATCGAAAGTCTCATATTTATATCCCATCACAACAAGCTGTTGTTTCTGAACAGGAAATCCGGGATCAATAAATAAGATTGTATCTTTTTTTTCGTCGCACTGACAACAGCACATAAACGAAGTATAAGTGCCCTGCATTGAACCTGTCACAGGAATACAGCCGGCAGGATTAATATCTATGTCTATAAAAGCTTTAATAAATGAGGAAGCTTGTTTCTTTAATTCGGGCAAACCGTCGACAACAGGATATATAGATGCGACACCGGATTCAAGAGCCTTAATTTCCGCCTGAACTCCGATTTGGGAAGGTGCGAGGCCCGGAACACCCATTTCCATATGGACAAATTCTGTTCCTGTCTCTTTTTCTAGATTATTCGATATTGCAACAACTTCTCTTATCGTTGCTTTTCCGAAATCATCTATGCCAAAATCTTTTATTACTTTATCTGCGATCTGTTTATCAATAGGTGTTTTCATTTCTATTTTGATTGATTTATAAACAATACGCAAATAAAGCTTTTTTTTAGTATTTTTTGCTTAGATATCTTATATAATGTTCAAATATTTTTCGTTCATTATTGTTAAGATACCTTTCACAATGTACAATTTCATATATTTCAGCGGGTGATTTTAAAAATAATACTGAAGCTCTTAAATAATAAAGTCTATTAATGGATTTGAGATATTTCATAAAGTATAATGTAGAATTCTTATAATATAAGACCCGTAATTTTGTAAGCAAATAAATTTAAGTAATAGAATTTTTATATTTCGAGCACAAATATAATAACTATTTTTGGAATAATTAATAAATTTTATGCTGAAAACAATTTTTGAGTCAAAGTCTAACAAATATTCAGGCTCATTTGACTGCAAAATTAATAATAATCTATAATATAATTATCTTTGCCGCAATTAAATTAAAATAATAATGAAATACGGATATTACAGAATTGCTTCGGCTATTCCCAATGTGAGGATTGCGGATTGCCATTATAATGCAGTACATATAAAAGATCTGATTAAGCAGGCCGACAAAAAAAATGTTTCGGTGATAACTTTTCCTGAACTTTCGATTACAGGTTACACATGTGGCGATCTTTTTAATCAATCTTTTTTAATTGAAAAAACTAAGGAAGCCGTCAGTGAGATTCTAGAGTTCAGTAAAGAGATCCAAACTATAATAGTTATTGGTGCACCTGTAAGAACATGTGATAACCTCTTCAATACCGCTATTGTAATACAAAAAGGAAAAATACTTGGTATTGTCCCAAAAATATCACTTCCGAATTACAGTGAATTTTATGAAGTCAGATGGTTTGCATCAGGAAAAGATACAGATATAAAAAACATTAGATATCTCGGTCGTGAAGTCCCTTTCGGGATTGATCTTCTTTTCAGCAATGATGAACTTTGTTTCGGGATAGAATTGTGTGAGGATCTGTGGACTGCAGCTCCGCCTTCTTCATCTATGGCTACAGCAGGAGCGAATATGATAATAAACTTATCCGCGAGCAATGAACTTGTAGGTAAAAATGATTATCTGAAATCCCTTATTCTGCAGCAATCGGCAAGAACAATGTCTGCTTATATTTACTCTTCTTGCGGTTTCGGTGAATCAACAACCGACCTGGTTTTTGCCGGAAATGCTCTTATTGCTGAAAATGGTGTTTTCTTAAATCAGAGTGAACGTTTTTCTTTAAATGAACAGCTTATAATAAGTGATGTCGATATTGAAAAGCTAAATAATCACAGATTAAAGACAAATACATTCAGTAAGCGATATTCTTCAGCTTCTCAGGATTACAGAATGATTGATATTGACTGCTCTCAGATGTCTGATATGTCGCAGTTAAAAAGAAATATCAATCCATATCCGTTTATTCCTAATGATAAATTCATGAACGAACGTTGTGAAGAGATATTCAATATTCAGGTATGGGGACTTGCTCAGAGAATTAGTCATACCAATTCACGAAGCTCTGTAATCGGAATAAGTGGTGGTCTCGATTCTACTCTGGCACTTCTTGTATGCGTTCAGACTTATGATAAGCTTAATATACCGCGCAGTCAGATCATAGGTGTCACAATGCCAGGATTCGGAACAACGTCAAGAACATACAACAATGCCATTAATCTGATGAAGTCATTAGGTGTGACAATAAGAGAAATCGATATTAAAAAAGCCTGTATGCAGCATTTTGAGGACCTGAATATAGATCCTAATGTTCATGATGTCACTTATGAAAACACTCAGGCCAGAGAAAGAACCCAGATTCTTATGGATATTGCTAATCAGACAGGCGGTATGGTGATCGGAACCGGCGATCTTTCAGAACTTGCGCTTGGATGGGCAACTTATAACGGTGATCATATGTCAATGTATGGAGTAAACGGAAGCATTCCGAAGACTCTTGTAAAATATCTTGTAAAATGGGTTGCTCTGAATAAGACGGATATCACATCACGCGAAATCCTGCTTGATGTAATCGACACACCGATAAGTCCGGAACTTATTCCAGCAGATGAGAACGGAGAAATATCTCAGAAAACAGAAGATCTTGTAGGGCCTTATGAACTTCATGACTTTTTTCTTTATAACTTCATCCGTCAGGATTTTCCACCTCTTAAGATATTTGAACTTGCTAAAATTGCCTTTGCCGGAATATATGATGATGAAACTATAAAGAAATGGCTTACAACATTTATCCGTCGTTTCTTCAATCAGCAGTTTAAGAGATCATGTCTTCCTGACGGACCTAAAGTAGGTTCAGTATCCTTATCTCCGCGAGGAGACTGGCGCATGCCAAGTGATGCTTCGTCTATTATGTGGCTTAAAGAACTGGAATAAACAACTTAAAAAAATAAGGAAGTATATTGATTATACTTCCTTATTTTTTTCTTATAATTTATAATAATATTCAGGGTTAAAGAGATTTATCGGTTTTATAATCTCTGATTATCTCAAGCAGTTCCTCTCCGAATTTCTCTGCAATCTTCTTACCTATGCCCGGAATAGACAATAATTCTTTTGTATTGTCAGGCATTCTGTTGGAGAGACCGATAAGAGCTTTTTGCTGAAATATAGTATATGCCGGAATATTCAGTTCTTCGGCTCTGTTTTTTCTCCAGATACGAAGTCTCTCATAAAGTTCGGCATTTTCAATATCATCCGAAATCATGACTTTCTCGGTTTCTTTTTTAGCCTTAATATTCTTTCTTCTGTCATTTATAATTGATGCCATAGCTTTAGCTTTAAGATAGGAATCTATGACAAACCCATCAGAAACTGAAATAAGACATGAATTTTTAAGTGACATCTGATCGATAATCATATCATACTCCGAATTTAGCGACTTTTTAAGTTCCTTATTATCGACAAGAGGAGCGGAAGAACCCAATTTTGAACTTATTATATTATCAATTTTCTCAAGAAAATATGTTACTCCTTTTCTTACTCTGTCCTTTATTATCTCATTTGTCTCATAATCAGGTAACGAACCAATATAATTCTGCAACTGATTAATGAAACTTATTCCTACAGAATAAATCTGATTTTTTGTTTCCTCACAACATATATTCAGTCCGTTAACATAAGACGGATAAAGCATGCTTAGGTTCTCATCACACAATCTTGTATAATGTTCAATCCGGTAATATAAAGTTCTGAAGTCAAAAAGTTCACTTATAAGATCCATGAAAAATTTTCTGTGAGCAATAGACAGCACTTCATTATCCGGTTCATTATTGCATACATAATCATTGAACCTGTCAACTAGATCATCTCTTTTTACAAGCTGATTACTGATAGGAGAAAGCAGTACTATTCCTTCAAGAGTCCTGCATCTGCTCAGTGCCACATAAACCTGTCCATGTGTAAAAGCCTGCGAAACATTAATAATCACCTTATCGAATGTCAGCCCCTGACTTTTATGTATTGTGATAGCCCAGGCCGTGCGAAGAGGGTGTTGTATAAATTTTCCTTCGACGTTCTCTTTTATTTCGTTAGTTTCAGGATCAAGAACATATTTAGTATTCTGCCATTCAATAGGAGTTACGGCTATCTTACGACCTTCTGATTCCACTATGATTTCCTCGTCACTTATCTTACATATCTTTCCTATTTTGCCGTTAAAATAAAGTTTTTCAGGACTGGGATCATTTTTGACAAACATGACCTGAGCTCCGATTTTAAGATCAAGAATTTCATTTGTCGGATATGAGTACTGAGGAAAATCCCCCTCGATGCGTGCTTTATATGTAAATTTTTCTTCTTTTATTTCATCGAGCTTATGTGAATTTATAACACCTGCCTGTGCATTGTGGGTAGTAAGGGTTATGTATCCTTCATTTTCTCCGGCTTTAAAGTCCGGAATATATCTTTCATTAAGTTTTGCAAGAGATTTATCATTCAAAGATTTATTCCTTATAGCATTAAGGATTTCCACAAAACTGAGGTCCTGCTGTCTGTATACCTTTTTTAGTTCAATAGGCACATATCCGGCTTTATTGAGGGCAAGACTATGAAAGAAGTATGGTGATGAATAATAAGCCGAAAGCATTCTCCATTCTTCATCCTTTACTACGGGAGCAAGCTGTTGAACGTCACCGATCATTACAAGCTGAACACCTCCGAAAGGTTGCTGATTACTCCGGTATCTTCTCAGGACTTCATCAATGGCATCAAGAAGATCCGATCTTACCATACTGATCTCATCAATGACAAGTGTATCGATACTGCGTATTATATTGATCTTTTCTTTAGAGAATTTATTGGAATTACTTCTCTGGGAATCGTTTCCGGGAATAAAAGGAGAGAAAGGAAGCTGAAAAAAAGAATGGATAGTCACGCCTCCAGCATTTATTGCTGCTATACCGGTCGGAGCTACAAGAATTATTCTTTTAAAACTGTTTTTTTTCAGATTTCTGAGAAAAGTTGTCTTTCCTGTTCCTGCTTTACCGGTAAGAAAAATATTTAAAGAGGTCTCGTTGATAAACTTATTTGCCAGTTCAAGCTGATAGTTTGTTTCTGTCATTATTCCATCGTAATTATACTTACAAATATAAAGTACTTTTTAGTTTTTTTATAACCTAAAAAAAAGAAATATTCTATAAGGTGTGTTATACAGTAAAAGGAAAAATAATGCAAATAAATAATCTGATTATAAAAGCGTTTAATTTTTATTTAGAAGGCTTTAGAAATATGAAATTAGGAAAGACTTTATGGATAATAATTCTAGTAAAGCTTTTCATAATTTTCGGAATTCTGAAGGTATTCTTTTTTAAAGATTTTCTATCTGAAAACACCGCAGATGATAAAGAGATTCCTGCATATGTGGGAGAAGAGCTGATTATCAGAAAAATCGAATAAATTATGGAAATTTCTACATCTCTTGTTGACTGGTCGCGCGGTCAGTTTGCACTTACTGCCATGTATCACTGGTTGTTTGTCCCTTTGACATTGGGTCTTGGTATAATCATGGCAATAATGGAAACAATCTATGTGAGGACTTCTAATGAGGCATGGAAGAAGATCACAAAATTCTGGATGACGCTTTTCGGCGTAAACTTTGCGATAGGAATAGCTACAGGTATCATTCTGGAATTTCAGTTCGGCACAAACTGGTCAAATTACAGTTGGTTCGTAGGTGATATTTTTGGTGCTCCTCTTGCAATTGAAGGAATTATGGCCTTCTTCCTTGAAGCGATATTCTCAGCCGTCATGTTTTTCGGCTGGAATAAAGTAAGTAAAGGATTTCATTTGACTTCAACATGGATGACAGCTATCGGAGCGACTCTTTCGGCATTATGGATACTTATAGCCAATGCATGGATGCAGTATCCTGTCGGTATGAAATTCAATCCCGATACGGTAAGAAACGAAATGATCGACTTTGTCGCGGTTATGTTTTCTCCTGTGGCAATCAATAAATTTTTTCATACTGTTATTTCCTCATGGGTTCTTGGTGCCGTATTTGTAGTCGGTGTATCATGCTGGTTCCTGATTAAAAGAAAAAACATAGAACTTTCAGTCAAAAGCATAAAGGTTGCATCAATTGTGGGCCTGTGTGCTATTGCTGCAACATTATTTACCGGTGACAGAACAGCTAAGGTAGTCGCCCGGGTACAGCCTATGAAACTTGCAGCGATGGAAGGTCTGTATAACGGAAGTACAGATCAGAGCATCGTTGCCTTCGGTATCCTTAATCCTGAAAAAAAATATGATAATGATGAAAAAGAATTTCTCTTTGTCATAAGAATACCTTATGTGCTTTCTTATCTGGCTTACGGTGATATAAATGCCTATGTTGCCGGAATTAATGATATAATAAAAGGCAATTATGCTGCTCCAGGCCCTGACGGCAGTGAGCGTATAATGCAGCCTATGGAATCAAGAATAGAAAGCGGTCGTCTTGCTCTTTCTTCTCTTGCAGAATACAGAAAAGCTAAAAGAGAAAAGGATGCAGAAAAGATGCAGACTGCCGCAATGATCCTTGAGGAAAATTATCCGAATTTCGGCTATGGCTATGTTACTGATATAGAACAGGTCATTCCATATGTGCCTATAGTGTTTTATGCTTTTCATATAATGGTAATTCTGGGATTTTATTTCCTTCTGTATTTTATCGTATTCATATTTCTTATGGGAAGAAATAAGTATAACGGTCTTAAACACAGGTGGCTGATGTGGATAGGTTTGTGCAGCGTCCCGCTTGCTTATGTTATGTCGGAGTCAGGATGGGTAACTGCTGAAGTCGGACGACAACCATGGACTATTCAGGATATTCTGCCAACTTTCGCATCGATTTCAAGACTTACTTCATCTAATGTACAGCTTACATTCTGGCTTTTCCTTATTCTGTTTACAGTCCTGCTGATTGCGGATATTATGATTATCGTCAGACAGATCAAGAAGGAAGATTTCAGTGATGATAAACGGGAAAATGAAGCATATTAAGACAATTGAATATCAATATTTAATAAAATCAAAATATAATATATATGGATCCTCTTGAATTTTATCAGCATTACTGGTGGTTTGTCGTTTCTCTTCTTGCTGCATTGCTCGTTGTCTTTATGTTTGTACAAGGCGGCCAGACTCTGTTGCTAAGAGTGGGAAGGGATACCGTTGAAAGAAAAATGATACTTAACTCTTTAGGCAGGAAATGGGAGATAACCTTTACGACATTAGTCGTTTTCGGCGGAGCCTTTTTCGCTTCATTCTCTTTATTTTATTCCACGAGTTTCAGCGGTGCCTACTGGCTATGGATGATCATACTTTTCAGTTTTATAATTCAGGCAGTAGCTTATGAATATATGAACAAACCGGGCAACTTTCTTGGTCGCAGGACTTATGTCGCTTTTCTTTATATCAACGGCTTTGTAGGAGTATATTCAATCGGCATTGCAGTCGGGATGCTTTTTACCGGAGCTCCTTTTTATATAAATAAAGACAATATTTCTGATCTTTTCATGCCTGTTATTTCTGTTTGGGGTAATTCGGCGCATGGCCTTGACGCTTATTTTAATATAACAAATATACTCCTTGGGCTTTCTCTTGTATTTCTTTCAAGAATGTCGGGCTGTTTCTATCTGATGTTCAATATTGATTATAACGAAATTTATATCCGATGTCGCAAAGTGGCTATAGTCAGCAGCATCCTGTTTCTTGTGTGTTTTTTGGCATTCATATTCATCCTTTTCCTTGGAGAGGGGTATGCCGTAGACAATATAAATGAAATAGTGTATATGGAAAAATATAAATATGCGATAAATATGATAGAACTACCATATATAGGGATAATGTTTATCCTGGGTGTCGCACTTGTTCTTCTTTCTATTTTTAAAACCTATTTCAGTCATACAGCAACAAAAACATTCTGGATCAATTCTGTCGGAGTTCTTCTGGTAGTTCTTGCTCTTTTGCTTTCGGCAGGTTACAACAACACTGCTTATTATCCATCAAGTATAGATCTGCAGAGTTCGCTGACAATAAACAACAGTTCTTCAAGTATTTTTACACTTAAAGTGATGTCGGTAGTTTCACTTCTTATACCTATCGTACTTATTTATGGAGCCGTAGCATGGCGAGCTATGGATAAAAATAAAATCACATCTACAGAATTCGAAGACGGAATGGAATAAAGAAAAGCCGAACGGTGACAATATGACAAGCGGGCAGTGTTAATATCGCAACTGTACACTTGTCATATTGTCACCGTTCGGTTGTAGTAAAATGGACCGTATTACATAAAATTTTCAAAATATATTATTACAATAAATAAAAATTAATTCATATAGTCATAATGTTGTAATTCCTCAAAGAATAGACAATTGCTTTGTTTATGTTGGGTAATTTGCTTTATTTTGGATTATAATTTACTTGATTTTATATGATTGAATTTATTAGAGGTGAAGTCGTGGAGTTAACTCCGGCTTCTGTTGTGTTGGAAACTAACGGGTTAGGTTATTTCATAAATATATCACTGAACACATTTTCATCAATCAAAGCGTCTGAAAGGACTAAACTTTTCATATATGAAGTGATAAGGGAAGACTCTCATTCTTTGTTCGGGTTTATCGATAAAAAAGAGAGAGAATTATTTCTTTTATTGATTTCCGTATCGGGTGTAGGCCCGAATACGGCAAGAATGATATTGTCGTCATTAAGTCCTTCGGAACTTGAAAACGTGATAGCTTCTAAAAATGAATCGATGCTTAAAAACGTAAAGGGAATAGGTGCAAAAACGGCTCAAAGAATAATTGTTGACCTTAAGGATAAAATAAAATCGGCATCTTTTACGTTAGATAACAGTAATGCGTCTGCAAGTGAGACTTCAGAAGAGGCGATAGCTGCATTGATGATGCTCGGATTTCCTGCCAATACATCTAAAAAATGTGTTGACGCTATACTTAAGGAGGATCCGGCAATGAGAGTAGAGCAGGTTATAAAGCAGGCACTCAAAATGTTATAAAGAAATCGATGTCAGGAAGTATTAGAAAGTATATATATATTATAATAATTATAATAAGCGGGATATTAGTTTGTTCCGCTATACTTGCTTCTCACCCTGTCATCCCGTATCTGCCTCAGGATTTTAACACTGATTCTTCTGATGAATCAGATGATTCTGATGCAAAAAAAGAAAAAGATATTAAGTTTTCCGTAAAAAAGACATTCACGGAAGACTGGTCAGACCTTGACCGAAAACCGCCAATCGATCTGAAAAACCCTTCAAACGTAAAAGAGGAAGTGGAATACGATTATCTTACAGATACTTATGTATATAAAACTAAAGTAGGAGATCAGGTTATTTCAATTCCTTTCAATATGACCAAGGAAGAATATCTTAATTATACAAACAGAAAATTAATTCAGTCTTTCTTCAATAGTAAGAATGCCGATCTGCTTGTAAAAGAGGGAGATAATGAATTCAATTTCCTTGATATGCAGTTCAGCCTGGGACCTGCCGAAAAGATTTTCGGTCCGGGAGGAATTCAGGTTAAGACGCAAGGTTCTGCAGAGATATCTTTCGGTCTGAAGCAAAATAAGATAGAAAATCCCTCTTTGCCTGCGAAAGCAAGAAATAAGACATATTTTGATTTTGATGAGAAAATTCAGCTTAACGTAAACGCCAAAGTAGGCGATAAGATGAATTTCGCGCTTAACTACAATACTGACGCGACTTTCGATTTCGATGCTCAGCAACTTAAGCTGTCTTATCAGGGAAAAGAAGATGAAATAATTAAATCTCTTGAAGCAGGTAACGTAAGCATGACAACCGGTTCTTCTTTGATCCGCGGTGGCGCAGCGCTTTTCGGTGTAAAAACCTCTTTACAGTTCGGGAAACTTAATGTTACGGCTCTTCTTGCTCAACAGGAGTCTTCCTCTCAGAGCGTTAGCTCAAAGGGTGGCGCTCAGACAAGGAATTTCGAATTTATGGCTGATGCTTATGATGAAGACCGCCATTTCTTCCTTTCTCACTACTTCAGGGATAATTATGACCAGTTTATCTCAAAACTACCTTATATATCTTCCGGGATAGAGATCTCAAAAATAGAGGTATGGGTTACCAATAAACGAGGTAATTATGATGAAGCAAGAAACATAGTCGGATTTATGGACCTTGGTGAAGCTTCAAAGAAAGCAAATGATTTCTGGCAGGGAGGAAGTGTGACTTATCCCTCAAACAGTTCGAATAATCTTTATCAGACGATTGTCAGCGAATACTCTGAGGCACGAAATATAAATCTGGTAACACAGGTGCTTTCTCCGCTTTCTGCTTACGGCATAGACGGCGGAAAAGATTTTGAGAAAGTTGAGAGTGCAAGAAAGATGTCAGAATCTGAATACATACTGAATAAGTCTCTTGGTTATATCTCACTTAAAAGTAAGCTTAATTCAGATGAAGTACTGGCCGTTGCTTTTGAATATACGATAAACGGACGTGCATATCAGGTTGGTGAATTTTCAACTTCGACAGAGAATTCTCAACAGACACTGTTTCTGAAACTTCTGAAAGGTACAGCTGTTAATGTTCAGCTTCCGATGTGGCACCTGATGATGAAAAATGTCTATTCTCTTAATGCATATCAGATTCAGAAAGATAAATTCAAACTTGATATTCAGTATATGAGTGATACGACGGGTGTATATCTTAACTATATACAGGCCGGAAATATCGCAGATCAGATATTACTTAGAGTTTTGAATCTTGACCGTCTTGATTCAAGAAATGAAAGAAACCCTGACGGGATTTTCGATTATGTGGAAGGTTATACGGTTATCCCGTCGATGGGACGTGTCGTATTTCCGGCAGTAGAGCCTTTCGGTTCGTTTCTTGCCTCTAAAATCGGAGACCAGCAACTTGCTTCGAAATATTGTTATCAGGAGCTTTATGACTCTACTTTGACAATAGCCCAACAGGTAGCTGAAAAAAATAAATTCCGTATCAAGGGGGAATATCGTTCTTCTTCAGGATCGGAAATCAATCTTAACGCGATGAATGTTCCCCGCGGTTCGGTAGTGGTTACGGCAGGTGGTGTCACACTTACAGAGAATACCGATTATACGGTCGATTATACCATGGGTATAGTGACTATTCTTAATCAGAGTATTCTTGATGCGGGAACAAATATCAATGTCTCTCTTGAAAGTCAGTCGATGTTCAGTATGCAACGAAAGACAATGATGGGACTTGATCTTCAGTATGCTTTTAATAAAGACTTTAATGTCGGAGCTACTGTGATGCATTTGTCAGAAAAGCCGCTGACTAATAAAGTCACCATGGATGATATACCGTTGAATAATACAATCTATGGATTTAACGCGAGCTATAAGACTACGTTTATGTGGCTTACCAATCTGATGGGTGCTGTGCCATGGATCAATGCGACGGCTCCTTCAAGTTTTTCGGTTAACGGAGAGTTTGCTCAGCTTGTTCCGGGTCATTCAAGCTCCATCACTAAAGAAGGGCATGCTTATCTTGATGATTTTGAGTCTTCGCAGACCGGTTATGATATACGTTCGCCTTATGCATGGCAAATGGCTTCTACGCCTTATGATCCGGGTTCAAACGCACTTTTCCCAGAGGCATCTCTTTCAAATGATGTTGAATATGGGAAGAATCGCGCATTGCTTAACTGGTATAATATTGACCGACTGTTTACTCAGAAGAATTCATCGCTTACACCGGCTCACCTGAAGAGAGATCTTGATCAACTTTCAAATCACTATGTCAGAGAGGTCAGCTATAGCGAGATATATCCTAATAAGGAACTTAGTTACGGAGAATCCGGTATTCTTAATATAATGAATATCTCATATTATCCGAATGAAAGAGGTCCTTATAATCTTGACTGGGAAGGTCTTGATGATATGGGTTATCTGACCAATCCTGAAAAAAGATGGGGCGGTATGATGAGAAAGATCGACAATACGGATTT
>CAMTON010000064.1 GCA_947074105.1 uncultured Bacteroidales bacterium
CAATAAAACCGTAAGCAAAAAAAATGTCTTTTTAAACATATAGATAATGTGTTTTTAATGTGATTATTAATCCAAGTTTCCGGTATATACAAATATAATCTTATTGTATAAATAACAAACAGATAAAGTAAATCGTGAACATATCTGCTTAAGATATAATGCATATTTTTTTATTTTTAAATACAATCTGACAACTAACCGGATATTGTCATCTTATCTCCCCCTTCTAACTTCCGGTAGTTTTATATATATTGACTCATTAATTGTACGGCTTATTGAGGCGATACCACCGACTCCCGGAAGAAGTACTGTCGGCCTCCTCTGGGAAGACATACGGATGCCGGCCGCAGAACGAAAGTATGCGGCTCGGGATTCGCAGTAAAATTCAAGGGTATTAAAAAATGGTGCTTCGGGATATTTATAAAACTGTTATTACTATAGCATAAATTGATTATTATATAAAACAAAAACGGAGATGCGCGATATTATCATGCATCTCCGTTTTGCGTTATAAAACTTAAGGAAAAAATTTTCTCCTATTTATTATCCTCATTTTCATCTTCGGTGTACCACTTGGAATACATCAGATAGTTTTTAGCAATCTTCTGATTCATTTCCATCGCTTTTTCAGGTTCCACCTTTTTAATAAATCTGGCCGGGGCTCCTCCGTATAGGGCTCCGGGTTCAATAATAGTATTGCTGAGAACAACGGATCCGGCTGCAACAATAGCACCCTCTCCTACCACTACTCCGTCCAGCACAACAGCTCCCATTCCGATAAGCGCTCCGTTCTCAATCTTTGCTCCGTGGATAGTCACATTATGTCCGATTGAAACATCGTCACCGATATCTATCGTTGATTTCTGATAAAGGGTATGAAGCACCGAACCGTCCTGGATATTTACACGGTTGCCGACGCGAATGCTGTTGACGTCTCCACGTAAGACAGTGGAAAACCATATGCTGCACTGATCGCCGATCACCACATCTCCTATGATTACCGCGTTATCGGCAAGAAAGCAGTCTTCTCCGATAACGGGAGTGAATCCTCTGACAGATTTTATTATTGCCATAATTTATTGTGTTTTTTATTGATTTAAAGGGCTTGTCTTTTCTTTAAGCCATGCTTTTTCTTCTTCATCAAGATGAGCTTCAAGTTTGTCGTAAACCATCTTGTGATATGAGTCGATCCATTCGATTTCTTCTTTTGTAAGAAGAGAGACTTCGATACCGTTTTTGTCAAAATGACAAAGAGTGATAGGTTCGAACTTAAAGAATTTTCCGAACTCACCGCATAATGAAGGATCTTCAACAACTACGATCTGATTCTCATGACGGATACCGAATTTACCTGTAAGATAAAGTCCCGGTTCGATAGTATTCACCATACCCGGCTGAATAGTAACAGGATTATGCTGAGTTCTGATACTCTGCGGCCCTTCATGTACGTTAAGGCAGTGACCTGTGCCGTGCCCTGTGCCGTGAAGATAGTTAAGACCGTTTTCCCACATAGCTTTTCTTGCAAGGATATCTATCTGATCGCCGCGTGTACCTTCCGGGAATACAGCTGAAGAAAGACCTATCTGACCTTTAAGAACAAGAGTGAAACATCTTTTTTCCTCTTCTGTCGGAGTTCCCAGAGCAGTTGTTCTGGTAATATCCGTTGTTCCGCCGAAGTACTGACCGCCAGAGTCGATAAGAAGGATACCCTCGTTTCTTACAGTAGCATTGCTTTCCTCATTAGCGCAGTAATGACACATCGCCGCATGATCGTTGTATCCGCAGATTGTATGGAAGCTCGGCCCGATACATCCTTCCTGAGCTTCTCTGAGCTCGACTAGTTTATCGGAAATCGACATTTCGTTTACGATACCTTTGTCAATATTTTCTTCAAGCCAGCGGTAGAATTTTACAAGAGCGACACCGTCTTTTACAAGAGCATTGCGGAAACCTTCAACCTCAACACTGTTTTTAAGGCTTTTCATCAACGGAACAGGTGAAGCCTGATGTATTATCGTCGCTTTTTCATTTACCGAAGAATCGATAAGAGAGTTTACTCTTGCCGGATCGATAAGGATTCTTACATCGTCGTTAAGAGATGAAAGATATTTCAGAACGTTTGTATATGGTGAAACGATAATGCCGTTTGACTTAAGATGATCCATTACCTCTGCCGTGATCTTATCAGGATCTACGAAAAGTACGCGTTCATCTTCCGAAACAAAAAGATATGAGGTAACCACAGGATTGCATTCAACATCTGTCCCGCGGATATTAAGAGTCCATGCGATATCATCAAGGGTGCTTATAACCGTAGCATTGGCATCATGTTTTCTGATCTCTTCAACTATGCGCTGACATTTTGAATCGGCTGATTCACCGCTGTATTCTTCAGGAAAAACGAATGCCGGATCAGTAGGGATTGAAGGACGGTCTTTCCAGATAATGTCAAAAGGACGGAAATCGTTTACGAATTCAAGACCATGTTTCTCGAAATATCTTCTGTAATTTTTTGCCGCGTTCACAGAGAAAAGAGAACCGTCGATTGCGACTCTGTCGCCCGGTTTAAGATCTTTGGCGATCTCATCCTCGATAGAAGGAGTTTCAGGAAGCATCTCTTTGTAGAATCTTATCGTCGAGCCTTTCAGCTGCTCAGGTGCCTGAATAAAATATCTTGAATCACTCCACAGTCCGCTCCAGTTAAGCGTAACGACCACTTTGCCGGCAGAACCGGTAAATCCGGAGATCCACTCTCTGACCTTCCAGTAGTTAGCAACATATTCGCTCATATGAGCATCATCCGTAGGAATAATCATTGCGGAGATATTGTGTTTTCTCATTTGCTCTCTCAGAGCTTCAAGGCGATGTTGTATCTTATTCTCTTCCATACCTTAAGATTTAAATTTATTTTTTATCTTTTTATAAACACTTCTAACAAGCATTTTGGCAAAATTAAAATTTATTTCTAAATATGGTATCTTTATGTAAAGATATGGACCATAAACCGAAGATTTTGTCGTTTCACGGCCGTAGACAGAAAAATAAAGGATGTCGAAAGAAAAAAAATCTCCGACATCCTTTATGAATTTATATCTGGTTCTGACACTTTTGTCAGTCACTGAATGCAATAATTATTTATACTCAAAATTAAGTCCTTTCGCGACTCTTTCGGCAAGTCCGGGATCTGCTTTTTCAAATATTCCCAGCTGACGTCGTATTATCTCATCTCGTTTTTCGGTTCCGATCTGATTCATGGTAAGAACAAGCACATCAACAAGCTGCTGTTTACGGTCGTCATCCATAACATCACGATACAAAGCTCCCGGTTGAGTATAATAATCCTCATCTTTTTCTCCTTTATTCCTGTCATAGAAATCTGCAATTGCGACATCAATTTTCTGAGCCGGTATCTTATATGCGGGATCAACACCCGAGTTATCAAAGCTGTTCGGGAAATAATTAGGAGCAGAACCTCCATTGTCACCACAATTCATATGCCCGTCACGCTGATAATCATTGACTTCTGTTATAGGACGGTTGACAGGCAGCATCTCAAAGTTTGCGCCAAGACGGTAGCGGTGTGCATCCTGATAGGCGAACAGACGTCCCTGAAGCATCTTATCCGGAGAATATGATATTCCGTCGACAAAGTTGCTCGGAGCAAAAGCAGCTTGCTCCACAGTAGCGAAATAGTTATCCGGAATCTTATTAAGAGTCATAACACCGACTTCCATAAGCGGGAATTCCTTATGTGGCCATACTTTTGTAACATCAAAAGGATTGAAGCGGAAGTTGACAGCCTGTTCCTGCGTCATTACCTGAATCTTAAGTGTCCACGACGGATAGTTACCATCTTCAATTGCTTTTACAAGATCGCGCTGGCACCAGTTAGGATCTTCTCCTGCCATTACAACGGCATCTTTATTACGGAAACATTTTATTCCCTGATTTGAAAGGAAATGGAATTTTATCCATACCACTTCATTTCTGTCGTTTATCATTGAATATGTATGACTTCCGAAACCATGCATATAACGATATGAATAAGGAATACCGCGGTCACTCATAAGGATCATCACCTGATGAAGACTTTCGGGATTAAGACTCCAGAAGTCCCATGCCATCGTCATATCGGGACAGTTGGTCTTCGGATCACGTTTCTGTGTATGAATGAAGTCAGGAAATTTCTTGGCATCCTTTATAAAGAATACCGGAGTGTTGTTGCCTACCATGTCCCAGTTACCGTCTTCAGTATAAAACTTAACTGCAAAACCACGCGGATCCCTTACCGTATCGGCACTGCCTCGTTCACCTCCTACCGTACTGCAGCGAAGAAGGACTTTTGTCTCTTTACCAATTTCACTGAATAATTTTGCACGGCAGTAACGTGTAATGTCAGCTGTCACCCTGAAGACTCCGAAAGCACCGCTTCCTTTGGCGTGCACAACTCTTTCGGGTATTCTTTCACGATTGAAATGACCGAGTTTTTCAATAAGATAACCATCCTGCAATAATACAGGGCCGTGCGGACCTGCAGTCTGAGAATCTTCATAAGAAGGAGTCGGAGCTCCTGCCGCATTAGTGATTTTTTGATTTTTTTTATCCTTTTCTTCCATACTATTATATTTAAGTAAAAGAATAACAATATCTTAAGAGCGGTGTTCAAAAAAGAATCCCATTATTTCGCAAAACAACGGGATTTATAAGAGAAATTAGCATAAATAATATTCAGAAAATGATATTTGATTTCTTTTTTATATAGTCATATTCTAATCATATTTTTAAATTCTTCGATGCATCAACTTAATAATAATGTAATATTCATTACATAATTTTACGGCATGAAATCATATCACATAATACTTATACTCCTTCTTAATGTCATATTATCATGTTCTTCTCCCGGGAAAGATAACCCAACGGGAAATGACAGTGAAACAGTTAATATCGTTTTTGTATCAGATTCCCATTACGGCATCAGCCGTGAGTTTAACGGAAAAACAAGAACTTCAGATTATGTTAATTCAGCGATGCTTAAAGTCATAAATTCTCTGCCGGGAGATATTCTGCCAGACGATAAAGGTGTCGGAGCAGGTTCTTCAATCAACGGCATTGAATTTATAGTTCACGGCGGAGATGTTTCCAACCGTCAGGAAAACGGAGTGCAGAGTTCTGCCGAATCATGGAATCAGTTTAAGACAAATTTTATCAATAAAATAACGACACTAAAAAAAGACAGCACTCCGACAGATCTTTTTATCGTTGCGGGAAATCATGATGTTTCAAATGCCATCGGTCATTATCGCGGACTTAACCCTGAAACCGATCCGACTGCCTTATGTGAAATCTACAATCTGATGATGCAGCCCGATATTTTGAGAAATGCGGAAGATTTCAGCTATGATTCAACAAAAACCCGTTATGCTGTAAACCGTTTCGGAATACGTTTCCTTTTTATTAATATATGGCCCGGAAAAGAAGAGAGAGAATGGATGAGTTCATATCTTGATACCATACCGCAAGGTGTTCCGGCCGTAATATTCACTCATGATGAAGCGGAAATAGAATATAAGCATTTGTCAAATCCTTTTCCTCCTTATGGAGTAACGCCGGATCTGCCGTATGAAAATGTTATTTCCGACCGTGCCCATGAGCATGAAAGTTCGGTTCATGAACAACGTGAATTTGCGGAGTGGCTTAAAAAGTATCCTTCAGTAAAAGCTTACTTTCACGGCAACACCAATTATAATGAATTCTATACCTATACGGGACCTGATAATAATGTAAGTCTTCCCGTGTTTAGGGTGGACTCTCCGATGAAAGGAGAAATAAGCGCTTTCGATCAGTCAAAGCTTTCGTTTCAGGTCATAACGATAAATGAAAAGACAAAAGAAATGACCGTCAGGGAATGTCTCTGGGCAAGAGGAAAGAAAGGCAGAAAAATGAAATGGGGAGAAAGTAAGACCATACAATTATAATATATAAATAAACCGTCCGGATTAAAACTTGATGTTTAACCCGGACGGTTTTCTCTTAATATAAGCAATCTGATCCGGTATTAAGAGAAGTAATAAATTAACACTAAATAAAAAGTCTGATAAACCTAAAGAATCCTTCCCGATGGAAGTGGTGTAAAAAAATATAATAACAAAAAAAATGAAAAAAAAATTATGAAACATAAAAGCAACAATTCAAACAACAGAAAAACATATAATATTTCCGGATCAGAGTCATATCATTTGCTTTTCTGATACAAAGTTACCGGCCTGCTGTGCCAGACAGCGACACAGCAAAATTTATTTTCAGAAAAATATTGATTTTAAGTAATCGATTGCGCATTTTGTTCCATATTTTACATGCAGGACTACTAAGTTTCAGATATTGTTTTAATTAAATATCGTTTTTATGGTGTCAGAACTGTTATGTTGATATTATTTTTTTCTTAAATTTGTCAATAACATCAGTTAATATCTAATTCTAATGATTACACTATCGCACATTAAATCACGATTATTTTATTAACACTATACAAAACATTATGGAAAACTTCTCTCTAAAGGGTAAAATCGCCCTTGTTACAGGCGCGTCTTATGGTATAGGATTCGCAATCGCAACATCGCTTTCAGAAGCAGGTGCAACAATCGTATTCAATGACATCAATCAGGAACTTGTCGACAAAGGTCTTGCTGCTTATGCAGAAAGAAACATCAAGGCTCACGGCTATGTTTGTGATGTAACAAACGAAGAACAGGTTAATTCTCTTATCGCGCAGGTTGCTGAAGAAGTAGGCGAAGTTGATATCCTTGTCAACAATGCGGGAATCATCAAACGTATCCCTATGCACGAAATGTCGGCTGCGGAATTCCGTCAGGTAATAGATATCGACCTTAACGGTCCGTTTATCATGGCAAAAGCCGTACTTCCTGCAATGATGAGAAAACGTGCCGGAAAGATTATCAACATCTGCTCTATGATGTCGGAACTTGGCCGCGAAACTGTTTCCGCTTATGCAGCGGCAAAAGGTGGACTTAAAATGCTTACACGTAACATCGCTTCGGAATACGGAGAATATAATATACAATGTAACGGAATCGGTCCCGGCTATATCGCTACTCCTCAGACAGCTCCTCTTCGTGAGAAACAGGCTGACGGATCGGCTCATCCTTTCGATTCATTCATTATCGCTAAAACTCCTGCAGCTCGCTGGGGAACTCCTGAAGATCTTGCAGGGCCTGCGGTATTCCTTGCTTCTGAAGCATCAAATTTCGTAAACGGTCACGTGCTTTACGTTGACGGTGGTATTCTTGCTTATATCGGAAAACAGCCTAAATAAAAAATAATACATGGAAACTTTAAACATTTTCAGCTACATCATTAAGCTTGGCGCAAGTGTAATGATGCCAATCATTTTCACCATCATTGGTGTAATACTTCTGATCAAACCGGGTAAAGCTCTTCATTCGGGTCTTCTTGTAGGTGTTGGTTTTGTCGGACTTTCGGTTATCACCGCACTTTTGACAAGCACACTGGGTCCTGCTCTTACAGAAGTGGTAAAAATCTACGATCTTAAACTTGAAATCTTCGACATGGGATGGCCTGCTGCCGCTTCGGTTGCTTACAATACCGCTGTCGGAGCCTTCATCATCCCTGTATGTCTTGGAGTAAATCTTATAATGCTTCTTACAAAGACTACACGTACGGTAAATATCGATCTTTGGAACTACTGGCACTTCGCATTTATCGGAGCTCTTGTGTTCTTTGCTTCCGACAGTCTTCTTTGGGGATTCTTCGCAGCTATCATCTGTTATATCATAACTCTTGTAATGGCCGATCTTACTGCTAAGAAATTCCAGAACTTCTACGAAGATATGGACGGGATCTCTATCCCTCAGCCTTTCTGCCAGGGATTCGTGCCTTTCGCTCTTGTTATCAACAAAGGTCTTGACAAAATCCCGGGATTCGATAAACTTAACATCGACTCTGAAGGTCTTAAGAAAAAATTCGGTATCGCCGGAGAACCTCTTTTCCTTGGTGTCGTAGTTGGTTGCGCTATCGGTATCCTTGCCCGTTACGATGTTGCCGGAGTACTTGGCGCAGGTGTTAAGATGGGTGCCGTAATGGAACTTATCCCACGTATCACACGTCTTTTCATCGAAGGTCTTATGCCTATTTCTCAGGCGACAAAAGAACTTATCGCTAAGAAATTCAAAAACGCAAAAGGTCTTAATATCGGTATGAGCCCTGCTCTTGTTATCGGTCATCCTACGACTCTTGTAGTATCTCTTATACTTATCCCTGTGGTGCTTTTCCTTTCGGTTGTTCTTCCGGGCAATAAGTTCCTTCCTCTTGCATCGCTTGCAGGAATGTTCTATCTGTTCCCGCTGGTACTTCCTATCACAAAAGGAAACGTGGTAAAAACTATCATCATCGGTTTCGTAAGTCTTCTTGTAGGTCTGTTCTTCGTAACAAACCTTGCTCCTTCGTTCACTCTTGCAGCTCATGACGTATATGCTGCAACAGGTGATGCTGCGGTACATGTACCTGATGGTTTCGAAGCAGGAGCACTTGACTTCGCATCAAGTATTTTCGCATGGGTTATCTTCCATCTTACACATACTTACAAAGTTGTCGGTCCTCTTATCCTTAGCGGTATCGCGTTAGGAATGATGTACTACAACCGCCGAATTATCATCAGAGAATCTCAGGAAAATGTAGAAACTCCGGAATCACAGAATGTAGAAGGTGCAGCAGAACCTCAGAAATAAAAAATTCTTTTTTAATACATTATATAAAATGAAAATAATGAATAAAGGGCTGATTACAGCTTTATTATTAGCAGGTACGACTATGGGCTTTGCTCAGAAAGTCAATTATGAAGTGCGTTACGCGGCAAATCCTCAGGATGCAAAGAGCTATGATACTGAAAGAATCCGTAAGGATTTCCTTATCGAAGATGTCTTTGTTCCTAATGAGATCAACATGGTTTACTCTATGTATGACAGATTCATCATCGGCGGCGCATTCCCTACTACTGCGACTCTTCAGCTTGAAGCTATCGATCCTCTGAAAGCTAAGAATTTCCTTGAGCGCAGAGAACTTGGTATCATCAATGTAGGTGGCGAAGGTGTTGTTAAAGTAGGAAACAAATCTTACAAACTTGGAAATCAGGAAGCTCTTTACGTAGGCAGCGGTGATCATGAAGTGGAATTCTCTTCAGTGAACCCTAACAATCCTGCACAGTTTTATTTCAACTCTGCTCCTGCTCACAAATCATATCCTGTAAAAAAGATTACGAAAAAAGAAGCTAACGTGATAAACGCAGGTTCTCTTGAAGAATCAAACGCGCGTACTATCAACCAGCTTATCGTAAACTCTATCGTTCCGGGATGTCAGCTTCAGATGGGTCTTACAGAACTTAAACCGGGCAGCGTATGGAACACTATGCCTTCTCATACTCACGACCGTCGTATGGAAGCTTATTTCTATTTCAACGTTCCTCAGAACCAGTCTGTATGTCACTTCATGGGAGAACCTGATGAGACACGTCATATTTGGGTTAAAAACAATCAGGCGGTAATCTCTCCTGAATGGTCTGTACATTGTGGCGCAGGAACTTCTAACTATACTTTCATCTGGGGTATGGCAGGAGAAAACCTTGACTACAACGATATGGATAAACATGCTCCTGACGGACTTAAATAATGATTTAATAAAATCTTATCTAAATAAAAAATCCGATAACGCTATAAAAAGCATTATCGGATTTTTTGTTACTGTTCAATTAAATATATCTATTGTTTTCTTGTTAATCTGAATATAAAATCAATCCTGACGGGAAATCAGATTAAAGTCTTTCAGAATCTATGATTTGCCAGTATAGACTCAAGCAATGCCGGAGTATCAACCGATCCACAGTGAATATCATCTATCAGTTTCCTGCCGGCGTCAGTAAGCGAGAAACGCATTTGTCTTTTATCTTCTTTGCAAATAAAACGTTCAATCAGCTCTTTTTTCTCAACCGAGACAATTACTTTAGACATATTAGAAGAACTCAGGCCTAATAATTCACCTAGCTCTCCGGATGTAAGTTGCTCCTGTTTCGTAAGTGAACAAAGCAGCATACCTTCATTGAGAGAAATGCCATATTCCTTTTCAAACTTCTGTTCGAAAGCAATGACACTCCGCTGTATTTCTCTTATTTTACAAAGTCGTTCCATTTTAGACAAATAAATTTACATTCGCATTTTCGGCCCGTTCCATATAAGTAGCCACACCGCCTACAGTCACTTCATCCAACAACTCTTCGCGGGTAACACCCATTATATCCATCGACATCTGGCAGGCGATAAATTCAACACCACTATCTATGGCCTGTTGGCGAAGCGACTCCAGAGAGTCAACGCCTTTGTTTTTCATTATGTAACGCATCATCTTATCTCCGATACCAAACATACTCATTTTAGAGAGATGCAGTTTCCTTGAATCGGAAGGCAGCATAACACCAAACATTTTGCCGAATATATCTTTCCCGGATTTAGGTTTCGCAACTTTCTTAATAGTATTCAGCCCCCAGAAAGTAAAGAAGATTGTTGTCTTCTGTCCTGTAGCCGCAGCGCCGTTAGCCAGTACAAATGTAGCCAACGCCTTATCAAGATCATCGCTGAACATAATAAAGGTTTTACCCTTACCATCTCCGGGCTTGGCAAAAGTACAATTTTTTTCTCCTTTTTCGATTACAACACTGTATTTACCTTTATCTCCCTTTTGTGATAACAAAGTATTTCCGGTAGTATTACACCAGGCCTGCGCATCTCGCGCAAAAGCTGCATCTGTTGACACAATTTCCACTCTTCCTCCCGGTTTAATATTATCCATTGCCTGTTTAACCTTCATAATTGGCCCGGGACACTGCAGTCCGCATGCATCAATTTTTAAGACCTCCGTATCAGGTTTATCAGAGACCGATTTATCAGAGACAGCTTTATTTCCGTCAGTTTCATTCTTCTTATTATTTATAACAGGAGCAGTCGCGACCTTGTAAATCTTATATCCTCCGGAAAGATTCTTAACATCTTTATAACCCCGGGCAAGCAAGATGCGGGTAGCCAGATAACCTCTCAGACCAACGGCACAAAACACATAAAGAGTCTTGTCGGACGGTATAGAATCAATATTATCGCGCAATTCATCCAATGGTATATTAACAGCTTTATCAATTGAGCCCATTTCAAATTCCGCTTTGGTACGTACATCAATCAACATAGCTTTTTCCATGTCAATATTTGCCACATCTCTCCACGTAAATATAGGCATTGCGCCACTGATGATATTACTTGCCACATAACCGGCTATCGCTATCGGATCCTTCGCCGAAGAAAACGGAGGCGCATAAGTATGCTCAACTTTCATAAGATCATATATACTGCCACCCTTTTTAATAAGCATCGCTATCTGATCGATACGTTTGTCCACGCCATCGAAGCCGATACACTGAGCACCATACAATTTCCCGGAATGCGGATCGAAAGTTATCTTAATGGTAAGCGGTAATGAATCGGGATAATATCCGGCATGCGACGAACCATGAGTGAAAGAACTATTATACTCTATGCCCATCTGTTTCAATCTTTTCTCCGGCAGACCTGTGGATGCGATTGTTAAATCAAACACCTTCGCAATAGAGGTAGCGATAGCACCCTCGTAAACAGTCTTATTACCCTCAACCATATTATCGGCCACGATACGAGCCTGACGATTAGCCGGATTAGCCAGATAATTAAGATACGGCTTTCCGGTTAAAGGATGAGGAAACTCAATTACATCACCTACCGCATATACGTCAGGTACAGAAGTCTGAAGATACTCGTCTACCCAAATACCGCCTGTTTCACCAATCCTGATATCAGCCGGTTTAGCAAGTGTCGTTTCAGGGCGGACACCAATAGAAAGAATCACCATATCAGCCTCAATAGAGATACCACTCTTAAAGATCACATTAATCTTATCTCCATTCTTTTCAAACCGTTCGACTCCCTGTTCCAGATACAAATCGACACCTTTGTGTATCAGATGTTCATGTACAAAAGATGCCATTGAAAAATCTACCGGTGCCATAACCTGATTACCCATCTCTACCACTGATACATGTGATCCTGCATGATGAAGATTCTCTGCCATCTCAAGACCGATGAATCCGGCACCGACAACCACTGCATTTTCCACTTTATGATAATTCAGGTAATTCTTAATATGATCGGTATCATTCACATTACGCAAAGTAAAGATTCCGTCTGAATCTATTCCCGGCAATGATGGCCGTACCGGAGTTGCTCCAGGAGACAGAAGAAGTTTATCATATCCCTCATTATAAGTTGAGCCATCCTCTTTGCGCACCGTCACGCTTTTTGCCTTTGTATCAATTGCAATAACCTCACTCCTGATACGTACATCGATATTAAACCTCTTGCCGAAAGAAGCGGGTGTCTGCAAAAAAAGTTTCTCACGATCGGAAATCACATTACCAATGTAATATGGCAAACCACAATTGGCATATGAAATATACTCTCCTTTTTCAAATATTATTATCTCCGCAAATTCGTCTGCTCTGCGTATTCTGGCTGCTGCTGTCGCTCCTCCGGCAACCCCTCCTATTATTAAGTGTTTCATAAGTTATATATTTTCAGAATTTATTTTCCAATGGAAATTATGTCGCAAAGCTAATACTGTTTTCCAACAAAACAAGTTTCCAGTGGAAATAGTTTAGAAAGTAAAATAATTTATTTCTAAATGATTAATCTTTTTATTCTGAAAATTGCTGATTCATAACAGAATTAAATTTGAGAAAACAGATTCGTTATTGTATTTCCAGCTTTAAGCTGATATTATAAAATCATTGATACAGGTTTAACTTATGAATTACAATTTATTTATGAAGAAATATCTTATATTTTTGAAACAATAATCTATAATTAAGAATCTGTTATTGGATGTACAACAAGCTAATCACATTTGTAATAAAAAACAGATACTTGGTTTCTCCGTAATTTATTTTTATATCCATTCAACATAGCAACTCCGGAAAAGCCCGTTAACTACGAACTATGTAATTTCACATCAGAAGAATTAAGAAAATTACAAAGGCAGGTAAGGCCGGATCATAAGAGATACAGAAATTATAAAAGGAAAAAGAATGAAAAACAGAATGACAAAAGAAGAAGATTACAGATATCGCATAGACAAAGCGCTGGCATATATAAGAGAAAATCTTGACAGCGATATCGATATCCGAAAACTTGCGGGAATATCTGCCTTCTCTCCTTTTCATTTTCACCGTATAATGAGCGCATATCTGGGGGAACCGATCGGAGCTTTCATCATTCGTCAGAGAGTGGAAAAAGCAGCCAGACTACTTCGTTATTCAGGTATGAACGTTTCCGACATCGCTTACACTGTTGGCTATAATATGCCATCCTCTCTTACCAAAGCTTTCGTACGACATCTTAAAGTCTCACCTACAGAATTTCGTTTAACTAAAAGTTATCATGCTATGACAATGCTTAAAGAAAAACCGGAAGTGAAACTATCAAGAGGAAAGGTAGTTGAACTTGAACCCAAAACAGTGCTTTATATAAGCGCATCGGGCAATTACAGCGGTATAGATTATTCCGCCATGTTTCAGAGAATGTGGCAGGAAGTAAAGACTCAGAATCTTTTCTCGGCCGGTATCGAACATCTTGCGCTTTATTATGACAATCCGGAAATCACGGAAGACAGAAATCTTAAATGTGACGTATGTCTTCGTATTTGTAAACCTGCCGTACCTAATAATGATATAGGTGTAAAAGAGATTGAAGGAGGCCGTTTCGCCGTTTTTACATATATAGGAGAATATTCCAAAGTCGGGGCAGCTTACGACAGGATATATGGCGAACTGCTTGCAAAGAAAGGCCTGGAGACACGAGGAAACTATTGTTTTGAGAAATATATCAGCGATCCGCGCCGTACAGAACCGTCAAAACTGAAGACTGAAATATATATTCCGGTTGAGTGATATGGGATGAGTCATCACATAGTACAGATAATGAAATATAATTTAATTGTAAATTCGATTTTACTTATGAATTATAATTTGCTTTTATGTCAGAAAATTTATTTTATACCTTTGAAAGAATAATCAATTTTAAATTTAATAATCTATGATCAAAAATATATTTAGTCATATTGCAGGAAATGCCACAGAACTATCGGAAGAAGAAATAAACGAAAATTTCAGACATACATTATTTGAAGGTGAAGAGCCCCATGCTGCATTTAAGATATATCGTGATAAATGGCTTTTCACGAATAAACGTCTTATTATGCTGGATGTACAAGGAGTAACGGGAAGTAAAAAAGAATATCATACAGTGCCTTACAAATCAATTTATCACTTTTCCGTTGAGACAGCAGGCACATTTGACCTTGATTGCGAATTAAAAATATGGGTAGCGGGAGCACCCGACCCTATTAAAAAGGATCTTAAAAAAGGTGTTGATGTTATCGGATTGCAAAAAATTCTTGCTTATTACATCTGTAATAAATAAAAATCACATATTAAATCAACATATATTATTTATGAATCAGAGTCTACTGCAGATATAATTCATTTATGACATCCCGTATAATAAATTTGAAATATTGAAAATAAACTCTATTTTTAAAATGTGATTTAAAAAAGTAAATATGAAAAAAATAATTTTTGGGGCACTTTCAGTAGTTCTTACAGCAGGTTGTTGCTCGACTAAAGATGAAATTCAGAAACTTGACGCTCATACGTGGCAGCTTACTGAAATGAATAATGTTGTAAGTACCACATTCAAAGAGGGCGAAAACTTTACTATTCGTTTTTCGGCAAAAGACAGTACCATTGCCGGTGTTGGCGCATGCAATCGTTTCTTTGGCCGCTTTGAAGTACCTGACTGTGAAAAGATTGATATCAAAATGGGCGGATCAACGATGATGGCCTGTCCGGGCATGGAAATCGAACAACCGTTTTTTCAGGTTTTAGAAGGTGCTGACGGATTTAAATTTGATGATAAGTTTACCGAACTTGAACTGTTGAAGTATGGTAAGGTCACAGCAAAATTTAAGATTTTCGATTCTTCCTTATCCGATGTTAATGATGAAGATAATTCTTCTGAAGATTAAGAAATAAAATCTCATTAAGCAGACTTTCTCCGCGTTACAAATAATGCATTATAATAATCCTCTTAAGTGACTGTATAAATTGTCATTTAAGAGGATCATTTTTTATATCTACATTCCGGCTAATGCAAAATCGCATAAAAAAGAAAAGAGCATAAACCTTGCGATTTATGCTCTTTCTGTGCGGATGAAGGGACTCGAACCCCCACGCCTCTCGGCATCAGATCCTAAGTCTGACGTGGCTACCAATTACACCACATCCGCAGGGACCTTTTTAATTTTAAACTAAGAGTTTAGTGCGGATGAAGGGACTCGAACCCCCACGCCTCTCGGCATCAGATCCTAAGTCTGACGTGGCTACCAATTACACCACATCCGCAGGGATCTACGTTCTACCACCGTAGAACAACTCATTAGTTTAAAAGCTTTCGGTTTCCGCTTCTCAGGCCTTTCAGCCGTCGTTTTGTTTCCCGATTGCGTTGCAAAGATATAACGTTTTTAATATCCTACAAACATTTTGCACAAAAAAAATTCATCTTTTTTTCACTCTCAAATCTAATTTTCACAATATCAGGATTCTATAAAAAAATATTTTTTCTTCTTTTTTTCTCTTTTTCATTTCCTGTCTTATAATTCGTCTGCAAGAAGCGATCCGAAGGCGGGTTTTATATTATTTTTTAACTATTAAATCTTATAATCCTGCGTTCCTTACCATACTTTTTGTCTCTGCTTTTATTTTTTCCCCCTCTAATTATAAAAAAAGACGTACAGTGACAATATGAAAACCGTGCAGTGACAATATTGCAACTGTACGGTGACAATATCGCAACCGTACGGTGGCAGCAGAACTTATGCCTAAATCTGAAATTTTGGTCATAAAAACTCTGAAATTGAGAATATCAATCTTAAATCATAACATCTATTTCACAATAAGGAATATTTTTTTACTCAATAAACTTTTATAAAAGTCAAACTATGGACTAATTACGTTTTTCCGGAATTTATCCTATAATTTTGCAATCGTTTTACAAAACCGATATAGACTCGGTAATCATTTAATTAGTGTAATTCTCTATTTTACCTATACTTAATATCTTATACCGGATTATAAATCTGATATTACGACTTCTTAATAAACGACATTTTAAAATACCATTTAATCAATCGAAAAATGAACAAAGGTTTCAAATTTTTAGGTTTAGCAGCTGTTACTGTTTTACTTGCTGCATCATGTGACAAAGACGATAATTATACAGAACAGCAGGAAGTGAATCTTGTTGCGTGTGAAATGGAAGCTTCATCTTTCCTTACAAACGAATCTGTTTCGGGAATCACAAGAGCAAGCGCTGTTAAACGTAAAATCCAGTACATCTTTACAGACAAAAACAATACACCTCTTAACTTCGATCAGAAAGACGGAGTACCTTATCAGGGAGTAATCACTGAAGGGCAGGCTTTCAAAGTATATCTGCCGGCAGGCCAGGATGTTGTAGTTCGTTTTGCTAACGACGGTACTTATGCTGACAAAGAAGATTTCGAATTCGTTTACGACAAACAGGAAAACAATCTTGTTGTAACAGACGAAAACTCATTCTTCAAAAAAGAAACTATCAGTGTTCCGCAGACCACTTTCACTAAGAAATTCACTCTTGAGAGAATTTCGGCTAAATTCGTAGCTATCGTAGGTGATATGCCAACAGGAACTACAATGAAAGTTGAAGTGATAACTCCTTCCAATGTATTCCACTGGCTGAAAGATTCATGGAATCGTGGCGGATCGTGTAATTCTTACGGAAACTTCACTCAGTATCAGAAAGGTGAAACTCTTGAACAGTGGACTACAGGGACAGAATATCTTGTTAACTCAAATGGTGAAACAATAAATAACTTCAATGTTAAGATAAGCATGTTTAATCTTACAGGTAACGTTAACGGACAGACTCCTCTTGATCAGCGCACATTCAACTATCAGGTTGGAGCAAATACAATCAAAACCGTTACTTTCAATTATTCAGGTAATATGCTTGTTACTGATATCAACGACACTCCTATGACTGACGTTGACGGCGGAACAGATGCTGAATTCTGATAACTGATATTAAAATATAAAAGCCTCCTTAGAGCGGGAAATTTGTTTTCCCATTCTAAGGAGGCTTTATTTTTGAACTATTTTCACCTATATTAATACTAAAATGCTACAAAACCGATCTTTATATTAAATAATATGATAAATATTAAATTTTTTATAAACATTTTTCGATTTCGTTTGTTTATAGGATGTATATTAAATTATACTGTGATAACCTAAACTTTAACTTGATCTATGAAAAGAATCCTACATTTTTTAAATGCAGTTCTTTTTCTTTCATTTTTCTCCTGTACCAATGATAAGAGTTCATTGGCGGAGCTCCGGGAGAGCGCATTTGTAAATATATCATTTGCTCTTTCTTCTGAAGATTTCAAGGCCGGGATAACAGACGATTCAACAATTATCTTCCCGGTCTTTTCCCGGAGTAATAATATGAGTGAAATATCTTCTGAATTCAATCCTGCCGACTATAATGCAAAAATAGTCTTGCGTTATTATGTTCCTAAAGACGACTCCGGAAATGGTGTATATGAAACTTTTGTAGTTCCAATCAGAGTCGTGGCTTTAAACAGTGGCCATAATCCTGTTATTGTGACCGAGCCTTTATCTTTACTTAGGCCCTTAAACAACCATAAGCATGTCCTTGAAGGGATTTTTATAGAATCAAAAGGTGATGATCCTGAAATCATATTTTCCACAATAACATCAGGCTCAGTATATGCTTCTTCAATTAACAGAGAGCACCGTATGCCAATAAATCTTTTTGTTGATGACGGAGACGGTATTTCCGCTGACGAGATAGAAAAACTTGCTATACCAATATCAATTCTATGCGCTAAATAAACTATGGAAACTAACGATACATAAGTTTTAGTAAGCAAATATAAATGCAATGGCAAGGTGAAAATCTTGTCATAATGAAAAAGAGCGGCTCGTGATGAGTCGCTCTTTTCTGATTTTAAGGATATGAAATCCGTTATTCCGTATTTTATTCCTATGACGGATTATTTTTTGATAACTTTTACTGTAGAAGTTTTTCCGTCAACTGTAATTACAGCGAAATAGATTCCTGCATTAAGTGCTCTTACATCAACAGATGATACTTCATAAGCAGAAGTTACAGATTTCCCGTCGATTGTAAAGATTTCCACATTACAGATCTGAGAGAAGTTAAGAATATCTGTAGCAGGGTTAGGATATGCAACAACATTTACAGATGCGTCGCCGTAAACATCTTCGATACCTGCTTCGATAGCCGCTTCGATATTGAAATCAGAGAAAGAGATGCTTGTAGGCTCTCCCGCGCTGTAAGCTGTAGCAATTTTGCTACCGTCAAGAGTCGCAGCAACACCGAATGTATAGTTGTCGTCGTTTACTGCTTTGATATCTCCTGTTTCAGCATTAAGAATATAAGAAAGCGGAGTTTCAAGTGCATGATCTGCTTTTGCAGCTCCGTAACCAGAAAGGTAGATATTGTTTCCTGCAACTTCAAGGCCTGTGAATATCTCTTCTTTCTGAGTAGCAAGACCTTCATCGAAGTTTGTTACAGTCGCCCAGTTAAGAGAAAGATCTGATTTGCTAAGAGAAACGACATACATATCGTCAGCACCTACAGGAGTCTTAGTATTGTCGAATGCAAGAGTCGTTATAAAAGTTCCTCCTAAGATAAGATCATCATTCGTCTGTTTGATTTTATTAATATTATCAACAGTAGAATATTCGTCTGAAACATTTTCCCATGATTTACATAGTGTAGATTTATCATCAGCATTCAATTTAAATACAGAATAACCATAACCTCTTGTTCCATCACCTGTATTGGTAAATGACAGGCTGCCGTTTGTTTCAAATGATTTATAATTAGATATACCGGTTGTAACAACTCCGATATAAATATCTGAATTATCAGACGTAGCGTAAATTGAATTCACCTGCTGCTCATCCTCTAAGTTGCCAGGACCTGTTATTGAAAATGGAAATGACTTAGCTTCAAGATTTTCATCAAGCTCAATAATAGCGGCTGCCTTATATAACATAATCATTCCCCACATATTTAAATAACCAGAAGTAATCGTTTCTGTTCCTTCTGAGTTAGATATCTGACTTGTGTAAGAACAAGACGCATAAAGTTTTTCATTTACAAAAAATATTGAATTTATTTTACAATATAAATCCCCGTCTTCTGCCAATAAAAATGTTTCATCTGTGTTTAATTCAGGATTAACAGTTGGAGTGATAGTTCCTACATTAAGAAGTTTTCCCTCAGCATCGAAATGAGCGATGAAAGAAACACACTGATTAGTAGTATAAGCTCCCCAATCCTGAAGACCCTCTTTAACGATAGTATTACCGTCAGTACCTGTGAATTCCACTTCGTCA